>JBOIEQ010000015.1:0-46493 GCA_050741255.1 Burkholderiales bacterium | reverse complement strand
GCGCTGGTGGTCCTGGTGCTGGTCGCTTTTGCCGCGCTGTTCCCGCGCCAGACGCTGCTCGAGCAGATGCGGCGGGAAAAGAGCCCCGATCCGCTGGCCGTCGCATATCTCACCAACCTTCTCAGAACGCGGCCCGACGACGCGGAACTCCGCCTGCAACTGGCGCGGCAGCAGTTGGCACTCGGCGATGCGGCCGGTGCCCTGCGCTCGCTGGCGGCCCTGCCCGCGAGTGCTGCGGCGTCGCTGCGTCAGCAGGCGGACCTGCTCGAACTGCGGGCGCTCAGCCAGCAACTCGCACGGCTGCCGGCAGGCGCGCGCCAGGGCGTGGCCGATGGCCGCCGCGCGCAGGCGCTGTTGGCCGCGCTGGCGCCGCTCGACTGGTCGACGCCGGATCTTGCGTTTCTGGCGGCGCAGGCACGGGCCGTCGGCGAACCGAAGCTGACCGCGAAGTTCTACCAGCGCATCATCGACACGGACGGCGACCTGCCGCTGAGCTGGTTCACGGAGACCGCGAACGAGGCGATCGGCGTCGGCGATTTCCGCCTTGCGGCAGCCGTCCTGTTCGCCGCGCAGGCGCGCGCACCCGCGCGCGGCCAGCAGCGCCTGTTTTTCCTGCGTGCCGTGAAGACGCTGCAGTCGGGCGACCTGGTGCAGGAAGCGCTGTCGGCGGCCGACGCGCATGTGGGCGACCTGATCAACGACGAGACGGTGCTGCTGTACCTCACCGAGCTGGCGCGTTCGGCCAACGATCTGCCGCGCGCGGAACGTTACGCCCGGCGGCTCCTGCGGATGGGCGCTGCGAAACCGGCGGCGCCCGCGACCACCGCCGCGCTGATCGCGCAGCGCGTGCTCGACTGGCTGGTGCCTTCGGCGAGCGCGGCGGAAGCGCCGGCTGCCGGTGTGCCCGCAGCCCCGGAAGCGACGTCCGGGCCCGCGGTCGACACTTCCGCGCCCGTCGGCATGCGCCCGTACGACGAACGCGCGTACCTGCTGGCGTGGGAAATCTTTCTCGCCGCGCGCAATCTGGAGGACGCGTACCGCGTCGCCGCGTCCGCGGTGCGCCAGCGGCCGGAGGATCCGGTGTGGCGGCAGCGCCTCGCGCAGGTGTCGGAGTGGACGCAGCGCCCGCAACTCGCGCTCGAACAGTGGCTGGCGCTCGCCCGCGGCGGCAACGAGAGCGCATGGGGGAACGTGATGCGGCTGGCGCCGGGGCTGAACGACGACGAGGCCCTGCTGGCCGGCCTGCAGCATGCGGTCACGCGCGGCGACCTCTCGGCGCGCGACTGGCGCTTGCTGGCGGAGGCTTTCGAGCGCGTGGGCCGGCCGGCGGACGGTATCGACTACCTCGAACGCCGCTACGCGGCGCGCCCCTCGGCCGTGATCCTCGAGAACGAAGCCTGGCTGGCCGCGCGCATGGGCCGCGACGACCAGGCGCTGTCCGCGCTGACGCGGCTGATCGATGTTTATGGTGCGACGCCCGAACGGGTCACGGAAGCCGCCGTGCTGATGGTGCGCCGGGCGCGCTTCCAGGACGCCTACGCCCTGCTCGAACGCCACCGCGGCGTGGCGGCCGCGCGGGACGAGGAGTACTGGCGCCTGCTGGGCGACCTGGCCTGGCAACTCGCGCGTGATGCCACGGCGCTCGAGGCCTATCGCAAGCTCGCCGCGGACGGCAAGGCGGAGCCCACCGAACTCGAACGCCTGGTCATGCTCATGCGGCCGCTCGAGCCGGAATCGGCGGCGCGGCTGGCGGAGGCGGGCTGGCGCCGCACCGGTTTCCGCCAGCTGCTGCTGATGGCGATCGAGATTTATGAAAGCCGCGGCGACCTGCCGGCGTTGAAGCGCCTGTTCGCCGGCATCGATGCGAAGGAGGAGGCCGCGCTGGCGGGCAATCTCGGCTTCGTGCTGGCGCGCGCGCGCTTTCGCGCAGCCAGCGGCGACGCGGCCGGTGCGCGCGAGGATTACCGTCGCGCGCTCGCGTTGGCGCCCGGCGACCCCGACGTGCTGTCCGCGTACCTGTGGTTCCTGATCGGCGAGCGCCGCCACACCGAGCTCGCGCGCCTGCTCGAGGAGAACGCGAAGCTCGCGGCCGAGGCGCCCGCGCTGTGGCCGCCGTACGCCGCCGGGCTGGTGGCGCTCAACCAGCCGCTGCAGGCGCTGCCCTTCTTCGCGCGCGAATTGCGGCGCGATCCCGCCAGGACCCGCGACGCGCTGTGGCTGATGGGCTACGCGGACGCGCTCGAAGGCGCGGGCTTCGAGGCGATGGCCTGGCGGCTGCGGCGCCAGGCGTGGACCGCGCTGCGCGACGAGCGGCAGCTGCGTCCCCTCGACCGCGCGCAACTGCAGGTGGCGGCGCGTCTGGCCCTGCAGCAGGGCGCGGGCGGCGACGCGCAACTCGGCGTATTCCGGCAATTGCTGGCGCCGGATGCCGCCGCGCTGCCGGGCGGCACGGAGGCCGAGAAAAAACTGATGGACGCCAGCACCCGGGAGTTGGTGCTGTCGTGGATGCTGACGGGTGAAACGCGCGACGCCGCGCGGCGCTGGTTGTGGCAGGCCTACGGACGCAACCTTGCGCGCCCGGGGTGGGCGGAAGTGGCGCTGGCGATCCAGGACAACGACCGCGCGACGCTCGACCGTCTGCTGGCGCGCGACCTGCACGACGTGCGCGACGACGGCCTGCCGGACGGCGTACGGCTGGAGGCGGCGCGAGCGCTCGGCGAACTGCCGCTCGCGCGTGCGCTGGCCTTCCAGATGCAGGCGCGCGCACCGCACGACGACAACGCCCATGCCGCGCTGGTGGATACCGCGCTGGCGCTCGCCAACCGGTTGGAGGCGGGTACCGCGTCCTTCCTGCGCGGCGCGGTGAAGGGTACCGAGACGGTGGCGGCGGTCTCGCACTGGCTGACGCCGCGGCTGCGCATGGACGTCTACCTCAATGACACGCACCAGTGGACGACCAATGTCTATTCGATCGTCAACATCCCGTCGCACGACCGCCAGGTCCAGGTGGGCCTGCTGTGGCGCGAGGGCAACGCAGGCGGCACTGGCGACCTCGATGGCAATTTCTCGCGGCTGCGCTTCGGCTGGCGCTCGGCCTTCACCGATTTCGGAGTGGCGCGCGCGGAGCGCAGCTGGCGCTTCGGCGGCGGCACGTTACTCGTCGGCGCCGGCTGGAACCTGCTCGCCACCGAATCGGTGCCGTTGCGGGTCGCCGGCATGAAGCGGCAGGTCGACGCCACCGTCACCGTCGATTTCAGCCGCCGCGAGTACGGGCTCGCGCAGGTCTTCGGCGCGCGCTATTACACGCAGGACGATGCCTACCTCGGCAACGGCTACGGTCTCAACTGGGAGCTGGGCCACCGCATCCGCCTCGACTATCCGGACCTCGCGGTGCGGCTCGCGGGCGCGAGCCAGCGCTACACGGCCAACGGCCAGCCCAATCCGGCGACCGCCATCATCAATCCCGGCGGCGCGATTCCGACCGCCGGCCTGTTCATGCCGCAGAGCTTCGACCTCGTCGGCCTCTACGGCGGCTTCGGCACCAGCCTGCGCACCGAGTACACGCGTGCGTTGCGGCCGTTCGCCGATGTCGGCCTGAGCTATAACACGCTGTCGGGCAATGGTTACAGCATGCTCTTCGGCGCCGCCGGCAGCGTCTTCGGTTCCGACCACCTGCAGCTCTACTGGACGCAGGCGCTGGGCGGCAGCGGCACCAACGCATTGCTGCGCGAGTTCGGATTGCGGTATCAATACTTTTACTGAGGGAGGTCTGCCATGAACGTTCTCAATGCAATACGCGGTGCCGCTGCGGCTGCCGTGCTGGCCCTGCTGTCGGCCTGCACGGTGACCAGCCACATGCCCGACAGCCAGGCGCTCGAACGTGGCGCCAAGTGGGCGGTGCTGCCGATTTCCAACCACACCGACGTGCCGCAGGCGGGATTGCGGGCCGAGGCGATCGCCGACGGGCTGCTGCGCGCCCGCGGCGTGAACCAGCTCGTGGCCTATCCGCCCGCGCTCAGCCCCGACGCATTGTTCGACCCGGTCGAGCGCAAGCTGCAGGTCGAGGCGCTCAAGTGGGCGCGCGAGCAGGGCATCCGCTACGCGCTGACCGGGGCGGTGGACGAGTGGCGCTACAAGGTGGGCGTGGACGGCGAGCCCGCCGTCGGCCTCGCGCTGCGCATCGTCGACGTGCAGAGCGGGCAGGTGGTGTGGAGCTCGGTGGGCGCGAAGAGCGGCTGGAGCCGCGATTCCCTGGCCGGCGTCGCGCAGAAGCTGATGCGCGAGATGTTCTCCAGCGCGCGCATCGAGTAGGGCGCCGGCGGACGATGACCTGGAGCACCCCGTGAGCGTCAAGACGCGGCGCCGCCGGCTGTGGGTGCGCACGCTCATGCGCTCGTTCGTCGATCCGGCGGTCGACGGGCCGTGGGTGTGGCTCGAGACGTGGGTGCTGACGCTGCTCGCGCTGGGCATCGGCGTGTTCGCCTCGCCCGACGACCCGTTCTTCGTCGACCGCGAGTTTCCCTGGCTGTGGTTCATGCCCGTGCTGGTGGCGCTGCGCTACAGCGTGCTGCCGGGCGTGCTGTCCGCCGGCATCCTGCTCGGCGGCTGGCTGTTGCTGCAGCCGGACGCGGCGGAGTTTCCCAAGCAGTACTTCCTCGGCGGCCTGCTGCTGGTGATGATCTGCGGCGAGTACAGCTCGATCTGGCGCACCCGCCTGCGCCGCATGCGCGAACTGAACCTGTACCTGGACGACCGCATGAGCCGCATCACCAAACGGCTCTACCTGCTGCGCGTGTCGCACGACCGGCTGGAGCAGGACCTCATCTCCAAGCCGGCGACGCTGCGCGACCTGCTGGTCGCGCTGCGGCGGCAGTTGAAAGGTACCGATCCGCTGGCGCCTGAGACGGCGCAGCGCTTCCTGTCCTTCCTCGCGCAGTATTCCCAGCTCGAAGTCGCGGCAATCTACGCGCGCACCGACCGCCCGGGCGAGGCGCCGGGCTACGAACTGCGCGCCCAGCTCGGCAACCCACGTCCGCTCGCCATGAACGATCCTCTGCTGCGCTTCGCGCGCGAGCGCGGCACGCTCGCCCACGTGCAGACCGAGGAACTGGTGGACGGCGTGCCGAGCGAGCACCTGCTGGTCGCGCCGCTCGCCCCCAACAGCGGGCGCGAGATCGGCGTGCTGGTGGTGGACCGCATGCCCTTCTTCGCGCTGAACCAGGACGCGCTGAAGGTGCTCGGCGTGCTGCTGGGCCTCTACGCCGACAGCGTCGCCTCCGCGGAGCTCGCGCAGCGCCTGTTCAAGCGCCATCCGGAACTGCCGTTCGCCTTCGCCGAGGAACTGGTCAAACTGCAGCGCATCGGCCGCGAGCACGCCATCGTCAGTCACCTGGTGGTGTTCGATTTCGCGCCGCAGGCCGAGCGCGAGGACATTTACCTGCAATTGGGTCGCCAGAGCCGGGCCCCCGACATCCGCTGGGACTACCGCCACGGGGAACGCTGCGTGATGGTGACGCTGATGCCGCTCGCGACCAGCGTGGCGGTGGAGGGCTACCTGATCCGCATCGACAACTGGCTGCAGCAGAACTTCGGCGGCGACCTGACCTCGCTCGGCGTGTCCTCGCACGTGCTGTCGCTCGCCGACCACAACGCGGTGGACCAGTTGATGCGCTTCGTGCGGGGCACGCGATGATCATGGCGCGGGCGGCCGGGGCGGCGGGATGGGTGATGCGGGTCGCGCTGCTGGGCGTCTTTGCGCTGGCGGCGGTCGCGTTCGAGCTGGCGGCGCTCGCGGTGCTGTTCGGGCTGGCGCAGGGGACGCGGGAGGTGAGCCTGTTTTTCGCGCTGCATTTCATGGCGAGCGCGGCGCTCACCCTGTTCGCCTGGGCGACGCTGCCGGCGGAGTACCGCGAACCGCGGCACTGGGTGTGCGCGCTGATCTTCAGCTTCTGCTTTTTCGTGCCGCTGCTGGGACCGCTCGGGCTGCTGACCGCGCTGCTGGCGGCCTTCCTGCTGCCGAAGCGGAGAACGCACCAGCCCTTCGCGGGCGTGCAGACGCCCGAGTTCGTGCTGTCCATCCAGGAGCCGGAGCTCGCCTTCGGCGAGGGCGGCATCAAGTCGCTGCTGCTCAACCCGTCGACACCGCTGCCGCTGCGGCTCAAATCGCTGCTGGCGCTGCAGAACATGCCGGTGCGCATCGTGGGCCCCATGCTGCGCGAACTGCTCGCCGATCCGGAGGATGACATCCGGCTCACCGCCTACGGCATGCTCGACGCGCAGGAGAAAAAGATTCTCGACCGCATCCGCGGCGAGCGCGAGCGCGTGGCGACCGCCGAGGATCCGGCCATCCGCCTGGCGAGCCTGCGGCACCTGGCCGAGCTGTACTGGGAGCTCGTCTACGCCGACCTGGTGCAGGGCGATTTGCGCGCGCACGCCCTCGACACCGCGCTCGATTTCGTGCGCCAGGCGGAGGCGGTGTCGCCCGGCGAGCCCGGCATCCGCTTCCTGCACGGCCGGCTGGAGCTCGCGTGCCGGCGGCCGGAGGCGGCCGAGGACGCCTTCCGCGCCGCGGTGGCACGCGGCATTCCGGAGTCGCGCGTGCTGCCGTATCTCGCCGAGATCGCCTTCCAGCGCGGCGATTACAGCTACACGCGCGCGCTGATGGGCCGCATCGCCGGCAAGCAGGTGACGCCGCTGATGGCGCCGCTGATGCAGTACTGGACCGGGCGCGCGGTCGTCGGCAGCGAACCGACGAGCGGGGTGCCGCTGTGAACGCCCCCGATGTCATGGGCGCCGCCGCGGCCGAGGCGTTCCCCCGCGCCGAGCGCGCGGACGTGGGGCTGCTGCTGGAGGGTACGTTTCCGTACGTCGCCGGCGGCGTATCGAGCTGGGTGAACCAGATCATCCGCGGTTTCCCCGACTTGAGCTTCGCGGTCATCTTCATCGGCAGCCGGCGCGAGGATTACGGCGCGATCAAGTACGCGCTGCCGCCGAACGTGGTGCATCTGGAAACGCATTACCTGTTCGAACGCCCGCGCGTGCCGCTGGTGCGGCCGCTGCCGGCGGACCCGGAAGTGTCGGACATGGTCGGCCGCCTGCACGACTATTTCCGGGCGCCGAAATCGCATGCCGCCGATGCCAACCTGTTCGCCAAGCTGGTGCCCGAACTCTGTCCCGGCGGCCGGCTCGACCACGACCGCTTCCTGTTCAGCACGTCCTCCTGGGACTATATCCGCGAGAGCTACCGGCGTTTCTGCACCGATCCCTCCTTCGTCGATTATTTCTGGACCGTGCGCACCATGCACGCGCCGGTATGGACGCTGGCCGAGATCGCCGAGTCCTTCATTCCCGTGCGGGCGTACCACACCGTATCGACCGGTTACGCCGGCCTCCTCGGCACGCTGCTCAAGCAGCGGCGCGGACGGCCGCTGATCCTGTCCGAGCACGGCATCTACACCAAGGAACGCAAGATCGACCTGTTCCAGGCCGACTGGGTGAAGGACAACCGCAACGTGTTCCAGAAAGACCCGGCGGAGATCGGCTATTTCCGCCGGATGTGGATCCGCTTCTTCGAGGCGCTCGGGCGCATGTGCTACGACGCCTCCGACCACATCACCGCGCTGTACGAAGCCAACCGCCTGCGCCAGATCGCCGACGGCGCCGACCCGGACCGCACGCGCAACGTGCCCAACGGCGTCAACGTGGCGCGCTTCGCACCGCTCCGCACGCAGCGGCCGCGCGAGGTTCCGCAGGTGCTGTGCCTGATCGGGCGCGTGGTGCCGATCAAGGACATCAAGACCTTCGTGCGCGCGATGCGCATCGTCGCCAACCGCCTGCCGCAGGCCGAGGGCTGGATCGCCGGCCCGGAGGACGAGGATCCGGGCTACGTGCAGGAATGCCGCGACCTCGTCGCCAACCTGGGCCTCGCGGACAAGGTGAAGTTCTTAGGCTTCCAGCAAATGACCGAACTGCTGCCGAAGGTCGGCGTCGGCGTGCTGTCTTCCATCAGCGAGGCGCTCCCGCTCGTCGTGCTGGAAGGCTACGCCGCGGGCGTGCCCGCCGTGTGCACGGACGTGGGCTCGTGCCGGCAGCTCGTGTACGGCCTGCCGGGAGAGGACGAGGCGCTGGGCGCTTCCGGGCGCATCGTGCGCATCGCCGATCCGGACGGCCTCGCCACCGCGGCGATCGAGCTGCTCACGCAGCCCGAAGCCTGGCATGCGGCCTCGGCCGCGGGCATCACGCGCGTCGAGCGCTACTACACGCAGGAACGGATGTTCGGCGCGTACCGCGAGATCTACGACGCGGCCCTGCAGGCAGGCGGGAGGGGCTAGCGATGGCGGGCATCGGTTTCGAGCTGCGCAAACTGCTGGAGAAACGCAGCTACTTCGGCCTCTTCCAGGCCTACGCCTACGCCGGCGTGATCAGTTCCGGGCCGTGGGTGCTGTCCATCGTCGGCATCCTGATGGTGGGCATCCTGTCGGCCTCGGTGGTGGTGCCGGCGACGCTGGTGCAGCAGTTCCAGGTGTCGGTGACCTACCTCATCATGCTGTCGCTCATCCTGTCGGGGCCGCTGCAGATCGCCTTTACGCGCTTCATCGCCGACCGCCTGTTCGAGAAGAAGGAGTCCGCGGTGCTGCCCAACTTCATGGGGGCGCTGCTGACGGTGATGGCCATCAGCGGCGTGCTGGGCATGCTGCTGGTGCTGATCCTGTTTCCCCGCGAGAGCGACATCTACCGCATTCTGATGCTCGCGGGGTTCGTGATCCTGAACGGCATCTGGATGTCCACGCTCATGCTGTCGGGACTGAAGCAGTACAAGCAGATCGTGGGCATGTTCGCCTTCGGCTACATCGTGGTCGTGGCGAGCGCGCTGGCGCTGCGCAAGCTCGGCATGGAGGGGCTGCTGTTCGGCTTCGTGCTGGGCCACCTGGTGCTGCTGATCGGCATGGTCACCGTCATCCTGCGCAATTTTCCGTCCGACCGGCTGATCGCCTTCGGCTTCGCCCGGCGGCGCGCGATGTTCCCGGCGCTGATGATGACGGGTCTCCTCTACAACCTCGCGGTGTGGGCGGACAAGCTCATGTTCTGGTACTTCCCCGACACCGGGCAACCCTCGATCGGCCCGCTCAACGCCTCGCTGGTTTACGATCTCCCGGTCTTTCTTGCCTACCTCGCCATCATCCCGGGCATGGCGGTGTTCCTGATCCGCATCGAGACCGATTTCGTCGAGTACTTCGACAAGTTCTACACGGCGGTGCGCGAGGGCGGCTCGCTCGACACCATCGAGCGCAACCGCGACGAGATGATCTCGAGCGTGCGCCAGGGCCTGTTCGAGATCGTCAAGATCCAGACCATCGCCGTGCTGGTCGTGATGGTCGCGGGTCCCGCGCTGCTGGAATGGATCGGCATCTCGCAGCTCTACCTGTCGCTGCTGTACATCCAGGTGGTCGCCGCCGGCCTGCAGGTGGTGCTGCTCGGCATCCTGAACGTGCTCTTTTATCTCGACCGGCGGCGCGAGGTGGTGGTGCTGACGGGGCTGCTGCTGGTGGCGAACGTGGGGCTGACCGGCGCCACGCTGAAGCTCGGCGCGTACTGGTACGGCTATGGCTTCGCGGTCGCGCTGCTCATCACGGTGTTCACCGGGCTCATCCTGCTGGAACGCAAGCTCGAGACCCTGGAGTACGAGACCTTCATGCTGCAGTAGCCGCTTGCTGGTTGGGTTCTTCCCGGTGCGCGCCGAGTCGCACGGGTCTTTCCGGTTACTGGCGAATGACGTGGGGAATGTTGTCCCCCAGCCAGCGGGCCATGCCGATCATCCCGGCGTCGGCGTGCTGCTGCCCCACGAGCTGCACGCCCACCGGCAAGCCGCCGATGGCCAGGAGGGGAACGGTGACCGCGGGCGCCCCCAGCATGGACGCGGGTGCATTGAATACGGTGGTGGCTGCCGGATGCGTGCCGGCGAGGGTGCCGAGCGGCGCGGGACCCGACGATGAGACGCTGATCAGCGCGTCGCCAAGCGGCGCGATCGCCGTGAACCGATGGCGGGCCTCCTCGCACGCGAGCAGCCGCGCGCGGTAGTCGTCCAGCGTCAGTTTCCTGCCCTGTTCAAGCTTCTGCAGCAGGCGCGGGCTGATTTTGTCCGGCTGCGCTTCCACGAGGTTCTCCAGCAGCGGGCGCAGTTCGAAGGCGGTGATGTCGTTGCCGACCGCATTCATCGACGCGATTCTCTGTTCGAAAACATCGAGCAGCGCCGAATCGGTCCGCCGGACAATCTCCACGCCGGCGTTTTGCAATTGCGCGAGCACCTGCTCGAGCGCCTCGCGGGTGATCTTGTCCAGGTCCGCCCAGCCCCCGGTTTCCATCAGGATCAACCGCTGCGGTTTGGCCGCGAGCGGCGTGTCGGGCGGGCCGAACAACCCCGGCCGTCCGGGATCGCCGCCCGCGCGTTGGCTCATGGCGATGGCCACCGGCCAGATATCCTGTAGTGAACCTCCGTGGATGCCGAGTGTGCCGTGGCTGTAGGTGAGACGCTCGCCCCGGTTCAACGCGCCCAGCGTGGGCTTGAGCGCCCAGTTCGCGCAGTAGCTGGCGGGGCGGATCACCGAGCCGCCGACCTGCGTGCCGATGGCCACCGGGATCATGCCGGCGCCCACCGCCGCCGCGGGGCCGCTCGATGAACTGCCGGGCGTGTGGAGCGGATTGAACGGGTTGGTGGTCGGGCCAGCAAGTCCCGCAGCCAGTTCGGTGGTGACCAGTTTGCCCAGAATGATGGCGCCGGCGTCGCGCAGGGCGCGCACGGACGCACTGTCGCTTTTGGGGAAATGGCCCTCGAAGGCGGCGCAGCCCATCTGGGTGGGCATGTCCTTCGTCTCGATCAGGTCCTTGATGCCGATCGGCATGCCGTCGATGGGCGAGAGCGGCCGCCCCTCGCGCCAGCGCCGGGCTGACGCATCCGCCGCTTCCCGGGCGCCGCGCTCGTTCATGATCACCCACGCCTGAACCGTAGGCTCGCGCTCCGCGATGACTTCCAGGCACCGCTCCAGGTACTGGCAGGGATCATCCTGTCCGCTTCGGAACGCGGGCACGGCGTCAAAGAAGGTGCGTGGTTTGAACCGGGCGGGATCGTACGAGGAGGGTGTCGGCATTTCAAACACTCCTGTGGGGGATTCGCTGACCGTTCGCGCCGGCTGCAGCGCCGGGACAAGCGGACGATGCGCGTCGATCAGTCCAGCTTGATGTTCCCGGCCTTGATGATCGAGGTGAACTTGTCGCGTTCGGTCCGCAGGAACGCCGCGAACTCGGCGGGCGTGCTGCGCCGGGGCTCGGCGCCTTCGGCCGAGAGCTTGTCCCTGACGGCCGAATCCGCGGTGAGTCCCGACACCGTCGTCTGGATCTTGGCAACGATCGGCGCGGGCGTGCCCGCCGGCGCGACCAGGCCCAGCCAGCCGGTCACCGAGAATCCCGGCACGGTTTCGGCGATCGCGGGCACGTTGGGGAGGACGGACGATCGTTCGCGGCTGGTGACGGCAAGTACGCGCAGCCGGTTGGCCTGAACCATCGATTGCGCCGTCAGCAGGCTGCTGAAGAACGCATTGACGTGCCCGGCCACCACGTCGGTGATGGCGAGTCCGCCACCCTTGTACGGCACGTGCAGGAGGTTGATGCCCGCCTTGGTGTTCAGCAGCTCGATGGCGAGGTGCGGACCGCTGCCGTTGCCCGATGACGCGAAGGTGATCTTCCCCGGCTGCGCCTTGGCGCGGTCGATGAATTCCTGCAGCGTGGCGGCCGGGAAGGCGGGATTGACCACCAGCAGCAGGGGGTACTCGGCGATCAGGGTGATCGGGGCGAAGTCCTTGTTCGTATCGAAGGGCATGTCGCGGTACAGGAGCGGATTGATCGCGTGCGTGGCCAGGACCAGGCCGATCGTGTAGCCGTCGGGCGCCGCCTTGGCGACGACCGCGGTGCCGGTGATGCCGTTGGCGCCGGGCCGGTTGTCCACGACGACGTTCTGGCCCCAGGTGGCGCTAAGCCGCTCGCTCAGGATGCGGGCCACGATGTTGGCGACGCCTCCGGGCGGGTACGGGACCACCATCCTGATCACGCGGGTGGGGTAAGCCGTGGCGGCGGCGGTTTGCGCGGACGCGGGTGATGCCGACACGCCGCACAGCAGGGCGACGAAGGCGGCGATGGTACTGCGCTGGCTCATGGTGGTGCTCCTCCTGATCCGCCACGGCGTTTGTTCTTATCGCGGCGTGCGGAAAATTATATCGCGTCCGACGCCGAGGCTGTCAATCGTAAAACCTAATAGTAGGCTCTACAGGTGTTCGCGGGCCGTGCGCCAATTCCTGTGGGCATGTGCGCGCTCCACAAAATATTCACCGTGCATCCCCAGCTTGGGGTGCGTTGACAAAGCCTATTTATAGGTTTTAAGATCAAACGCGAATCGACGCTGGAAAGCGAAGACATGGACGCAATGGGGCGGCGGGCGGAAGGTGCGCTGGATCAGTGGTTTGATGATTCACCCGCCATCGCGCTTTATGTGCGGCTGGCCCGGGTCTTCCGGGAGCGCATCTCGGACGGGGAGTGGAAGCCCGGCCAGAAGCTCGCCACGGTGGACGCGTTAAGCAAGCAGTACAAGGTTGCGCGCATCACGGTCCGGCAGGCGCTGGGGTTGCTGTCGGCCGAAGGCTTGCTGTCCAGTGCGCGGGGGCGCGGCACCGTCGTCACGCGCGCCCTGAACATGGCGATCGACGACCCGACGCTGCGACGCGCCATCAACGACGGCTACAACGTCGCGCCCGGGCAGACGATACGCATCCTGAGCCGCCACCGGAACCAGCGCTTGCCGCCCTTGCTGGCCCTCGATGCCGGCGACACGGGCAAGTATGTGCAGGTGCGAAAAACCCACCTGCACAATGGCCGGCCCTTCGCGCTGCTCGATGCCTATATCGCCCAGGACGTGTATGACGCGTTTCCACGGAACGCCGACAAAAAGTTCAAGTTTCAGCGCCTGCTGAAGGAAGCGGGCGCGAAGATTGCCGTGGCCCGCCAGGAGGTGACCGTCGGCTACGCCACGCCGGAGGTGGCGGAGCGGCTCGATTACACCATGGGCGGCAATCTGGTGAAGTTGCGCTCCTGGCGGTTCGACCAGGAGCACCGCATTGTTTACGCTACGATCAACCAGTATCGGGGCGATCTGTTCGTGCTGGATTTCATCGATGAGCGGCATGACGCGAACAAACCGCTGCCGTGGCTGATTCCGCTGACGCGGTATCGCTGATTTCAGGTTTCAACGTTCGGTAAAAAAGGATATGACGATGGAAAAGATGGGCGTGATCAACCCGGTCGGCCTGCCGCTGGTGAAACCCACGGCGGGTGCAAAGCGGCTGGACAGCCTGGACGGCAAGGTCATCGGCGAATTGTGGAACGGTGACTTCAAGGGCGATATCACCTACCCGATCATCCGCAAGCTGCTGAAGGCGCGCTTTCCGGCGCTGCGGATCATCCCCTATACCGAATTCCCTCATACGCACGTCGCCGACAACGCCACCAAGCAGCGCGAGCGGGCCGCCCAGATTGCGGCGCTGGCGAAAGAGAAGGGCTGCGATGCGGTGATGTCGGGCAACGGTGCCTGAGGGACCTGCTCCCCGACCGCGGCGCGGTCGGTAGCGTTTGTCGAAAAAGCCGGCATTCCCGGCGTGGTCATCACCACGACCGGCTTCTCGGCGCTGGCGCGCATCGCGGGCAAGGCCGCGGGCGTGGAGAACGTGAGCATCGCGGAATATCCCGGGCCGGTCGGGATTCACGACCTGCAGAAGATCACCGACAACATCACCAGCGTCCTGATCGACCGCATCGTCGAAGGCCTCACCAGGACAACCGCTGCGGAAGTCGCTGCTGTCGCCGATGCCGGTCCGGAGGAGGTTGTGTTTACCGGTACGGTGGACGAAATCTGTCAGCATTTCAGCGAGAAGGGTTGGAGCGACGGCCTGCCGATCCTGCCGCCCACGGCCGCGCGGATCGCTGAATTCCTGAAGTTCACGGATCGCGCGCCGCATGACCAGGTGGCCATCCTGTTGCCGGATCAGCGCGTCGCCACGCCCTGGAACATTGCCGCCGCGGGTGTGATGGCCGGGTGCCGGCCGCAGCACATGCCCGCGCTCATTGCGATGGCGGAAGCGCTGGGGGACGAGCGCTTTTCGCTCAACATGATCGGCAGTTCGTCGGGGCTCATTCCGTATGCGGTCTTCAACGGGCCGGCGGTCGAGCGGCTCAACATCGCTTCCGGGCCGCGCCTGGTTTCCCTCGGGGCCAATCCGTCACTGGGGCGCGCGCTGGGCCTGATGGTGCGAAACCTCGGCGGATTCCGGCCCGGGGCGAACTACATGGGCACGTTCGGTTATCCGCTCGGCTTCGCGGTGGCGGAATTCGAGCAGGAAAGCCCCTGGGAGCCGTTCAACGAAACGCAGGGTTTCAGCCGCGGCAGCAGCACGGTGTCCCTGGGGGTGACGAACAACTGGGGCCCCAGCCCGGGCGCCGCCAGCACCGAGGATCTCAACGGCGCCGATACGGCGCTCGAGTTGATGAGCCGCGAGATCAAGAAGAAGGTGCGGCTCTACAACTACGCGGGCATCGGTCCCAACGTCGAGCACGTCATGGTGATGATCCTGATGACGCCGTCAGTGGCCAAGTCGCTGGCGGAGGCCGGCTTTACCAAGGAGGGCGTGAAGCAGCATCTGTACGAACATACCCGGATGTCGCTCCGGGATTTCGACTGGATCCTGCGGCACCAGTCCATCATGGGCACGACGCTGCGCAAGATGGTCGAGGCCGGCAACTATCCGCCGGAGTTCCTGGGCGGTCCCGATGACATGGTCAGAATTCTCGCCAGCCCCGACATTCTGCATATCGTCGTGTGCGGCGATCCCAACCGGAACCGGGTGATGGTGCTGGAAGGCGGGCATACGCGGCCGACGACCAAGGCGTTCAGGCTGCCGAACCCTGGTTAGCGTTGTTCGTCACTCAAAAACTCAAGGTACCGAAGTAGATAGGGGGATTATTCTTCCTGTACTGTGTGATCTGCTTTCTCTTTAAGGCGATTTTCCGTATTCTGCGCGACGGGAATCGGCCCACGCGCCTGCGGTCATGAAGCTTTTATTCATCGTTCTGACTTTGTGTGCCGGCATGACAGGCGCCGCCGCGCAGGCGCTGCCTGCTTACTGTCAGGACGCGGCGTTCCGCGAGCAGATGCGCGCGATCGGTCCGATGGTCTCTGTTGGCGCCTCCACCTCCAGCGGCATGCTGGCGAAATCATTTCCGCTGCTGGCGGCCAACCAGCTCTGCCTGAGCCAGGGTTCGGGCTACGCCTCGCTGCATACGTACAGCAGCCGTTCCAAGTTCCCGTTTCTGAAGAAAACATTCTTCGAGCTGCGGCCCAAAGTGATCGTCGCATTCGATCACCTGCACCACAGCGGAAAGAGGAGGCGCTTCGACGCCGAGACCAGAAAGTACCTGGACGCGGAAATCGCCATGCTGACGCTGGACTGCCGGCATCCGCTGATCGACTGTTCGCCCAAGGGCGAATTCCATTTCGTCGAAACGGAACATTACCGGCCGGTCGTGCTGCTCGGCGACATTCACGCCTTCTACGCGGTGGATTGTTCCGGCATCGATCCGTTTCTGACGGCCGACAGCAACGATCAGGACGTGGGCTGTCTCCAGGACTACGACAACATCAACGCCTACCTCCGGCAGAAAGCACGTGAAAACCCCACGCTGCACATCGTTTCCGTCGATGCTTTTTACCGCGACCTGCACCGGGGGCTGCCATTCATGTACCGGATCGGCGGCAAATTCGGCAGCTTTTACACCGGGGATCTTTTCTGGGATTCCTGGCATCCCTGGTCCGAACCGGGCGCGCAGATTTTCGCCAACATGGCGCTGGCGAAACTCAACGAGCTGATCGCGGTAGGACAGATCCGTTCGGCGGTCAGCATTCCGTACATCGCCATCGACGACCGCTATTTCAAGCCGCACACCGGCATCGTGCTGATGCTGGACAGCACCATCGCCCTGCCGCCGGACCAACACGCCCGCCTGGTGACGGAAAGCGGCGCGGCGGTCCCGATCGCGTTTTCCGATCAGACGCGCGCGTTCCGCGCAGGCCATGGCGACTGGGGAACTGCGCGGGCTTATGAGAGAGAAGCCAAATCAATCGTCGATCGGGCGGGCGCCAACCCGCTGGTGCTCCACATCAAGGACATCGCGGAGAACGGCGACATGGTGATCGCCGGCGAACAGCGGGCGCTGCTGCAGAAGGTGATCGATGATCCGCGCAGTCAACTGCTCGGTGGCATCATCGTCGGCCGTGAGGGCGCGCCTTAGCTACTGGGGCACGTGGGCAGCAAGGGATTAAAAGGGTCCGCCTGGCCCCATTAATTTCTGACGCAGTAACCAAGAGGCGATTTAACGGCTTGTTGAGCGGCGCGTACGATACCGCATGCTCACCGATACCGTTACAGGCAAGCCACGCACGCTTCCTCGCGTCCGCTCGAGCTGAGGTTAGACATCGTTGACCTTGGAAAAATACTCCACATAACTTCCGACGTGAACCCAATATTCGATTGGTGACGTGAAATAGATTAACTGGCCCGACTCCGAGTGCTTCGGGCCAGAGACCACGAACAACACGTCGGCCGAAGCCCACAGCACCCGATACGATGTCCAACCAGAGTTGGCCGAACGAGTACGCGTCTTCGTATAACGGATCGTGAGTTGACCCAGATCGCGCAACAGGATCGCCTGAAATTGCTTGGAGCCCGGAGGGTATTCACCCCACGCAGCGATCGTACGCTGACGATCCGACCGCCACGCGCCGCGCAACCAATGCGCGGGACTTGATGTTCCTGAACTCGGCATCGATGCCTAACTTGGTTTATCTGACTGTTGTTCGAAACAACATGAAGAAGTGTCCGTTGAACAGCAAGGACGTGCTCGGCCCAAACACCTTCTCGGTCAGAATCCTAGCGCATTCTTCCGCGGTGGCCATCCAGTGAAAACCTGGCCCGCGCGGGTGTGCGTCGCGCGGCAAATGCGCTTACTGACGACGCACTTTAAGCAGTGTCCGTTGAACGGGCGTTCGGCTATTCGGTAGTTCTCTAGACGAATCAATTCGATCGTGGCAGCCCACTTCAAGACCCGTCGATAACGCGCCAGATCCGTTGCGCGCGGGGAGCGCGAATAGATGACAGGCCGATGACCGCACCAAGATAAGGCATGGCGCTTGGTCCATGCACCATCGCCCCACCCCAGCACGCACGGCAGGGGCTTGATTGCACAGACTTTTTGCGTGGCATACCGGTTGCTTAGGGATAGGGCACGGAGGCCATGCGTGCGTAACCCCATTCATCTGCCGGTCGTCGCTGAAACGAAGACCACCTGCTGCTACTGCGGGGTGGGCTGCGGCGTGATTGTGTCGACGGAGGCCGGACGGGTGACCGCGGTGCGCGGCGATTCGGACCATCCGGCCAACTTCGGCCGGCTGTGCACCAAGGGCGCGACGCTGCACCTCACCGCAGGCCATGGCGCGCGCGCGCAGGTGCCGGAACTGCGCCGCGAACGGGGCCAGCCGCGCGAGCGCGTGCTGTGGGACGACGCGCTGGACCATGCGGCCGAGCGCTTCGCCGCCATCATCAAGGCGCACGGCCCGGACAGCGTCGCCTTCTACCTGTCCGGCCAGTTGCTGACCGAGGACTATTACGTCTTCAACAAACTCGCCAAGGGGCTCGTCGGCACCAACAACGTCGACACCAATTCCCGGCTGTGCATGTCTTCCGCGGTCACCGGCTACAAGGCAACGCTTGGCGCCGACGCGCCGCCCGCCTGTTACGAGGATCTCGACCACGCGGAATGCGTCTTCATCGCCGGTGCGAACCCTGCCTACGCGCACCCGGTCCTGTTCCGGCGGCTGGAGGATGCCCGCAAGCACCGCGCCCAGCAATGGATCGTGGTCGATCCGCGCGTGACCGACACCGCCGCCGCGGCCGACCTGCACCTGCAGATCCGGACCGGCACCGACGTCGCACTGTTCCACGGCATGCTGCACGTCATGCTGGTGGACAGCCTGATCGACCGCGGCTACATCGCGAAGCACACGAACGGCTTCGCCGACCTCGTGCGCATCGTGGAGGGCTGGACGCCGGCTGCCGCGGCCGCGACCTGCGGCATCCCGGTGCGCGCGCTGGAACGGGCAGCGCGGCTCTTCGCGCGTTCACCCGCCTCGCTGTCGCTGTACTGTCAGGGCTTGAACCAGTCGGCCAACGGCACGGCCAAGAACGCCGCGCTGATCAACCTGCATCTCGCGACGGGACAGATCGGCCGGCCCGGCGCCGGGCCGTTCTCGCTGACCGGGCAGCCCAACGCAATGGGCGGGCGCGAAGTGGGCGGACTCGCCACGCTCGGCGCCGCGCATCGCGAGCTCGCCAATCCCGAGCACCGCGCCGAGACCGCGCGGCTGTGGGGCGTGGACTCGGTGCCCGCCGCGCCGGGCAAGACCGCGGTCGAACTGTTCGACGCGCTGGCCGATGGCAGCGTGAAGGCGGTGTGGATCGCTTGCACCAATCCCGCCTATTCGCTGCCCAACCTCGCCACGGTACGCCGCGGGCTGGAACGCGCCGAATTCGTGGTGCTGCAGGAAGCCTACGCCGACACCGAGACCGCGCCCTACGCCGACCTCCTGCTGCCGGCGACGAGCTGGGCGGAGAAGGAAGGCACGGTCACCAATTCCGAGCGCCGCATCTCGCGTGTGCGCGCGGCGGTGGCCGGACCGGTCGAAGCGCGCGCGGACTGGGCGATCGGGGTCGACTTCGCCCGCCGGCTCGCGACCGCGCTGGGCCGCGCGGACGACGGTGCGCGCCTGTTTCCGTACGCGAACCCCGAACAGGTGTTCGACGAGCATCGTGAAACCACGCGTGGGCGCGACCTCGACATCACCGGACTGAGCTACGACCGGCTCGCCATGAACGGCCCGCAGCAGTGGCCGCTGCCGGAGGGCGCGGCCAGCGGCGCTGTGCGGCTCTACACCGATGGCCGTTTCCCGACGCCGGACGGGCGCGCGCGCTTTGCGGCGCTGGACTACGTCGCGCCGGCCGAACCGGCCGATGCGGACTACCCGCTGTTGCTCAACACAGGCCGGCTGCGCGACCAGTGGCACGGCATGTCGCGCACCGGCACCGTGGCGCGCCTGTTCAATCACGCGCCGGAACCCGTGATCGCGCTGCACCCGCAGGACCTCGCCGCGCGCGGCCTGAAAGAGGGTGATCTGGCGAAAGTCGAAAGCCGGCGGGGCGTTCTCACATTGCGCGTGCACGCGGCCGCCGACGTGGCGCCCGGCGAGGCGTTCATCCCGATGCACTGGGGCGGCGCGTTCGTCTCCGGCGATGGCGTCAACGCGCTGACGCTGCCGGCATTCGATCCGGTGTCCAAACAACCCGAGCTCAAGGCCGCTGCCGTGCAGGTCGTGCGCGCGGAACTGCCGTGGCAGCTGGTGGCGCTGGCCGCGGTGCCGGAAGACGACGCGGTGCTGGAGGCGATCGTGCGCGGCGCGCGCGCCTGCCTGGACCGTTTCCCATTCGCGACGCTCACGCTCGCGGGGCGCGACCTGCCGCTCGTCGTATTCCAGGCTGCCGCCGCCGCGCCCGCCGACGAGGCAACGCTCGCCGCGCTCGATGCCGCCTTCGGACTGGACGACGCGGACCGCTGCTTCGCCTACATGGACTTCACGCGCGGCATCTCCAAGCGCGCGCGTTTCGACGGCCCGCGCATCGGCGCGGTGCGTTTCGCCGGCGACACCTGCGCGCGCACCTGGGTGCAGGAGGCGATGGCCGCCGGCGCGGACGCGGAGGCCCTGCGCCGCTGGGTGCTGGCGCCGGTGGCCTCGCCGCCGCAGGCGCAGCCCGCGCGCGGGCGCATCGTGTGCAACTGCCATGACGTGTCCGAAGGCGAGATTACGGCCTGCGTCGCGGGCATGGCGATGAACGCCAACGCCGGTGCCGACCTCGGCGTGCTGCAACAGGCGTTGAAATGCGGTACCTCGTGCGGCTCCTGCCTGCCCGAACTGAAGCGCCTGGTCGCGCAGCACCGGATCGATGCGGATCAGGCCGCAGTGAAAAGCGCATGAATTACGCCCAGTTCATCAAGGAGATCGGCCGGGACAACTTGACGTCGGCACCCTTCGACCCAACGCGTTGCTTGCGGGGGGGCGCATGAATTTCGCTCATTTCATCAAAGAGATCGGGAGGGGCGCCGAGAACCCCGGCGATCTGTCCGAAGCCGATGCCCGGCAGCTCTACGGCGCCATGCTCGACGGCGGCGTGCCGGAGCTTGAACTCGGCGCGATCCTGATCGCGCTGCGCGTGAAGGGCGAGTCGCTGGGCGAACTGCTGGGCTTCACGGCGGCGGTCGACGAGCGGCTGGCGCGGCTGACACCCGTGTCCGGCAAGCCGCGGCCGATCGTGCTGCCGAGCTACAACGGCGCGCGCCACCAGCCCAACCTCACGCCGCTGCTGGCGCTCCTGCTCGCCCGCTTCGGCGTGCCGGTGCTGGTGCACGGCGAACTCTCGGGCAACGGTCGCGTCGCCTCGGCGTACATCCTGCGCGAACTGGGGGTGATGCCGTGCGCGTCCGCCACGCAGGCGCAGGAGGCGCTGGAGACCACCGGCATCGCCTACCTGCCGACCGCCGCGCTGTCGCCGGGGCTGGCGAGCCTGCTCGCGCTGCGCGGGCGGCTCGGCGTGCGCAACTCGGCGCACTTCGTGGCGAAGCTGATCGACCCGTTCGCGGGCGAGAGCCTCTCCGTGGTGAGCGCCTCGCACCCGCCGTACCTCGACCGCCTGCGCGCGTATTACGCCGCGACCGGCGGCAACGCGCTCCTGCTGCGCAGCACCGAGGGCGAGCCCTTCGCCAATCCGAAGCGGCGGCCGCAGCTCGAACATGCCCACGACGGGCTGATCGACGTGCTGTTCGAGGCCGAAGTCGGACCGGTCAAGACGCTGCCGACCTTGCCGGAAGGGATGGAAGCGGCGACCACCGCGCAGTGGACGAAGCGTGCGCTGGCGGGCGACACCCCGGTGCCGCTGCCGCTGATCAACCAGCTCGCCTGCCTGCTCTTCGCCTGCGGTTATGCGCAGGACATGAACCAGGCCAAGGCGATCGTGGCCGTGGAAGCCGGCGCGCTGGCCGCATGATCGATCCACCCGCGATGAAACCGCGCGTACTCATCGTGGACGACGTCGTGGAACGGGCGGAAGTGGTGGAAACCGCGCTGCGCTCGGCGGGCTACGTAGTGGCTGCGCTGGTACCCGCGACCGCCGACCTGTATGCCGAGGTCGAGCGGCTGAAGCCCGACGTCATCATCATCGACGTCGATTCGCCCGACCGCGACACCCTGGAGCATCTGGCGGTGCTGTCCTCCAGCGCGCCGCGGCCGGTGGTGATGTTCACCCAGGACGACGACAGCGACAAGATCCGCGAGGCGGTGCGCGCGGGCGTCTCGGCCTACATCGTGGACGGGCTGGAGGGCGCGCGCGTGAAGCCGATCCTGGACGTCGCCATCGCCCGCTTCGAGCAGTTCCAGGCGCTCCGCCGCGAACTCGACGAGACCGGCGAGAAGCTCGCCGAGCGCAAGCTGATCGAGCGTGCGAAGGGACTGCTGATGAAGAGCCGCGGGCTGACCGAGGAAGAGGCATACCGGGCCTTGCGCAAACAGGCCATGACATCGAATACGCGGCTCGCCGATGTCGCCCGGCAGGTAACCGCGCTCTCGGACTTGCTGGCCGGTTGACCGCGGCTACGGACCGTGCCCCGCGGGACATGGCCGGGCATTCTGCACCGCAGCAGTGCGCGCGAGCGTGCGCACGCAGCACGGTGATCGGGAAAATGGCCATGTTTTTCAAGTTGTTGTGGTGGCAAATGTCCATGGCATAGCGATTGCTTTATCAGCAGGGCGAGTCAGTGTCCAACGATGGGCACCGGCTTCAATCAAGACAACGGCGTCTGTTCCGGGCGGTACCACCGTGCCCGGGCAACAGGCGCCGTTTTCTTTTGGCGCGTGGGTTAACCAGGCCTCAAGAACGATGACCGCGACCGCCAAGCGCAAGACCGTGGAAATGCCCGAGCCGACGACGGCGGACGTGCCCGTCGTGGTCGTCGGCGCGGGGCCGGTCGGCGTACGCGCCGTGCAGGAGTTGCGGCGGCGGCAGCCCGGGGTTCCGGTCGTGCTGTATGGCGACGAGCCCTGGGAGCCCTACAACCGCGTGCGCCTGTCGTCCTTCCTGGGTGGCGACCTCAAGTGGCAGGGGCTGACGCGCGATGTCGCGCTTCCCCAGGATCCGAAACTCCAGACCCGCTTCGGCTGCGCGGTGACCGCCATCGACCCGGCCGCCCGTTGCGTGCGCGATGCTGCCGGTTTTTCCCAGCCTTACGCGCAACTGATACTGGCCACCGGCTCGCGGCCGCACGTGCCGGATATACCCGGCATCGACCTGAACGGGGTCTACACGTTTCGCGACCTGTCCGACGCGCAGCGGCTCGCGGCGCGCCGCGTGCGCAGCCGCCGCACGGTCGTCCTCGGCGGCGGGCTGCTCGGCCTCGAAGCCGCGCGCGGCATGCAGCGCTTCAACACCGAGGTGTGCGTCGTCGAACACTACTCCCGCCTGATGATGCGCCAGCTTGACGACGGGGCGGCCGCAGTGTTGGCGGCCCACGTGCGGGGCCTGGGCATGCGGGTCGTGCTGGGTGACGGCGTCAAGCGCGTCCTCGGCGAAGGCGCCGTCAGCGGCATCGAACTGCGCTCGGGCGAAGTGATCGCCTGCGACACGCTGATCGTCGCCACCGGCATCCGCCCCAACATCGATCTCGCCCGCGACGCGGGACTCGCGCTGGGCCGCGGCGTGCGCGTGAACGACCGCATGCAGACCTCCGATCCGGCCATCTACGCCGTCGGCGAGTGCGCCGAGCATCGCGACCGCGTGTATGGGCTGGTGGCGCCCGGCCTGGAGCAGGCAGCGGTCGCCGCGCACAGTCTCGCCGGCGGTGTCGCCCACTACGCCGGCTCGGTGGTGGCGACCCGCCTCAAGGTGCTGGACCTGTCGGTCTTCAGCATGGGTCCGGTCGGCGCCGAGGAGCGTCCGAGTTTCGCCGGCGAAACACGCTATCGCGAGCAGGGCGTTTATCGCAGCGTGGTCATCGAACGTGGCTGTCTCGTCGGCGCGGTCGCCGTCGGCGAGTGTCCTGATCTCGGCCGCCTGCAGGAAGCCGTGGTGCAGCGGCGGCGGGTCTGGCCGTGGCAGCTGTGGCGCTTCCGGAAAACCGGATCCTTGTGGCCGGAAGCGGAAGCCGTCAGCGTCGTGCACTGGCCGGCCGCCACCGCCGTCTGCAATTGCACGGGCGTCACGCGCGGTGCGCTGGGTCTGGCGATGGCTTCCGGCTATGGCACGGTCGAGACGCTCATCGCGGCGACCGGCGCGTCGACCGTCTGCGGGTCGTGC
Organism: Burkholderiales bacterium; assembly: GCA_050741255.1. Lineage (GTDB taxonomy): Bacteria > Pseudomonadota > Gammaproteobacteria > Burkholderiales > SG8-41 > CAZXNF01. The sequence continues at coordinate 22,950 of JBOIEQ010000015.1, read as the reverse complement.
CGTCCGCTGCTGGCGGAACTCGTCGGCGCCGGCGGCCCGGCCGAACCCGTGCGCGGGGCGAAGACCCTGCTCGGCACGGGTACGGTGGCGCTGATCGTGGCGCTGCTGCTGGCGCTGGTGATCGCCGTGCCCTACGCGTCCACGGTCCAGGTGCCGTGGCAGTGGGACGTGCTGTGGCGCGACGGTTTCTGGAAACAAGTGAGCGGCTTCACGGTGGTCGGCCTGAGCGTGGCGCTTCTCGTGCTGTCACTGCGCAAGCGGATCCGGCGCTTCTCACTCGGCGAGTTCGCATGGTGGCGCCTCGCGCATGCGTTGTTTGGCGGCCTGACGCTGGCGGGCCTGGCCGTGCATACCGGCGGCCGCATGGGCGCCAACCTCGATTTTCTGCTGGCCGCGTTTTTTCTGGGAATGGTGGTGGTGGGTGCCGCCTCCGGCGCCGTCATCGCGCTCGAACACCGCCTGGGCGCGGGCGCGGCGCGCCTGCGGCGTACGGCCCTGTGGATGCACATCCTGTTGTTCTGGCCGGTGCCGGTATTGCTCGCGTCGCATGTATTCAAGACTTATTACTTCTGAGCTGCCTGGCGCATGGCGAACGCAAAGGGCCGTCGCGTCTGGTGGATCGTCTGGGGGCTATCGAGCGTGCTGATCGGGGGTTATCTGGCGGCGGGAATTTTCGCGAAGGACGCGGCGACGATGCCGTGGCTCGCGCCCGCGCGCACGCTGTTCCTGCCGGGGCAGACCTCCCACGGGCATTACCAGATCGAGCTCAAATGCGAGGCCTGCCACAAGAGCGCGTTCGGCGGACAGGAGTCGCTGCAGGAGGCCTGCGTGGGTTGCCACGGTGCGGAACTGAAGGCGGCGGACGACAAACACCCGCTGACCAAGTTCACCGACCCGCGCAATGCCGAGCGCGTCGAGAAGCTCGATGCCACGCTGTGCGTCACCTGCCATTCAGAGCATCGCCCGCGGATTACGCAGGCGATGGGCGTCACGCAGCCGGCGGATTTCTGCTTTCACTGCCACGGCGGGGACAACGACATCCGCGTCGACCGGCCGAGCCACAAGGGCATGGCGTTCGATACCTGCGGGACGTCCGGCTGCCACAAGTTCCACGACAACCGTGCGCTGTATGAAGATTTTCTCGCCAAGCACCTCAACGAGGCTGCGGTGAACGCGGCGGGACGTTTGCCCCGCCGCAGCCTGCGCGAAGCGGCGGCGACGTTCCCGGATTACCCCGTGCAGCGGTTTCCGCTCAAGGCCCAGACCGTGCCGGACGCGCCGGCCGGCTTCCGGCAGCCCGCCGGCGTCGCGGCGGACTGGCTCGCGACCTCGCATGCCGCGGCGGGCGTGAACTGCAGCGGCTGCCACCAGGAAACCGACAAGCAGGGCGTCGCCACCTGGGCCGAGCGCCCGGATCAGCGCGTCTGCGCCACCTGCCACGAGACCGAAACCAAGGGCTTCCTGGCCGGCAAGCACGGCATGCGGCTGGCGGCAGGACTCACGCCGATGACGCCCGGACAGGCGCGCCTGCCCATGCAGGGCAAGTCGCACGCGATCGCGCTCGGCTGCAACACCTGCCATACCGCGCACAAGTTCGATACGCACGAAGCAGCGGTCGATGGCTGCCTGCAGTGCCACCGCGACGACCACACGCTGGCCTACAAACAATCCCGGCATTACGCGCTGTGGAAGCAGGAACTGGCCGGCACGCTTCCGGCCGGGAGCGGGGTCTCCTGCGCCAGTTGCCATCTGCCGCGCGTCGAGCATCGCCGGGACGGCTCGACGCGAACCCTGGTGCAGCACAACCAGAACGACACGTTGCGGCCGAGCGAAAAAATGATCAGGCCGGTGTGCATGAACTGTCATGGCCTCGGCTACGCGATCGATGCGCTGGCGGACCCGGCCCTGGTCAAGCGGAATTTTCAGGGCGCGCCCGGCGGGCATGTGCGCAGCCTCGAAATGGTGATGGAACGGGCACGGCAGCTGGACGAAAAGCGCCGCGCGGAACGCGCGGCGGCAGCGGGCAAATGAGTGAAACGGTTTTTCGGGGCAGTTCACAACAAGCAAAGGAGCAACGCATGAAGATCAGCGAAATCAGCAGGCGCTCGGGCTTCGCATCGGCGGTGGCCGTCCTGGCCATCACGATGTCGGCGGGTGCGCAGGCGCAGGTGACGTACCAGCAGATGGCCGACGGCATGCACGCGGTCATGGAAGCGGACCGCACGGTGTACACGCGGGTAATCGTCAACCGGTTGCAGAACGAGGAAAAAGTCATCAAGGCGAGCGAACACTGGAAGGACGAAAAGGCGCTGGTACTGCCGGCGCAGATGTTCCGCTACGGTGCCGAGATGGTGACGGAGAAGAAGATGGGGTTCTTCTATTCGCTGCAATCGTTGTGGCCGGTCAACAAGCAGAACGCACCGAAGACGGCGGTGGAAAAGGAAGGCCTGGAAGCGGTGGCCAAGAATCCGGACAAGCCCTTCTACAAGGAGGAAACGCTGGGCAAGATCAAGTATTTCACCGCGATCTACGCCGACCGCGCCGTGGCGCAGGCCTGCATCACCTGTCACAACGGCCACAAGGACAGCCCGCGCACCGATTTCAAGATGGGTGAAGCGATGGGCGGCGTGGTCCTGCGCATTCCGATGAAGTGAGATTGCACGTGCACACCGCCGTCTGCCGCTCGTTGGTCGCTGCCGCCACGCTTTGCGCGTGGCCGGCGGCGGCGCAGCCGGCGTATCCGGAATTTCCCGACCCGCGCCTGAAGGCGGGGCGGGTGGTCTGGATCGAAACCTGCCGCCCCTGTCATACCGCGGATTTCGCGGGGGCGCCGAAGGTGACGGACAAGGCGGCGTGGGCGCCACGCATCAGAAAGGACAGGGAGACGCTTTACCAGCACGCCCTGAACGGCTTTCACGGCCCCTTGGGCACTGAAATGCCGCCGCGTGGCGGCAATGCCAGGTTGAGCGACGACCAGGTCAAGGCGGCGGTCGATTACATGATCGCGCTCGCCATCCGGTTCGGAGCGTCGGCGAAGTGAAGGCGCTGGATGCCGCGAACCCTGTTGAACACTAACCGTAGATGACTGGAGTACTGCATGAAAGACGAGGCCGCAAGTGAACCGCAACCGGAAATACTGCCTGCCGACGATGGCCGCCGCGATTTTCTGCGACGGGGCGGCGCACTCACGGGTGCCGCGCTGATGGGCCTGGTGCCGCCCGGAATCCGCCAGTCCGCGTGGGCTGCCGGCTCCGACGCGCCGGAGAAGACCGAGGTCAAGATCGGCTTCATTCCGCTGACGGACTGCGCCTCGGTGGTCATGGCCTCGGTCAACGAGATCGACAAGAAGTACGGCATCAAGATCGTGCCCAGCAAGGAGGCGTCCTGGGCCTCGGTCCGCGACAAGCTGGTCAACGGCGAACTCGATGCCGCGCACGTGCTGTACGGAATGATCTACGGCGTGCAGATGGGCATCGGCGGCCCGAAGAAGGACATGGCCGTGCTGATGGCGATCAACAACAACGGCCAGGCGATCACCATCTCGCGCAAGCTGTACGACAAGGGCGTCAAGGACGGCGCGTCGCTGAAGGCGCTCATGGACAAGGAGAAGCGCGAGTACACCTTCGCGCAGACCTTCCCGACCGGCACGCATGCAATGTGGCTGTACTACTGGCTGGCGGCGAACGGCATCAACCCCTTCACCGATGCGAAGACGATCACCATTCCCCCGCCGCAGATGGTGGCCAACATGCGCGTGGGCAACATGGACGGCTGCTGCGTGGGCGAGCCGTGGAACAACCGCGCGATCGTCGACAACGTCGGCTTCACGGTGGAAACCTCCCAGGGCATCTGGAAGGACCATCCGGAGAAGGTGCTGGGCACGACCGCCGATTTCGTCAGCAAGTATCCGAACACCGCGCGCGCGATGACGGCGGCGGTGCTGGAAGCGGGGCGCTGGATCGATGCCTCGCTGTCGAACCGGCAGAAGACGGCGCAGACGATCGCCGACCGCTCCTACGTCAACACGGACACCGATGTCATCCTTGCCCGCATGCTGGGCCGCTACGACAACGGCATCGGCAGGAAGTGGGACGAGCCGGATTACATGAAGTTCTACAACGACGGTGCCGTGAACTATCCCTATTACTCCGACGGCATGTGGTTCCTCACCCAGCACCGCCGCTGGGGACTGCTGAAGGAAGAGCCGGACTATCTCGCGGTGGCGAAGAAGGTCAACCGCGTGGATGTCTACAAGGACGCCGCGAACCTGGCCAAGGTCTCGCTGCCGAAGAGCGATTTCCGCACCTCGAAGATGATCGACGGCGTGGTCTGGGACGGCAAGGATCCGAAGAAGTACGCCGGGTCGTTCAAGGTCAAAGTGGCCTAGTGCCCCAAGGAGATTGTTGATGACTGTTGCCGCACTGTCCCGACCGCCCGAACCGCCGCCGTCCGCCCTGGCGGGCGGCGCCACGCCGGTCTACGAATTGCCGCCGCCGGTGCGGCGGCACGCCCCGCTGCTGGAGCGCTACCGCGACCAGATCGCAGGCTTCTTCCGCGGACTGGTCCCGGTGCTGCTGGGGCTTGCGCTGTTCGTGGCGCTCTGGGCGGGCCTGTCCCACGGCAGCAGCCTGCCGGGGCCGCTCAAGACCTGGCATTCGGCGGTAGCGCTCTTCAGCGATCCGTTCTACCAGAAGGGTCCCAACGACCAGGGCATCGGCTGGAACATCCTGATGTCGCTGCAGCGCGTGGGCATCGGCTTCGGCATGGCGGCGCTGATCGGCATTCCGCTCGGCTTCATGATCGGCCGCTTCAACTTCCTCGGCGCGATGACGGCGCCGATCATCAGCCTGCTGCGGCCGGTCAGTCCGCTCGCGTGGCTGCCGATCGGGCTGCTGGTGTTCAAGGCGGCCAATCCCGCCGCGATCTGGGTCATCTTCATCTCCAGCATCTGGCCGATGATCATCAACACGGCGGCCGGCGTGAAGGAGGTGCCGCAGGATTACCTCAACGTCGCCCGCGTGCTGAACCTTTCCGAGTGGACGGTGTTCCGCAAGATCCTGTTTCCGGCGGTGCTGCCCTTCATGCTGACCGGCATCCGGCTGTCGATCGGCGTCGCGTGGCTGGTGATCGTCGCCGCGGAAATGCTGACCGGCGGCGTCGGCATCGGCTTCTGGGTGTGGGACGAGTGGAACAACCTCAACGTCGAGCACATCATCGTCGCCATCTTCACCGTCGGCATCGTCGGCCTCTCGCTGGAATACGCGCTGATGTTGCTGGCTAAAAGATTCGAGTATCGGTGAGGAGTGAGGGGTGAGGGGCAAAGGCCTGCGCCACTCACCCCGCATTCTGCACAAGGTCTTTATCCCCTCACCCCTCTCTCCTAACCCCTCACGGTGAAACCCATGGACAAATTCATCTCGATCGAAAACACCGGCATGATCTTCAAGACCAAGCTCGGCAGCTTCACCGCGCTGAAGGACATCAACCTGTCCATTGCCGAGGGCGAGTTCGTCACGCTGATCGGGCACTCGGGTTGCGGCAAGTCGACGCTGCTCAACCTGGTCGCGGGGCTGAACAAGGCCACTTCCGGCGTGCTGTTGTGTGCGGGCCGCGAGATCGCCGGGCCGGGACCGGACCGCGGCGTGGTGTTCCAGAACCACTCGCTGCTGCCGTGGCTGACCTGCTTCGAGAACGTCCACCTCGCGGTGCAGCGGGTGTTCGGCGCGACCGAAAACAAGGCGCAACTGAAGGCGCGCACCGGGGCGGCGCTGGAACTCGTGCACCTGGAACACGCGGCCCATAAACGACCGGGGGAGATTTCCGGCGGCATGAAGCAGCGCGTCGGCATCGCGCGCGCCTTGTCGATGGAACCGAAGGCCCTGTTGCTGGACGAGCCTTTCGGCGCGCTCGATGCGCTGACGCGGGCGCACCTGCAGGACGAACTGATGAAGATCGTCGCCAAGACGAAGAGCACGGTGCTGATGGTGACGCACGACGTGGACGAGGCCGTGCTGCTGTCCGACCGCATCGTGATGATGACCAACGGCCCGGCGGCGACCATCGGCGGCATCGTCGAGGTCGACCTCGCCAAGCCGCGCGACCGGCTCGGACTGGTGAGCGACACGCGCTATCACAAGCTGCGCGGCGCGGTGCTGGAGTTCCTGTACCAGAAACAGATGCGCAGCGCGGCGTAGGCACGATGAAAGACGAAGGGAAAAGCCTTCGTCACAACACTCCGATCATTCCGGCTTTTTTGAAACGTCAACCCAGGGAGATAGCCATGGTTACACCACAGCAAGTCACGCTCGTGCAGGAGTCCTGGGCCAAGGTCGTGCCCATCGCCGACCAGGCCGCCGAACTTTTTTACGGCAAGCTGTTCGCGGCGGATCCGAGCCTCAAGGCCCTGTTCAAGGGCGACATGAAGGCGCAGGGCAAGAAACTCATGCAGATGATCACGGTGGCGGTGAACGGCCTCACGAACCTGGAGAAGATCGTGCCCGCCGTGCAGGATCTCGGGAAGCGCCATGCCGGTTATGGCGTTCAGCCCGCGCACTACGACACCGTCGGCGGTGCGCTGCTGGCGACATTGAGCGACGGCCTCGGCGCCGCGTTCACCGCGGACGTGAAAGCGGCGTGGACGGAAGTCTACGGCGTGCTCGCGGGGACCATGAAGACCGCAGCGTACGGCAAGGCGTAGTGGCGCAATCGTGAAGCCTCCTGTCGGCAGCGTCTGGCTGATCGGCGCCGGCCCGGGCGATCCGGAGCTGCTGACGCTGAAGGCCGTGCGCGCGCTGGGCGCGGCGGACGCCGTGCTGCTGGACGACCTCGTCGACCGGGCCGTGCTGCGGCACGCGCGCGCCGGCGTGCAGGTGATCGAAGTCGGCAAGCGCGGCGGTTGCAGGTCCACGCCGCAGGCCTTCATCGAACGCAAAATGATCCAGCTCGCGCGGCAGGGGCTGACCGTCGCCCGCGTGAAGGGGGGCGATCCGTACGTGTTCGGCCGCGGCGGCGAGGAGGTGGATGCGCTCGCGCGCGCCGGGATCATCGCCGAAGTCGTTCCGGGGATTCCCGCCGGCGTCGCCGCGCCGGCGGCCGCAGGCATTCCCATCACGCATCGCGATCATTGCCACGGCGTCACGTTTGTCACGGCCCATACCCGCGGCGGCCGTGAGCCGAACTGGTCGGCACTCGCAGCATCCGGCACCACGCTGGTCATCTACATGGGCGTCGCACGCGCAGCGCGCGTGGCGGAGGGGCTGACCGCCGGCGGGATGGCGGCGGCGACGCCGGTCGCGGTGATCGAGAATGCCACGCGGCCGGAGATGCGCACCGTCGTCACGCGGCTCGACCGGCTGGCGGACGTGGCGGCGAGACAGCGCGTCGTCTCCCCGGCGGTGATCGTGGTGGGAAACGTCGTGCGTTGCGCTGTTCTCGCGCGGCAAGCCGTGCGGCGCGCGGCATGAACGCCACCGTGGCCTGGCGCCTGCCTGCCGACGCGGCTGGCGCACCGGCGGCACGGCCGCGGCTGGTCGTGATCGGCAACGGCATGGCGGGCGGCCGCATGCTGGAAGAATTGATGGCGATCGCGCCAGACCGCTACGACATCACCGTTTTCGGTGCGGAACCGCATCCCAACTACAACCGCATCCTGCTGACGCCGGTGCTGGCCGGCGAGCAGCGCTTCGAGGACATCCTGCTGAACGATGCGGCCTGGCATGCACGGCAGGGCATCCTTCTGCACCTCCAGCGCACGGTCGTGCGCATCGATCGCGTGCGCCGCACGGTCATCGACGACCTTGGCCGCGCCACGCCGTACGACCGGCTGGTGCTCGCCACTGGTTCGCGGCCGGCCGTGCTGCCGGTGCCGGGTGCCGATCTCGAGGGCGTCGTGACCTACCGCGACATCGCGGACACCGAAGCCATGATCGCCGCCGCGTCGCGGCACCGGAACGCCGTCGTGATCGGCGGCGGACTGCTGGGCGTGGAGGCGGCGAACGGGCTTTCCCGGCGCGGCATGCGGGTCACGCTGGTGCACGTGATGCCGTGGCTGATGGAGCGGCAACTGGACGCAGCGGCGGGCGGCCTGCTCGCGCGTTCGCTCGAAGCGCGCGGCATCGCGGTCAGACTCAATGCGCGTACAGAGACCATCGCGGGCAGCGAACGGGTGGAAGCGGTCGAACTGGCGGACGGCACGCGGCTGGCCGCCGATCTGGTCGTGATGGCCGTCGGCATCCGGCCGAACGTGGAACTCGCCGAGCAGGCGCGCCTGCAGTGCCAGCGCGGCGTGGTGGTGACCGATACGCTGCAGACCTCGGACCCCCGCATCTACGCGGTCGGCGAATGCGTCGCGCACCGCGGGGTGAGTTACGGGCTGGTCGCGCCGCTCTACGACATGTCGCGCGTCTGTGCCAATCATCTCGCGCAGTCGGGTTTTCGCAGCTACCGCGGTTCGGTGCCGGCGACGCGGCTCAAGGTCACGGGCATCGACGTGTTTTCCGCGGGGCAGTTCATGGACGCCGCCGGTGCCGAAACGCTGGTGTTCCGCGACGGGCCGGGGGGCGTCTACCGCAAGCTCGTGCTCGCCGACGGCCGGCTCGTCGGCGCGGTGCTGTTCGGCGACGCCGCGCACGCGACGCGCTACCTGGAACTGATCGAAACGCGCGCGCCGGTGGCAGCGCTGCGTGACCGGCTGATGTTCGATCCGGAGACGGTGGCGTGAGCGCGATGGACGAATTCAGCGAAGAACAGAAACTGTACCTGCAGGGTTTTGTCAGCGGCCTTGAGATTGCCCGCAGCCGCGGCGGCGCGCCCGCGGCCGGCGGCGACGCAAAGCCGGCAGGGCCCGAGGCGATCCATCTCGAAGCCCAGGACCGTTTCACCGCCGCCGGGAAGAAGCTGGTGCCGGAGGAACTCGCCAAGCGCAAGGCGCATCCGCTCGACATGTGGGACGAACTCGTCGTGCGCGCCGCCGCCAACGAAGCGCCCAAGGGCACCGATGTCTTCCGCACCAAGTTTCACGGACTGTTCTATGTCGCGCCGGCGCAGACTTCCTTCATGTGCCGGCTGCGCATCCCCTGCGGCATTCTTAACGCGCACCAGTTCAGGGTGGTGGCGGATCTTGCCGAGACCTGTGGTGGCGGCTACTCGCACGTCACGACCCGGGCGAACCTGCAGATCCGTGAGATAGAACCGAAGAACACGGTTCGGGTGCTGAATGGACTCGCGGCGTGTGGACTTACCTCGCGCGGGTCCGGCGCAGACAACATCCGCAATATCACCGGCCATCCGACCAGCGGCATCGACGCCATCGAACTGTACGACGTGCGCGGACTGTGCGCGGACATGCACTATCACATCCTCAACCACCGGGAACTGTACGGCCTGCCGCGCAAGTTCAACATTGCCTTCGACGGCGGCGGCGCGGTGTCGACGGTGGCCGACACCAACGACATCGGTTTCTTCGCGGTGCGCGTGGAGGAAGGGCGGGCCGTACCCGCCGGGGTGTACTTCCGCATGGAACTGGGCGGCATCACCGGCCATCGCGATTTCTCGCGGGATGCGGGCTGGCTGCTGACGCCGGAACAGTGCGTCCCGGCCGCGGCGGCCGTCGTGCGCGTGTTCATCGCCCATGGCGACCGCACCGACCGCACCAAGGCGCGTATGAAGTACGTGCTGGACACGATGGGACACGAGGGTTACCTGGCGGAGACGGAGAAACTGCTCGCCTTCAAGCCGCTGAGGTTGCCGCAGGAGGCCTGCGCGCCGCGCCCGCTGGAAAACCGCTGGGGACATGTGGACTGGCACGCGCAGAAACAGTCCGGACTGCAGTACGTCGGGGTGGTGACACCGGCGGGCCTCCTGACGGTGGGGCAGATGCGCGGACTCGCCGACCTCGCCGCGCAGCACGGCGACGGCGACCTTCGGCTGACGGTCTGGCAGAACCTGTTGTTGTCCGGCATCCCGGACGCCGCCGTGGAGGCGGTGAAGGCGGGACTCCAGGCGCTGGGCCTCGACTGGCGCGCCTCCAGCGTGCGCGCCGGACTGATCGCCTGCACGGGCAACACGGGCTGCAAGTTCGCCGCGAGCGACACCAAGCGCCACGCCGCGGCGATCGCGGAGTACGTGGAAGCGCGCGTGACGCTCGACCAGCCGGTCAACATCCACCTCACCGGCTGCCATCACTCCTGCGCGCAGCACTACATCGGCGATATCGGCCTGCTCGCGGCCAAGGTGTCCGTCGGCGAGGACGCGGAAGTGGAGGGCTATCACGTCTACATCGGCGGCGGCTATGGCGCGGCGCGGGGCATCGCTACCGAATTCCAGCGCGACGTGATCGCCACCGAGGTGCCGGCGCTGATCGAGCGGCTGCTCAAGGGCTATCTCGCGCACCGCGCTTCGCCCGCGGAATCCTTTCACGCGTTTACGGCACGCACCGGCGTGGAAGCGCTGCGCGCGCTGATCGACCTGCAACCGGTGGCGGTCTGATGGCCGTCACGCTGCTTCCGGAGAACGCGCCGTTCACGCCCGCCCAGCGCGCATGGCTGAACGGTTTCTTCGCCGGCCTGCTCGGACTGGATGGTGCCGCCGCGAGCGCGACGCCGGGCGCGGTCCCCGCTGAAGCGGAAGAGGATTTCCCCTGGCACGACGAGACGCTCGCGCTCGACGAGCGCATGAAGCTCGCCGAAGGCCGCGCGTTTCCGCGCCAGCTCATGGCGGCGATGGGCCAGCTCGACTGCGGGCAGTGCGGGTATTTGTGCCAGAGCTACGCCGAGAAGATCGCGGAAGGCGGCGAGAAAGACCTGTCCAAGTGTGTGCCGGGCGGCAAGGCCACGCAGAAGATGCTGAAAACGCTGCTCGCTAAAACACCCGCGCCCGGGGCGCGGCAGGCCCCCGTATCGGCGGTGGCTGCGGAGCTCGCCGCGGACGTGCCCGTCGGCATGGGCCGCGACCGGCCGTATCTCGCCACGCTGGTCGCGAGCCGGCCGCTGAATGCCGCCGACGCGGAAAAGCAGACGCAGAACGTCGTCATCAGCCTTGCCGGGAGCGGCATTGCCTACGAACCGGGCGACTCGCTCGGCGTCTGGGCGGGCAACCTGCCCGAGGAAGTGGACCTGGTGCTCACCATCCTGCGCGCACGCGGGTCGGAGCAGGTCACGCTCGCCGACGGCACGGCCTCCACCGCGCGCGAGGCGCTGACGCGCCAGTGCAATCTGCGCGAGCCGAGCGACGAGCTGTATCAACTGCTCTCGCGCCACGCCAGGAACGACATCGAGGCGACGCGCCTCGCCCGGCTGGCGGAAGATGCGGCCGCGGCCGACGACCACGGCGTGCACGACGTGTTCGACGTGCTGACGACCTTCCGCTCGGCGCGGCCCACGGTGGCGGAGTTCGTGCAGTCGCTTGGCCGGCTGCAGCCGCGTCTGTATTCGATCGCCTCGTCGCTCAAGGCCCACCCCGACGAAGTGCACCTGACCGTGGCGGTCGTGCGCTACGCGCTGTATCGGCGCGACTACGGCGGCGTCGCTTCCAATTTTTTCGCCGGGCGCTTGCGCCCCGGCCAGCGCGTGCCGGTCTACATCCAGGTTTCGCACGGGTTCCGGCTGCCGGCGGACGACGTGCCCGTCATCATGATCGGCCCCGGGACCGGGGTGGCGCCGTTCCGCGCCTTCCTGGAGGAGCGCGCTGCGCGGGGCGCGAGCGGGCGCAACTGGTTGTTTTTCGGCAACCAGCGCCGCGGGCAGGACTTCCTGTATCGCGAGGAATTCGAGACCTACCTGAAGAGCGGTGTACTGACCAACCTGCACACCGCGTTCTCGCGCGACCAGGCGCAGAAAGTCTATGTGCAGGACCGCATGCTGGAGCAGGGGCGCGAGCTGTGGGCGTGGCTCGAGACGGGCGCTTGCTTCTATGTCTGCGGCGACGCGCAGCGCATGGCGCGCGACGTCGATACGACGCTCAAGCTGATCGCGGTGCAGCATGGCGGATTGTCCGAGGAGAAGGCGGCCGAATACGTGAAGACGCTCGCCGCGACCGGCCGCTACCTGCGGGACGTGTACTAGCCTCTGCATTTCGGGCCGTCGGCCCCTGTCCTCCGTGCCGGAGAACGGCGCGTTTCGGGTAGACTGCCGCCCGTCATGCGCGCCCTTTTTTATTCGTTGCTGCTGCTGGCCGGCCTTGCCGCCGCCGCGCACGCCTGCCCGCCGCAGGAGCGCGTGCAGGCGCTTGCGCGCGACTGGACGAACCGCACACCGGTGAAGGGCCTGCAGGGCCTGTCCATGGAGGACGCGCTGTGCGGCCGCACGCTGTTCGTGGCCGAACTCGGCAAGGACCTCGGCCGCGTGGTCGGCTACAAGGCGGCACTGACGAATCCCGAAGTGCAGATGGCGGTCAAGTTGCTCTCGCCGGTGCGCGGCGTGCTGCTCGATCGCATGCTGATCCGCGCGCCCGCGGACGGCGAGCCGGTCACGGTGCCTGCCCAGTACGGCGCGCGCCCGCTGGTGGAAGCGGACCTGGTGGTCGAAGTCCGGGACGCGCGCATACACGACGCGAAGACCGACCTCGAACTGCTGCAGTCGCTCGTGCGCGTGTACCCCTTCATCGAGCTGGCCGATTTCGTCGTGGCGGCGGGCGAGCCGATCACCGGCCCGACCGTGGTCATGATCAACGCCGGCGCCCGGGCCGGGGTGCTCGGCGCGCCGCTCGACGTGCAGGCGACGCAGGCGTTCGCCGATGCCCTGCGGGACATGAAAGTGCTGGTCACCGACGGCAAGGGCGGCGACCTGGCGCGCGGCACGGGCAGCGCGGTCCTGCGCCATCCGCTGAACGCCGTGCGCTGGCTGGCCGACGATCTCGCGCAGGCGGGCATCCGCCTGCGACCCGGTGACCTGCTGTCGCTGGGGTCCTTCACCGCCCCGCTGACCCCGGAGGCGGGTGAGACCGTGCGGGTGCGCTACGAGGGCCTGCCGGGCAACCCGCGGCTGGCCGTACGGTTCAAGTAAAGGAAGTACCGATGAGCGCCTCCACAGCCGACATCATCCGCGCGCACCTGGCCGACAAATACCAGGTCAAGTTCGGCGGACAGGTGACCGACACCACCGACCTGCTCGACATCGGGCTGCTCGATTCCTTCGGTTTCGTGGAACTGGTGCAGCACGTCGAAGACACTTTCAAAATCACCTTCGACGACGCGGAGCTGTCCTCGAACGCGCTGGCGACGGTGCAGGGGCTGGTCGCCGCGATCGAGCGGAAAACCAAGAAAAATTAGCCGCAGAGACGCAGAGAGCGCTAAGAAGAACTATTTTTGCCGCCAAGGCGCCGAAACGCCAAGAAAGGCGAGCACGGCCGCAACAGGAAATTCTTCGGCGGTCATCCCATTCTTGCTTTGGTTTCCTCTGCGCTCTCTGCGTCTCTGCGGCTCATTCCGGTTCATTCGTGAAAACCTCCCAAACCGCCGGCAACTGGGCGCTGCTCGCCGCGCTCACGCTGATGTGGGGCACGACCTTCGTCTTCATCAAGATCGCCGTGGCCAGCGTGCCGCCGCTGAGCATGGTGGCGTTCCGCATGCTGCTCGCCGCGGCGATCCTCGGCGCGTGGGCGTGCTGGGGCAAGCGCCGGTCGCCGCCCGCCGCCGCCACTGCGCGGACGCGCCCGCGCTGGGGCGTGTGCATCGCCCTCGCGGTACTCGGCAACTGCCTGCCGTTCACCCTGATCGCCTGGGGCCAGCAGACCATCGATGCCTCGCTGTCCGCCATCCTGGTCTCCGTCATGCCCCTGGGCGTGATCGTGCTCGCGCACTTCTTCATCCCGGGCGAGCGCGTCACCGCGCGGCGCGCGGCCGGTTTCGCGGCCGGCTTCGCGGGCGTGGTGCTGCTGATCGGCCCGTCCGCGCTGGCGGGACTGGGCGGCGCGTGGCGGGAGGTGACGGCGCAGGTCGCGGTGGTGGGCGCCGCGCTGTGCTTCGCCGGCAACGCGGTGCTGGCCCGGCGGGCGGTCGTGGTCGAGGACGCGCTGGCGATGTCCGCGGTCGTCATCGCGATCGGCGCCGTGCTGATGCTGCCGCTCGCGCTCGCCTTCGACCGTCCGTGGACGCTGGAACCGGGCCCGGCGGCGCTGGCGTCGCTGGTCTGGATGGGGGTGGGGCCGACGGCGATCGCGACCGTGCTGTATTTCCGCCTCATCGCGCGCGCCGGTCCGGCGTTCATGTCGCTGGTGAATTACCTCACGCCGGTGATCGGACTCGCGGTCGGCACTTCGGCGCTGGGCGAGCGCCCCGATCTGACCGCCTACCTCGGTTTGGTCCTGATTCTGTGCGGTATTGCCGTCAGCCGGCGTTAACCAGTGCCCCGGGGGACCCGCCCGGCTTGATTCGGGGCCACTGGCCCCAATCTTGCATCATGAGTCGGCAGGCACACCCCCATCCCGGGAGTATGGACATGACGATTCAACCGAAAGCGCTACCGAGCGTTAGTGGAATCATGAACATCGTCTACAACAGCGACAACTACTACGTGGTCGAGTATCCGGCCGAGGCAGGGTACGAACTCGTGGACAAGAACACCCGCCGCGGGACGTTCTTCGCGGGCGATGTCGCGGTCAAGTTCCGCCAGTCGATGCTCGAGGCGGCGGGCGAGACGCCCGAGGCCGAGACGATGGACGATTTCCTGTCGAACTTCGGGACGCTGATCAACTTCCCGGTGACGGTGCACTGAGCGCGCGCCGCGCTGCGCCGTGCGGTGATGGGTAATGAGTGATGAGTGATGGGGTCCTTATTACCCATTACCCATTACCCATTACCCCCTCCATCCCGCTTCCGCCCGATCCAGCACCCGCTTCAGCGCCTCCAGGTGCAGGTCCGCCTGCTGGCTTTCCCCGTTCATCTGCCGCGCCGTCAGCTTCACCACGTCTTCCGGCACGAGCCTGAGCGGCTTGCCGGTCGTCTGCCCCAGCACCTGCAGCATGCAGGAGCGCTCCAAGTAGTAGAGGTCGTCGAAGGTCGCGGCTACCGTCGGCCCGGTCACGATCACGCCGTGGTTGGCGAGGAACAATACGTCGGCGTTCGCCAGTTTCGCGCAGATGCGCTCGCCCTCGGCATCGTCGAGCGCCAGGCCGCCGTAGCGGTCGTCGTAGGCCACGCGGTTGTAGAACCGCAGCGAGGTCTGGCTCGCCCACTCCAGCCGGCCGTCCTGAACCACCGTGAGCGCCGTCGCGTACGGCATGTGCGTATGCATCACGCAGCGGGCCTGCGGGTTGCCGCGATGCGCGGCGCCGTGAATGAAGAACGCGGTGGGCTCGACGCGGTGCTTGCCGTCGACATGGCCGCCGTGCGCGTCCACGACCACCAGATCGTCGGGCGTGATCTCCGACCAGTGCAGGCCGTGCGGGTTGATCAGGAAATGGCCGGGCCGGCCCGGCACTTCGAGGCTGAAGTGGTTGCAGATGCCTTCGGACAGGCCCATGCGCGCGGCCGTGCGCAGCGCGCAGGTCAGGTCGATGCGGGCGAGGTCGGCTTCACGAGTTGATTCATTGCGGGCCATGCGGTGCTCCGGGTGCGGGGGTGTCCGTCCATTCTAAAGCCTCCAGGAGCGTCTCCCGCAGGCGCCCGGCGTCGTCCTCGTCTAGCGCTTCAGCGAGCATGACGGTCCGGTAGAAGCGCGGAACTACCACTACGTTCGCGCGGGCTGACGCTGCGCCAAACTGCTGATATTTCGCGGCGGGCCGTACCGTCACCTCGATATCCGAAGGTGGCAACCACACGCCGCCCGCGGGCATGCCGAGAAAGGTGTTTTGCACGAGCAGACTCCCGCGGGAGGCCTCAACGACGCGGCCGGTGCCGAGAGCGACGACGCCGATGAAGGCGAACACGGCGCCGAACCCCGCCACCGGCAGCGCGACCGCCCCGAACAGGACGATCGCAAGCAGGCCTGCGCCGTCCCCGACATGCGCCGGGAGGACGGCCAGCGTGGACAGCGTGACGAGGCCGATGGCCACCAGGCCGAACAGCAGCAGCGCGACGGCGCCCAGAGGTGCGCGCGGCGCGGCTACCTCGATGCGCAGGGCGTCGTTGCGCTGTTCGATCCGCACGCCGCCGGGCATCGTCTGCATGGGCGGCGCGCGGCCGGATCAGTCGAGCTGAACCTGGGCCGCCTTCGCGACCTTAGCCCACTTGTCCATCTCCACCTTCACGAACGCGGCGAACTCTTCGGGGGAGTTGCCGCCGGCCAGCCCGCCCTGCTGGAAGATGCGTTCCTTCACTTCCGGCGACTTCAGGGCCCTGGCCATGTCCGCGTTGACGCGCAGGACGATTTCCTTGGGCGTGCCGGCGGGCATCACCAGGCCGTTCCAGGAACCGGCGTCGAAGCCCTTGAGTCCGGACTCGTCCACCGTCGGCAGGTCCGGCAGCGGCGGGAAACGGTCTTTGGTCGAGACCGCGATGGCGCGCACCCGACCCTGCTGCACGAAGGGCAGCGCTGCGATGGCGGTGCTGAACGCCACCTGGATCTGGCCCGAGATCTGGTCGGTCATCGCGGGGGCGGCGCCCTTGTATGGCACGTGGACCATACTGATGCCGGCCTGCGACTTGAACATTTCCATCAGCATGTGCGGGCTGGTGCCGTTGCCGGTGGACGCGTAAATCAGCTGGCCGGGTTTGGACTTTGCCAGCGCGATCAATTCCTTCACGTTCTTCGCGGGAACGGACGGATGCACCATCAGCAGGCTCGGCAGCGTCGCGATCTGGGTAACGAAGACGAAGTCCTTGTTCAGATCGAAGCCCAGCTTCTTGTAGATCGCCGGCGAGATGGTCTGCGCCACGGTCATCATGCACACCGTGTAGCCGTCGGGCGGCGATTTCGCGCACAGCTCCATGCCGATATTGCCGCCGGCGCCGCCGCGGTTGTCGGCCACGAACTGCGTGCCGGTGGACTTGGTCAGGATGTCCGCGGCGATGCGGCCAAGGATGTCCGTGGGGCCGCCCGGCGGGAAATTGATGATGAAACGGACGGGCTTGGTCGGCCACGCCTGTCCAGAGCCCGGCGAAGTGGCCTGCGCGTGCACCGGAAGCGTGCAGGCGGCGAGGCTGAGCGCGGCGATCGTGCGGATGAATGCGGTCATGGTTTCCTCCTTCTTCGAGGCGCGGAAGCTTACGGAAACGGCCCGGGCGAGGCAACCGCGGGGGTACCGGGCGCCGGGGAGCGTGGCATACTGGTTTCAGAAGGAAATCCCATGCGCCCATCCCCGTTTTTGCTCATGTTTGCCGCGGCTTTGGTCTCCGCCCCTGCCTTCGCACAGGACTGGAAGCCGCAGAAGCCCATCCGCTGGATCGTGCCTTTCGCCGCCGGTGGCGCCGCGGACATCGTCTCGCGCATCATCACAGTCAAGGTGAGCGACATCCTCGGCGTGCAGGTCGTGGTGGACAACCGCGGCGGCGCGTCCGGCATTATCGGTGCGGACGCGGGCGCGAAGGCTCTGCCTGACGGCTACACCGTGGCGCTCGGCGGGCTGTCGAGCCACGTGCTGAACTACTACCTGTTCGAGAAACTGCCCTACGACCCGCGCGAAGTGACGCACGTCGCGCTGCTGACGCTGGTGCCCAATGTGTTTACCGCGCATCCCTCGGTGCCGGCGAAGAACGTCAAAGAATATCTCGCGCTGGCGAAGTCGCGCCCGGGCGAGGTGACCTACGCCTCGTCGGGCGTGGGCTCCTCGCAGCACCTCAACGCCGTCGTGCTGCAGCAGATGACCGGCGTGAAACTCACGCATATCCCGTATCGCAGCGGCGCGCCCGCCATCACCGATCTCCTTGGCGGGCACGTGATGTCCATGTTCGTCACCATTCCTTCCGGCGCGCCGCACATGCGCGCGGGCCGGCTGCGCGCGCTGGCGGTGGCGTCCGGCCAGCGCTCGCAGGCGCTGCCCGACGTGCCGTCCATCGGCGAGACGGTCAAGGGCTACGACATGACGACCTGGTACTCGCTGCACGCGCCGCCGAAAACGCCGCGCCAGATCGTGCTGACGATCAATGCCGCGGTGAACGCGGCGCTGAACGATCCCGAAGTGCGGCGCCGACTGACGGAAGACGGGGCGATCTTGAAGCCGATGTCGCCGGACGAATTCACGGCCTTCTTCAACAAGGAATTCGAGCGCTGGGGGCCGGTGATCCGGCAGTCGGGGATCAAGGCGGAAGGCAGCTAGTTCGTAGTGCCGTCAAGGTGCCAAGAAAAACGAAATTAGCCGCAGAGACGCAGAGGACGCAGAGAAAGATTTATATTTGCAGCCAAGGCGCTTGTCACATCACACCAACGGTCATTGGCCCCGCTTCCCCTTGGCGTCTCAGCCTTTGGTTTCCTCTGCGCTCTCTGCGTCTCTGCGGCTAATGTAGTAGCCCTAACCGACCACCAGCAGTTCCTCGTTCGGGAAATGCTTCGCGTGCCAGATCGGCGCGCCGTCGGTGATCTCGATGATGTCTTCCATGTGGTAGCCGAGTTCGCCCACCCAGCGCGCGCGCGTTTCCACCGTGGTGATCATCCCGGGTTCGTACGGCATGGTTTCCTGGGCGTTGATGATCGGGTGCTCGTGGATGTTGAGCCCGAGCGAGTGGCCGTTGTGTGAGTAGGGGAAGGCGAGCCCGGCCTTCTCCTGCAGCCGCTTGGCCAGCGCGAACAGTTCCTGCCCGGTCTTGCCGGGGCGGCACCGCTCAATCACCGCGTGATGGATGTCGCGCAGGTGCTTCCACGTCGTGAGGTCTTTTTGAGTCGGCTGGCCGGCCACGGCGGTGCGCCCGACGTTGGAGAAGTACTGGCGGAACATGCCGCCGGAGTCGGACTTCACGATGTCGCCTGGTTTGACCTGGTAGCCGGACGGCACCATGTGCGGGAAACCGGTGTTGGCGCCTGCGTTGCAGTAATTGGAGGTCACGACGTCGGCGCCCTCGGTCAGCATGCGTTCGGCCAGCCGCACGGCGATCTGCTTTTCGGTTTCGCCGATTTTCACCGACGAGAAGGCATGCAGGAAGGCTTTCTCGGTGGCGTGGAAGGCGGCGATGATCTGGTTCTTTTCGGCCGGCGTCTTGTGCATGCGCGCCCGCGCGAAAACAGGTTCCGCTTCGCCGATCCGCAGCGTCGGACATTGTTTCACCAGGGCGTTGTAATAGGCGGCGGCCAGGTATTCGGTCTCCACCGCCACGTGCGCCGCTTCGAGCTTCAGTTCGCGCAGCAGTTCCGCCAGCGCCTTGACCGGCCCCGGTTCGAACTCCTGGTAGCCGCGCACGTCCGCGATCCAGGTGTTCTTTTTGGCGTAGCCCGCTTCGAGGGTGCAGACCAGAAGCACCGGCTCGCGGCCCTTGGGCCAGACGACGAAGGCCAGCCGGTCGCGGATGCTGCGCTGGGTGGCGATGTGCACGTCGGCGGCATAGCGCACGTTCTCGGGCGAGACCGCGATCACGGCGTCGTACGGGCTTTCCGCGATCGCGCGTTCCAGCATGGGCAGGTTGCCCATGGCGTCCTGTTTGGTTTTATTCATCATGAATCCCTCAAATCTGAAATGCGGAATGCGCCGCAGAGTCGCAGAGGAAATACTGAATTTGCCGCCAAGACGCCGAGGCGCCAAGAAGTTCGCACCTTGTCCGGGCGAGTCAGATTGACAGCTTTTCCTTGGCGTCTCGGCGTCTTGGCGGCCAACCAGTCTTTGGGTTTCTCTGCGCTCTCTGCGTCTCTGCGGCCAATTTAGGTGGTTGCTTTAGGCTGCGAGTTCCACCACCGACCGCCGGCTCGCCGGTGCGGCGAGGAAGCGCTGCAGGATCTTGAACGTGTCGAGGTCGAAGCGCGGCGACCCGGCTTCGCGCAGGATGTCCGCCAGTTCGTCGTCGCACTTCGCGGTGCCGAGATGACACCAGTGGTGGAGCACGTGGACTTCGGTGCGCCCGCCGCCGGTTTCGCGCACGCCGATCGGTCCGCGATAGGGCCAGGCCGCCACGCGCAGGCCGGCGAGCGCTTCCGCCAGCCGCAGATCGTGCTGCTGTGGCGATTCCTTGCCCGCGCACACGCCGCGGCAGCGCTTCAGCTGGTGCGCGAAGCAGGGGCCCTTGCCTTTTTCCAGGCCGACGCGGATCGGGCACAGGTCATGATCGGCGGTCAGCGCGCGCAGGCGCTCGGTCGCCGCGCGCTTCGAGCGGAACACGCCGAAGAGGTCGCCGCCCTGCGCGAAGTCGAGATTGCCCGCGCTTTCGAGCCGCGGGGCGCCGCCGGTGGCGGGATCCCAGACCCAGGCGCACAGGTCGTTGGTCCGGCGCAGTTGCCGATTGTGGATGGGCAGCAGGGTTTTCACCAGCCGCGCCTCTTCGAGCAGCGCACCCAGCTCGCCGGCGGTCTCCTTCCAGTCGAGCCGCTGGATCTGCTGCACGATGCGCATGTCCTTGGCGATGCGCTGGTCGGCCGAGAAGTGCGACAGCACGCGCGAGCGCAGGTTGACGCTCTTGCCGATGTAGAGCGGCGTGTCGTTGTCGCCGTAGAACAGGTACACGCCCGGCGTTTCCGGCAGTTCGTCGAGGATCAGCGGCGACAGGCCGGGCGGCAGGGTGGGCTGCTTCAACTGCGCCTGCACGGCGGCGGCGAGCGCGTCTTCGCCGCGTTCCGCGCGCCAGATCCGGGCGAGTTCCCACAGCACCTTCGCGTCGCCCAGCGCGCGGTGACGGGCGCTGCAGGTGATGCTGTGCCGTTCGAGCAGGCTGTCGAGGTTGTGGCGGCGGTGTTCCGGATAGAGCTTGCGCGAGAGCTTGACCGTGCACAGTACGCGGGGGGCGTAACGTCGCTCCACCCGCTGGAATTCGGCTTTCAGGAAGCCGGAATCGAAGCGCGCGTTGTGGGCGACCAGCGTGCGGCCGTCGAGCTTCTCCCACAGCAGGCGCGCGATGTCCTCGAAAGCGGGTGCCAGCGCGACCATCTCGTCGGTGATGCCGGTCAGCAGCGAGATGTGGCCGGGAATCGTGCGGCCGGGATTGACCAGTGTTTCCCATTCCTCGACGACGCGCCCGCGCTCGACGACGATCAGGCCGACTTCCGTGATGCGGTCCCAGGTGGCGTTGGCACCCGTAGTTTCGAGGTCGAGGAAGACCAGCGGCTCGGTCAGCATAGGAGTGCGGGATTTTACCTACGGCCCAGGGCGTCGCGCGCGGCAGCGCTTACAAACCCTTACATTCCCGCACCGAACACCGTGGCCGCGCGCCAGTCCTACGCACAACCACGGCTTCAACGCCTGTGCGCCGATTGGCGGCGTGGTGCGTTGAGGCAGGGGTAAAGGAAGGACACCATGCAGATCATCAGAACATTCTCCGTCCGGGCGCTGGCGCTGTTCCTGGCAACGTCCGTCGCGTTCGCCCAAATGCCCGCGCCCGGCCGGCAGGACGACCGCCCGCAGTTCCGGCAGGAAGAGCTGGACCAGATGCTCGCGCCCATCGCGTTGTATCCGGACGCGCTGCTGTCGCAGGTGCTGATGGCCGCCACCTACCCGCTGGAAGTCGTACAGGCCGCGCGCTGGTCGCGGGCCAACCCGGGCCTCAAGGGCGAACAGGCGGTGCGCGCGGTGGAGGGCCGGGACTGGGATCCGAGCGTGAAATCGCTCGCGGCTTTTCCGCAGGTCCTGGCCATGATGGACGAGCGCCTGGACTGGACCGAACGGCTGGGCGACGCCTTCCTCGGCCAGCAGGCGCAGGTGATGGACAGCGTGCAGTTCCTGCGGGACAAGGCCTACGCCGCCGGCAACCTGCGCTCCAACGAGCGGATGCGCGTCACCCGCGATGACCGGACCATCGTGATCGAACCACCGGAGCCGCAGGTGGTGTATGTGCCGGTCTACAACCCGACCGTGGTCTACGGCGGCTGGTGGTGGCCCGCGTACCCGCCGGTCTACTGGCCCGCGCCGGTTGTGTACTA
Source organism: Burkholderiales bacterium (assembly GCA_050741255.1). Lineage (GTDB taxonomy): Bacteria > Pseudomonadota > Gammaproteobacteria > Burkholderiales > SG8-41 > CAZXNF01. The sequence goes on along the minus strand of JBOIEQ010000015.1, from coordinate 1,027 downwards.
CCCGCGCCCGGCCTTCGTGTCCGGCTTCGTGTGGGGCGTCGGGGTGGCCATAGGCGCCGGCTTCTTCTACGGCGCCTGCGACTGGCCGCGCCGCCAGGTGGTGAACGTCGTCAACGTCAACAACTACTACTACACGAAGAACGTGTACGTGGACCGGACGACCGTGGTCAACCGTCCCGCGCCGCAGGCGCAGGCCGTGCCGGTCAACTGGCAGCACAATCCGGTGCACCGCCGCGGCGTGCCGTATCGCGATCCCGCGGTGCGCCAGGCCGTCCTGCGCGACGACAACCGCCGGTTCGACGGGCGGGATGACCGCCGCGACGATCGCCGCGATGCGCGGCCGCAGGACCGGAATGCGGACGGCAATCGCGCTGAAGTGGCGTCGCCCGGTAACCGCCAGGACGGGCGCGAAGGGCAGCGGGACCACACGCGTGCGTCCCCGGATGCCCGCCGGGCAGAGCCTCGCGCCGGCACACCGGCTCCGGTACCTTCCGCACCCGCAGTACGTGAGCCTCGCGGCGAATCCCGCGCGACAGGCCGCGGGGCCGCCAACCCGCCGGCGACCACCGATGCTGCGGCCGCGCGCGAATCGCGGCCCGACACCGGCACTCGTGGCGCCCGCAGTCCGGGCCAGGGGCGTGCCGATGTTCGCGCGGCTGACAATGCCCAGCGCGCGGAGAACCGCCGTGACCGCGGCGATCGCGGGTTCGGCGACTGGCGTGATTTTCCGGAGCAAGCCGCGGCGAGCCCGAACGCGCCGGCGCCCGTGATGCGGGCGCCGGACAGCCGCGCCGCGCAGCCCCGCATGGAAACCCGTCCCGAAGCGCGCGTGGACAACAACGCCGGCGACCGGCGCGGAGAATCACGCGGCGACAATGGCGCTGGCCGCGGGCGCGACCCGCGCAGCGAGCTGCGTCACGTTGAGACGCCGGCAGTGGCGCCGCCTCCGGCGCCCGCCCCGCGGCCGCAGATGGCGGAGTCGCGCGCGCCCGCGCCGCAGCAAGCGCCAGCGCCCGCCCCGCAAGCC
>JBOIEQ010000014.1:0-47152 GCA_050741255.1 Burkholderiales bacterium | reverse complement strand
GGACCGATGAGGAGTACTCCCGGCTGCTCGACTGGGGCCTGCGGCTCACGATCCTGCTCGCGGTGCCGGCCGCCGCCGCGCTGGCGGTACTCGCGGTGCCGCTGATCGCGACGCTGTTCCACTACGGCGCGTTCACGGCCGAGGATGTGCGCCAGACCCGCTCTGCCCTGGTGTGCTACAGCGCGGGACTCGTCGGGCTGATCCTCGTGCGCGTGCTGGCACCCGGTTTCTACGCGCAGCAGAACATCCGCACGCCGGTGAAGATCGGCATCATCACACTCGTCTTCACACAGGTGATGAACCTGATCTTCGTGTGGCCGCTCGCTCACGCCGGCCTCGCGCTGGCGATTGCGCTGGGGGCCTGCATGAACGCGACCCTGCTCTATCGTGGACTCCGCAGCCGCGGCATCTTCCAGCCGCAGCCCGGCTGGGGACGGTTCTTTGCGCAGGTGGGGGCGGCGACTTTGCTGATGGCGCTCGTGCTGGGGTTCGCGGCGGGGGCGGGTGCCTGGTGGCTGGAGGCGGGAGCGGTGCCGCGGGCGGCGCGGCTTGCCGGCGTCGTGGCGGCCGGCGCCGCCGTCTATTTCGCGGCCCTGTGGGTCGCCGGCGTGCGGCCCCGGCATTTCATCAAGCGCGGCACGGAATAACGGTGCTTGAGCGATGCGGGCGCGGCGGGTATTCTTCGCGCCTTCCCGGGACTCCACGTCATGACTGCTTCGTCAGCGCCGCCTTGCACCTTCGTCAGCCGCCCGCCGCGGCCACCTTCCCGCGCGTAACGCCGGCCGCGTCGTGCACGTGGCGAGCCTGGAGCCCCCGACCGTCGGGCGCCCATCCCATGCCACCCATTGAGAAGAGAAGGACATCAGCATGAACAGACGCGGATTCATCAAACTCGGTACGGTAGCGCCCTTTGCGGCGGCCGCCACCACGCTGCCCGGCTTCGTCAGCAACGCCTGGGCCCAGCAGAAGGACTTTGCCCCGCAGCCCGGCACCTGGCGCAGCTTCGAGGTCACCACGCGCGTGGAGATACTCAAGCCGGCCGGCGGTGCCCGCGTGTGGCTGCCGGTGCCGTCCATCAATTCGGATTACCAGAAGTCGCTCGACAGCCAGTGGAAGGCGGAGGGCGGGCAGGCGCGGCTCGTCGAGGACGGCAAGTACGGCGCGAAGATCCTCGTCGCCGAATTTCCGGCCGGGCAGGACAAGCCGGTGCTCGAAATGACGAGCCGCTTCCAGGCACAGGACCGCGCGGTCGACTGGTCGAAGAAGGTGGCGACGAAGGAAGACTCCGCCGCCCTGAAAATGTGGCTGCAACCGACCGAGTTCATGCCGACCGACGGTATCGTGCGCCAGACGGCGCAGTTGGCCACCAAGGGCAAAACGACCGACCGCGAGAAGGCGCAGGCGATCTACGACTGGATCGTCGCCAATACCTACCGCGAACCGTCGGTGCGCGGCTGCGGTGTCGGCGACATCAAGGCCATGCTCGAGAGCGGCAACATGGGCGGCAAGTGCGCCGATCTCAACGCGCTCTTCGTCGGCATGGCGCGTTCGGTCGGCATCCCCGCGCGTGATGTCTACGGCGTGCGGGTGTCGCCGTCCGCCTTTGGTTACAAGGCCCTGAGCGGCAACAGCGCGAACATCACGCGCGCCCAGCACTGCCGTGCGGAGGCGTACCTCGCCGATTACGGCTGGGTGGCGATGGATCCGGCAGACGTGGCCAAGGTCATGCGCGAAGAGACTTCCGAGTGGATCAAGACGTCGGCGAACCCGCTCGTCGCGCCGGTCAACCAGCGCCTGTTCGGCGGCTGGGAAGGCAACTGGCTCGCCTTCAACATGGCGCACGACATCACGCTGCCGGGCGCGAAGGGGCCGAAGATCGCCTTCTTCATGTATCCCAACGCGGAAACGACGGCGGAGCGCCTCGACAGCCTGGATCCGGACAGCTTCAAGTACGTGATGAGCGCGCGGGAGATCAAGGGCTGAGCATGACCGGTCTGTGGGGCGGCGGGCGCAGGCTCGCCGCCGTTGTGTTCGGGCTGGCGCTCGCGGTTCCCGCGGCGCCCGCCACGGCCGCCTCGCCGCCCGTGGGCAAGCTCACGCCGGCAACGAATCCGGCGCTGCCGCCGCTGGAACTCAAGGATACGAAAGGCCGGGCGCACCGGCTTGCGGACTACCGCGGGAAAGTCGTGCTCGTGAATTTCTGGGCAACCTGGTGCGAGCCCTGCCGCGCCGAGATGCCCTCGATGCAGAAACTGAAAGACCGCATGGACAAGGCGGGCGCCCCGTTCGTGATACTCGCGGTGAATTACAGTGAATCGTCCGCGCGGGTCGAATCCTTCCTGCAGACGATGCCACTGGGATTCCCGGTGCTGCTCGACGCGTTCAGCGAAGTCCAGCGGGCATGGAAGCCGGGCATCCTGCCGGCGAGCTATCTGATCGACCGCGACGGCCGCCTGCGCTACCGCGCAGTGGGCGAAATCGACTGGGCAGGAGATGAAGCGATGGCGGCCATCCGCACGCTTCTGCAGTAGCCGTCCCGTATTCGCGCTGCGGCTGCAAAAAGCGGATAGAATTCAAGCTTTTAGCTGCGTGGCCCGGCAGGTTGCGAGGTCGCGCCGGGCCATCCATGCGCGTCACTCACGGGCTGAGCGCGGCTGCCGACGGCAAGCCGCACGCGGTCACCATCGGCAACTTCGACGGCGTCCATCTCGGGCACCAGGCGATGCTCGCGCGCCTGCGCGAGGCGGCGCGCGAACGCGCGATGCCGTCCTGCGCGCTGACCTTCGAGCCGCATCCGCGCGAGTTTTTTGCGCCGGACAAGGCGCCGACCCGCCTGACCAGCCTGCGCGAAAAGCTCGAACGGCTCGCGGCGGCGGGCGTAGACCGCGCGCACGTGTGTCGCTTCGATTTTGATTTCGCGCGCATGGCGCCGGCGGCCTTCATCGAGCGCGTGCTGGTAGGGCAGCTCGGCGCGCGCTGGATCATGGTGGGGGACGATTTCCGCTACGGCGCGCGGCGCGCGGGTGATTTCTCCCTGCTCAGGGTTTCGGCTGCGCAGGGTGGCTACGACGTGGAGGCCATGCCCACGGTGAACGTGGACGGCGGCCGCGTGTCGAGCACGGCGGTGCGCGAAGCGCTGGCGGCGGGCGAACTCGCGAAGGCGGCGCGCCTGCTCGGCCGGCCCTACAGCATCAGCGGGCGCGTGGTGGCCGGACAGAAGCTCGGCCGCGCGCTCGGTTTTCCGACCGCGAACGTGCAGATGAAGCACAACCGGCCCGCGCTGATGGGCATCTTCGCGGTCGAGTTGCACGGGGTGGCGGACCAGGCGCTACCGGCCGTCGCCAGTCTCGGCGTGCGGCCCACGGTCGCGCGCGAACCGGTGCCGGTGCTGGAAGTGCATGTTCTGGACGCCGCGGGCGACTGGTACGGGCGGCACGTGCGGGTGGATTTCCTCGAGAAATTCCGCGACGAGGAAAAATACGCCGACGTGGAAACGCTGACGCGGCAGATCGCGGCGGATGTGAGGCAGGCGAAGGATTATTTTCACCACAGAGGCACAGAGGCACGGAGAAAAGCGAAATAATCATTTGTGGGTACCGAAGTCCGGAACGCCTCCGTGCCTCTGTGCCTCTGTGGTTCCATCGTTCTTGAACTATGGCTGACTATAAAAAAACACTGAACCTGCTCGACACGCCGTTCCCCATGCGCGGGGACCTCGCCAAACGCGAGCCGCTGATGCTCGCGGACTGGACCGCGCGCGATGTCTACGGACGCATGCGCGCCGCCCGCAAGGGCGCACCACGCTTCGTGCTGCACGACGGCCCGCCGTACGCCAACGGCGACATCCACATCGGCCACGCGGTGAACAAGATCCTCAAGGACTTCATCGTCAAGACCAAGACGCTGTCCGGTTTCGACTCGCCTTACATCCCGGGCTGGGATTGCCACGGCATGCCGATCGAGATCCAGATCGAAAAGGAATACGGCAAGAAGCTGTCGGTGGCCGAGGTGCAACAGAAGTCGCGCGCCTACGCGGAAGTGCAGATCGAGCGCCAGAAGAAGGACTTCATCCGCCTCGGCGTGCTGGGCGACTGGGATCACCCGTACAAGACGATGGCCTTCCGCAACGAGGCCGACGAGATCCGCACGCTCGGCAAGTTGATCGCCAAGGGCTACGCCTACCGGGGCCTCAAGCCGGTCAACTGGTGCTTCGACTGCGGTTCGGCGCTGGCCGAGGCCGAGGTCGAATACGCCGACCGCAAGGACACGGCGATCGACGTCGGGTTTGCATTTGCTGAACCGGAAAAAATCGCCCGGGCGTTCGGGCTCGCGAAGCTTCCCGCAGCGGAAAACGGCAATGCGGGCTGGATCGTGATCTGGACCACGACGCCGTGGACCATTCCCGCGAACCAGGCGCTGAACGTGCACCCCGAGTTCGACTACAGCCTCGTCTGCACGCCCAAGGGCCTGCTGATCCTGGCGAGCAAACTGAAGGACGCCTGCCTTGCGCGGTATGGCTTGGCCGGAGAAACAATGGCCACGTGCAAGGGCGCGGCGCTCGATCACGTCGCCTTCCGCCATCCCTTCTACGACCGGTTGTCGCCCGTGTACCTCGGCGACTACGTGACGCTGGAACAGGGCACCGGCATCGTCCACAGCGCGCCGGCCTACGGCATCGAGGACTTCCAGTCCTGCCGCGCGAACGGCGTGGGGGACGACGACATCCTGACCCCGGTGCAGGGCGACGGCGTCTACGGGCCGTCGCTGCCGCTGTTCGGTGGCCTGAAGATATGGGACGCGAACCCGAAGATCGTCGCGACGATCGAGGAGCACGGCGCGCTGTTTTCCCAGCAGAAGAACGTGCACAGCTACATGCACTGCTGGCGGCACAAGACGCCGATCATCTACCGCGCGACGACGCAGTGGTTCGCCGGCATGGACGCCGTGCCCGGCTTCAACGGCACGCGCCCGGCCGAACCCCTGCGTGCAACGGCATTGCGCGGCATCGAGGCCACGAAGTTCTATCCGGCCTGGGGCCAGGCGCGGCTGCACGCGATGATCGCGAACCGGCCGGACTGGACGCTCTCGCGCCAGCGCCAGTGGGGCGTGCCGATGCCGCTGTTCATCCGCAAGGAGACCGGTGTTCTGCATCCGCACACCCTCGAACTGCTGGAGGCGGTCGCCAAGAAGGTCGAAACCGGCGGCATCGAAGCCTGGCAGACCGTGGACGTGAACGAACTGCTCGGCGCCGACGCCGATCTCTACGAGAAGGACCGCAACACGCTCGACGTGTGGTTCGACTCGGGCTCGACCCACGAAACCGTGCTGGGCGGGCCGGGCGGCCAGTCCGGCGGTTCGCACGGCGCGGACCTCGCGTTCCCCGCCGACCTCTACCTCGAAGGCTCCGACCAGCACCGCGGCTGGTTCCACTCGTCGCTGCTCGTGTCCTGCATGCTGAACGGCGTGCCGCCATACCGGGGGCTACTCACGCACGGCTTCGTGGTGGACGGGCAGGGCCGCAAGATGTCCAAGTCGGTCGGCAACGTGGTCGCACCGCAGAAGGTCATGGACACGCTGGGCGCGGACATCCTGCGCCTGTGGGTCGCGCAGACCGACTACTCCGGAGAGCTGTCGATCTCGGATGAAATCCTCAAGCGCGTGACGGAGTCCTACCGCCGCATCCGCAACACGCTGCGCTTCCTGCTCTCCAACCTGTCCGATTTCGACCCGGAGCAGCACGCGCTGCCGGTGGACGAATGGCTGGAGATCGACCGCTACGCGCTGGTGATGACGGCCGATCTGCAGGCGGAGCTGGCGTCCGGCGAACTCGGCGTGCGCGAGACGAAAACACCGGGTCATTACGACCGCTACGAATTCCACCTGGTCGCGCAGAAGCTGCAGGCCTACTGTTCCGAGGACCTCGGCGGCTTCTATCTCGATGTCCTCAAGGACCGCCTCTACACGGCCGCCGCCGGTTCGAAAGCCCGCCGCTCGGCGCAAAACGCGCTGTACCACATGGCCGAAGCGCTGGTGCGGTGGATGGCGCCCATCCTGTCCTTCACCGCGCAGGAAGTCTGGGAGACGCTGCACGGCAAGGAGGGCACCGTGTTCGAACAGACCTGGGCCGCGTTCACGCTGCCGAAGGATGCCGCGGCCTTGCGCGCGCGCTGGCCGCGGCTGCGCCAGTTGCGCGCCGACGTGCTGAAGCAGCTCGAAGCCCTGCGCGCCGCCGGCAGCATCGGCTCCTCGCTCGCGGGCGAGGTCGAGCTCTACGCCGAGGGCGAGCCGCTGTCCTTCCTGCGTTCCTTCGGCGACGACCTGCGCTTCGTGTTCATCACCTCGCGCGCCAGCGTGCGCGCGGACGCGGGGCTGGGCGAGGCGACCGCGCTTGAGGGCGTGCGCCTCGCCGTCACGCCCACGACGCGTGTGAAGTGCGAGCGTTGCTGGCATTACCGCGCCGATGTGGGCGTGGACGCGGCGCATGCGGACCTGTGCGGACGCTGCGTCGCCAACCTGTTCGGGGCGGGCGAACCCCGCGCCCATGCCTGAGGCTGTCCGCATGTTCACGCGCGCGCTGGCGGGATGGCTGGCCCTGGCGACAGGGGTGGCGCTGCTCGACCAGATGAGCAAGTACGCCATCAGCCACACCCTCGCGCACGGGCGCGACATCACCGTCACGCCTTTCTTCAAGCTGGTGCTCGTCTACAACCCCGGCGCGGCCTTCAGCTTCCTGTCCTCGGCCTCGGGCTGGCAGCGCGAGTTTTTCATCGGCATCGCCGTCGCGGCTTCCGTCTGGATCGGCTACCTGCTCGTGCGGCACGCAGGCGAGCGCCTGTTCTGCTTCGCGCTGGCGCTGATCCTGGGCGGCGCGATCGGCAATGTCATCGATCGCGTGCGGCTCGGCGCGGTGGTGGACTTCCTCCATTTCCATGCCGGCGGCTACAGCTTCCCGGCGTTCAACCTCGCCGATTCGGCGATCACCTGCGGGGCGGTGCTGCTGATCTGGGACGGCTGGTTCCGGCGAGGTGCGGGGAACGACGCAAAGGCGTGAACCACAGAGGCACGGAGGCACGGAGGAAGACAACAGCAAGCCCAGGATGGATGGATCGTGTTGAGTGACTGGTTTTCTCCGGGCCTCTGTGCCTCTGTGGTTCCATCGTTCTTCGGGGTTTTTGCCGTTCGGCCAGCCGGTCTATAATCCCGCCCCATGCAAGTTCTGCTCGCCAAACCGCGCGGTTTCTGCGCCGGGGTCGATCGTGCGATCGAGATCGTCGAACGCGCGCTCGCCATCCACGGCGCGCCGATCTACGTCCGGCACGAGGTGGTGCATAACCGCTTCGTGGTCAACGACCTGAAAAACAAGGGCGCGGTGTTCATCGAGGAACTGGCGGAGGTGCCGCCGGGCGGCACGGTCGTGTTCAGCGCGCACGGCGTGTCGCAGGCGGTGCGCCGCGAGGCCGAAGGACGCGGGCTCAAGGTGTTCGACGCGACCTGCCCGCTGGTGACCAAGGTCCACGTGGAAGTCGCCAAGATGCGCGAACTGGGCCGCGAAATCGTCATGATCGGGCACCGCGGGCATCCCGAGGTGGAAGGCACGATGGGGCAAAGCGGGGGCGGGATGTACCTGGTCGAGTCCCCGGCGGACGTCGACCGGCTGGCCGTCGGCAATCCGGACAACCTCGCGTTCGTCACGCAGACCACGCTGTCGATGGACGATGCCGCCGCCATCATCGCCGCCCTGAAGCGGCGTTTCCCGCGCATCGTCGGTCCCAAGAAGGACGACATCTGCTATGCCACGCAGAACCGTCAGGACGCGGTGAAGGCGCTGGCGCCGCGCTGCGACGTGGTGATCGTGGTCGGGTCGCCCAACAGTTCCAACTCCAACCGCCTGCGTGAAGTCGCCGAGAACCAGGGGGTGCGCGCCTGGATGGTGGACAACGCCTCCGAACTCGACCCGCAGTGGGTCAGCGGCGTCGCGGTTGTCGGCGTCACCGCCGGCGCTTCCGCCCCCGAGGTGCTCGTGCAGGATGTCGTGGCCCGGCTGCGTGCGCTGGGCGCGGTGTCGGTGACCGAACTCGACGGCATCACCGAGCGCGTGACTTTCCCCCTGCCGAAGAACCTGCTGGCCGACGCGGCGGCCTGAACGCCGCCGGCCGCACACCACGGACGAAAAAAAGCCCGCCGGGGTCACCCCCGGCGGGCTTTTTGTTTTCGCGCGGCCCGCTTACTGCTCGGGCTCCATGTACCAGTAGATCTTGCCGGCGGCACCCAGCGGCGGCAGCGGCGTGGCGAACAGCCGGGTGTCCGACGTGGACGCCAGGAAGCACTGCCCGCCGATGCAGATCGCCATGCTGTCGGAGATGTAGCCGCGTGTGGTGAAGGCCGAGAAGTAGCGGTCCCCGGCGTTCAGGCCGTCGGCGGTGTTGAGGTTGAACAGCCCGCCGGTGAGGGCGTCGATCTCGTTGATGCGGCCTTCACCCGGCGGCGTGCAGGCGTTGGCCTGCGACAGTGGCGCGTAGGTGCCGAAGCGCAGCTTCTGGAAGGCGATGGTCGGCGTGTTGATCACCTTTTCACCGTCGTCCAGGCTGCGGTACCAGCCCTTCTTCGAGCCGAGCGCGGTAAGGTCGATCCCCGTCAGTTCGGTCGATGTCAGCGCAAGGAAGTCGGTCGGGAACTGGGCAGCCGCGGCCCCGCTCATCGCCAGACCCACGTCCCGGTCCATCACGTTGAAGATGGCGTCAGCAACGGTGGCCGGCGAAGTGAGCGTGGTGAGCCGCGGGTGCTCGCGGTCGCCGGTGCCGACGTAGATGGCGTCGTAACGCTCCGGATTGATCTGCTTCACCAGCACGGGCGGGAAGAAGATCTTGCGCTTTTGCCCGGCCACGTCCGACAGGTTGGCCAGCAGCTTGCCGCGCCACAGTGTGGGATCGGCGTCGTTGATGTCGAAGCGCCAGACCTGTCCCCCCATGTCGCCGATATAGACGCGGTCCACATAGTTCTGGCTGTCCAGGTCGGAGTTGTAGACCCCCGCATCCGACGGTATGGCGTAACTCATCGAGCCGGCAATGAAGGTGCCGGTACCGGCCGGGCCCCACGACTTGATGATGTTGCCCGTGTCGGCGTTCACCACGTACAGCGCCTTGCCCATGGTGTTTGCCGAGGTGGCTGCGGGCACGCCGTCCTCCTGCGTGTCGTAGCCCCCGCCGAAGATGATGGCCGGCGTGGTGGTGCCGAGCACGCGGAGCTTCGCCACTTTCGGGGCGGACCAGGTCTGCCCGAGCTGGTCGTACTCGCTGACCCCCGTGCAGGCGCTGGTGCCGACGCACAACTGGCCGGTTCCCGATTGCGCGGTGGCCTTCCACTTGAACACCGGCGCGAGGCGGTTGGTCACGTCGAGCGCATACACGGAGCGGCCGCCGCGGCGCAGGCCGAAGTAGAGCCACACGCGTTCGCCGGCCTGGATGATGCCGTCCGCGTTGGTGTCCTCGATGTGCACCGTGATCGAACCGTCGCCGCCGTCCACCTGCGGGCCGCTGATGTCGGCCATGAAGCCGGCGATCTTCGGCAGTGCCTCCTCGATGAGGAAGGCCCACAGCTCCTGGCCCGTGTTGGTGTCGATCGCGTGCAGCAGGCCGTCGTTGGACATGTAATACAGCACCTGCACGACCGGGCTCGCGACGATGTCGTACTGCACCACCGCAGGCTTCGAATGCTGCACGTCGAAGTGCGGCCAGGCGCGCCACTGCGTGCACGCCGTTCCCGCGCTCGCGTCCGCGCAGTTTGCGTTGCCCGGTTCTCCCCCCAGGATGTAATTGATGAGGGTCGCACGGGTCGAATCCGACATACCCGCGTTGCCGAGCATCGTCTTGGTGATGCCGGCGTTGCTTTCATTCACGCGGTTGGAGGCGTCCACGAGGCTGGCCGAAGTCGCGCCGCCGGTGATGAGCGTGTACACGTTCCGGGTCGACGGGTCGTAGCCGGTGGTGTTGAGCAACTGGTAGCCCGTGCCCCCGTTATCCGGATTACTGCCGTCGGTCAGCGTGGTCGGACCCCAGTAACTGACCGCGTTGCGATCGACGATGATCTGCTGGGTATTCGTCGGCGTATCGATTTCGATCGTTTCGATACTCTTCACCGGCGAGGGGTTGGGCGCCGCCTTGGTCAGGAGCGTCTGGCCGATGATGCACAGGCCGGCGAATCCGCAATCAGTGGCACTGATGCTCAATCCGAACTTCTTGACCGTGCCTTTCCACGACTGTGTCGGATCCGGCTGGAAGAAGCCGAGGTAGATTTCCGCCGCGCTTTCCGCGCGGTTCAGCGCCGAAATCGGCACCGTCGGCGCGGAGGCGGTCGGGTTCCAGTCCCGGATCGCCGTGATGGCGGCGGTCAACGCGTCACGCAGTTGCTGGCTTTCCTCCGCAACGACGTAGGTGGCGCCCGACTTGATCGCGGCATTCGAGAGGACCGGCGAAGTGCCGCCGGCGAAACCGATCGTATACGTCACGACCGACTGGCGCCCGGAAATCAGGTCCGTGCCGGTTTCACCGAGCGCGTTGCGCGCACCGGGACTCACATCGGCGAGCGACATGAAGTACGCGAGCTCGTCGAGCCAGATGAAGCCGCCGTCGAACGCAGTGCTGCCGGTTTCCGGCGGGCCGTACCGCAGGCCTCCGGACTCGAACTGGTCGCTCGCGGTGTCCGTGGAGTTGGTATCGACCGAGGTGCGCGTCGCGACCGTGCCCAGGGCGCCGGCATACTGCAGCTTCTTGATTTCGGCGTTGGCCGCCCAGTCGTCTTCCGCCGTGCCGTCATTGATCAGCACGACGAAGTTCTTCTGGCAGCCGGCCGGGGCGGTCAGGAGGTCGGGATTGTTCAGCATGGGCGAGCGATAAACCCCCGCCACCGGACAATCCTGGGTGCCGCCCGCGGAGCACACCGCGACGGTGTCGCGGCCGGCCGTGACCAGACCGCCGACCACCGCCGTCGCGCCCGAGGTGCCGAAGCGTGGGGCGCGGCCCGCGAAATACCGGTACGCCTCGTATAGCGTTTCCGTAATCGGCGTCCGCGCGGCCGCGAGCACGCCTTGGATCGCCGCAACCATCGAGGCCCGGTTCGCGTAGTCCGGATCCATCGAATTCGCGCCCATGCGCAGGATGCGCCGTGCCACGTTGCCGCCCTCGTTGGAGATGGCGCCCGTACACGGATTCGTGGTGACGACCGTCGCGAGCTGCGTGGTGGACGCGGCGGCGGCGACGACGAACTCGTAGGTGGGCGGATTCGTGGCGTCGAGGGGATCCGGCACCGTGTTGATCGCGGTGATCGTCGTATTGAGGTTGGCCGAAGCGGGCCCCGCGCTGACGATCGTGATGGCCGCGCCGACCGAGAAGCCGGGGTTGTCGGGCAGGAACATTGAGGTGCTGCCCGCATCGATCGCGCCGCTGCTGGACAGACAGCCCGCGGTGCGGTTGTACACCATCAGTCCGAAGCGCACGCCGTCGGTGGTCGCCACCAGTTCGGTCAGCGCGTCTTTCGCCACCTGCAGCCGCGTCTTGCGGCCGATCGGGTTGCTGTTCGGCCCTTTCGGCCCGAACTTCCAGTTCAGGTAGTTCACCGAATACTGGTCGGAGCGCGCGGAGTTGCCGGCGAAGGTGTTGGTGTTGGTGGTGCGGTAGGGCGCCGTGCTGTTGACGGTAAGGTTGGCCGTCGCGGACCAGGCCGTGGCAAACAGGCGATCCTGAACGTCTCCCAGATAGCCGCCTCCCGTTGTTCCGGAGAGCACGACGGCGCCTGCGACCGTGGTGCCCGCTGCGGTGCTCAGCACCAGTCGGGGAGGACCGCCCAGGACGGTGCTGACCGTTGCGGTCAGGTTCGTTCCGCCCGGACCGGCACCGGCGACGGTCACGGTCATGCCCACCGTATATCCCGCCGTGCTGGCGACAGTTACCGTGGTCGAGCCCGACGTCATGCTGCCGGTCGTCGTGAGGCCGGGATTGCCGACCGTGCCATCGTCCGCCTGGCAGTCATGGACCATGTCGGTGGTCCGGTTGATGTTTTCAAACACCTGGTAGTCCGTGGTCGTCGTCGAGGCGGCCGTGGTCCAGGTGTCCGTGGGGCAGGTGGGGCCCGCGTAATACTGGCAGCCGCCGCCGACGGGCGACCCGGTGGCCCATGCGGCATGGCCGTTTTCACGCGGATTACAGGCCGCGACCACATCCGCCTTGTTGCCGCAGCCATTGGTGGCGCTGTTGAGGACGGCGCCGGCCATGGGTGTGCTGCCGGCGGTCAGGTTGGAGAGACCGCTGACCGTGCAGTTGTTGTTCACCTGATAGCTCGACGTGCTGAAGGTGGTGGTGGGGGAGCCGGCGGTGGCGCAACTCGCCGCGCCGGCGACAAAGCCCACGCCGCGGCAGCTCGACGCCGCGCCGCAGTTGCCGCCGTAATAGTAGGTGCCGACGCCTTCGACGTACAGGCTCTGCCGGCCGCTCCAGCTGCAGCCGGAATAGCGGGCGGTGATGTAGTTGGTGGCGTTGTTGGGCGCCTTGTTGGTGGGGACTACCCCCGTGCAGTCGTTGCCGGGGCCGACCGGAGTCGCCGCGCCGGCGATACAGGCGGTGGCGACCGGATTCTTGACGAAGGTCAGGGCGCGATTCGCGCCGTCGTTGTTCGTGGTGGCGGTAAACGCCGCCTGGTTGCCGCCCAGACCCTGGTCGGCGTCCAGCGTGTAGCTGACCTGGCAGCGGTTGACCGGCGCGGTGCCCACGGTGGTGAGCCGCAGGTTGCGGGTGATCATCTGGTAGCCGCCGGAGGACTGCGCGGCGACCGGGCTGATGGTGAAAGACGTGTTGCCCGTAATCGCGGTGATGTTCGCAAGGTGCGGGATGCCACCGACGCCGGCGCCGGGAATGTGGATCCAGTTGCCCACGATCAGGCCGTTGGCGCCCTGGCTGCCGCTGATATCCACCGTGTTGAGGCTGCCGCCCTGAACCCGGCCGCGGGTCACCTGCGAGTCCACATAGGCGTTGGTGCCGGTGATCGAGTGCCAGTCGCTGGAGGAGGAATTGCCCTGCGTACGATTGCCCAGCCAGGCGCGGTTCTGCGGGGAACCCGCGGGAATGCTCTGCACCGCGTCGTACGGCGCCAGCACGTTGGTCAGCACCGTCGTATTCATGTTGCGCACCGTGTCGGCGAACACGAAGCCGCCGAGGTCGGCATTAAGCCGGACCCAGCGCGAACGCGAGTCGTCGCTGTCGTCGACGATCAACCGCGTGCCCTTGTCGACCTGCACCCGGATCGGCTGCCCCACATAACCCAGGTACCAGATGTTGTCGGCGTGGTTGGGCACCGCCGGCCAGCTGTCGCGGATATTCGTGCCGGATGCGGCGCCGCCCGCCAGAAACTCGTTGAGCGCACGCACGCGGGCCCCATCATTGCCGTAACCGATGGTGCCGCCGGGCGAACTGATGGCCCTGCAATAAATGCCGCCCGCCGCGTTGCAGTCCTCCGAGCCCGTGGCCGTCGGCACGGGAGGGGTGGCCAGACGCCAGTCGATCCAGGTGCCGCCGTTGGCGGACGCGAGCGACGCGCCGCTCGTCATCGAATAGTTCGTATCCGTGTTGTCTTCGCGGCCGAAGCGCACGTTGTCGAAGGGGTTCCACGCCCGCCAGACCTGGTTCAGGTAACGCCCGGTGTTGCGCGGCGCGGCGGACGGCGCATAGACCGTCGACGGCGTCAGTCCCTGCGGCAGCGTCGGCCGGTCCGGATCCAGTTGGCTGGAAATGCCGGTGCCGAACTGGGTGACCCCGCCAAGGGCGTGCCCGAGGCTCGTTTCAGGGGGGCTGCCGGAATCGCGGCATTTGTTCTGGGCGCGGAAGTCACCGGTGGCGGTGTAGGTGATGCCGCCGCGGTTGCCGCCGATGGTATTCATATGGCCGCGCCAGCGGTTGAAGGAAGGCGAGCGGAGCCGTACGTCGGTCTCCAGGGCGCCGGCTTCCAGCCAGTAGACCCACGCGGCGTCGTTGTAATTGCGGTAGGTACTGCGCGCACCCGGGTCGCCGGCTTCGGTGGCGGCCGCGTAGTTGATCGCAGCGGTGCGTAGCGCCTGGCGATCCGCCAGTACCGCGCCCGCCCACGATCCCGCGGGCGTGAGCACCGGCGCCGCCGCGGTGCTGATGGAGGTGGTGACGAAAGTGGTGTCGTTCCAGAGATATTCGACGTGGGAGTCGTAGGCGCCGGTGTACTCGCGCCAGGCCTCCGGGATGTTCATCGTGTCCGAGGTGTCGAGGATGAACATGATGTTCGGCTCGGCCGTCACCGTGCCGCTCGACACGGAGAGGAAAATGTCCGAGTCGCGCGCGTAGGCGGCCGTGATCGTCAGCGGATTCGCGGTGATCGCGATCAGCGTGCACGCGAGCCATTTGCGGAGGAAGCGGTTCTTGATCATGACTAGCCTCTTTGGAAAATCGGCGGGTCTGGAACGGTGGCGATCAGCCGGACGCGGTCAGGGTCCGCAAGACGTGGTCAGGGTGCGGATGCCTTGCCGCACGGTCGTGGTGCCGCCGAGGGTGCCGGTGGCCGTGGACGAAATCTCGAAAAAGACGGCGGACAGCTTCAGGTTCAGGTCGATGCCGAACAGTTCCGGCGGGCCGCAGTTGATCTGCGCCGCGGCGATCAGCACGGTGCCGCCCTGCACCGTCGGCAGGGTCGTGTTCGGGCCGCCCGAGCCGAACGGCAGGCCCAGGAAGTTCGGCGCGAAGCGGCCGTTGTTCTTCTGGATGAAATCGTCGATGGCGGTTTCCGCGTTGGAGAAGTTCAGCGCGGCGACCTGGCTCGCGCCGCCGATCTTCAGTTCGATGATCGAGGTCTTCAGCATGGAGATCACGAACAGCGTCATGACCGCGAGCATGATGAGGCCGACGACCAGCACGGCGCCGCGCTGGTGGTGACGAGGGGGGTGGACGAGCTGTTTCATGCGCCTCTCCTTTGCGCGATGTTGCGCAACTGGAAAATCTGCGAGAACACCTTCCGCTTGTAATTGCAGGCCCGCGGATTCAACAGCAGGATGGCCGGATCCGTGCAGCGGAAATCGACCGTGCCGTCGCCGTCGAGATCGTAGGTTTTGCCGCTGTCGTCCTGCTCGACCAGCATGTTGGGCGAGCGCACGAGGACCGAGATCTTGACGGAAACGATGTTGGGCCAGTCGGTGGCGGCGGGCACGCGCAGGAACTGCTCGGGAATCCCGTTCTGGTCGTTGTCGATGCCGTAGCGGTAGTCGATGCGCTCGACGCCTTCGACCAGCGGCACCTCCACCAGCGCGCTGCCCACCAGTTCCTGGCGCACCAGCGTCGGGATCGGCTGGCCGCCGTCGGCGGCGGCCGTGCAGACGGTGCCGGCGGCCGGGCGGCTGCACGGCCGGATGTAATAGATGTGCGTGTTGTACTGGAAGATGTCGTAGTCGCGGCCGTTGGGCAGGAACTTGGTGGCGGTGCCGCCGCCGCGCAGGCCCGCGTAATCGGCGCCGTAAAACATCACGGCGGCGTAGGGGTCCGACTGGACATAAATGGTGGTGTTGAAGTTCGGTTGCGCCGCCAGGCCGTCGGAGCGGTTGCCGTCGTTGTCGGGGTCCGGAATGCGGTAGCCCATGGCGAGGCGGGTCACCAGGATCGGCCCGTCCTGGAAGTTGGTGGAGGCGATGCACGGGAACAGGCCGTTGACGGTGGCGGTGGTGACATCGGCAAAGGCGACCAGCGGATCGCGCATGAAAATCGCCCATCCGAGCGACGGCGCATTGCCGGCGGAGCCGCAATCGGTCGTGATCGAAACGCCCTGGTTGGAGGAGTTGCCGGGGTTGATGAGCGAGCCGAAGAAACCCGCGTGCCGCACCGAATCGCCGACGTAGCGCAAGGCGAAGGTCGCGCTCTCCTGCATGCGGGCGAAGTCGTCCTGCACCTTGAAGGCCTGGGAGGAGCTGGCGATCATCGTGAACAGGCCGAGCGTGAGCACGAGGCCGATGGTCATCCCGACCAGCAGTTCGATCAGCGACAGGCCGCGGGCGTAAAACGAGGCGAGTGCGGTGCGTGGATGATGGGTTTTCATGTCAGGGGCATGCCTGGTAGACCAGCACATCGAGGAAGACGAGGCGGCGGCGCGCTGCCGTGCCGTAGAGTCCGTTGCCGCAGGCCGACGCGGTGGGGGCGAGGGTTTCCTCCTCGCCTTGCCAGGTGACGCTGACGCGATAGGTCGTGCTCGAAAACACATTCACGCCCGCGGGCGGTGCCGGGCAGGCGGTCGCGCCCGCCAGCGCTTCGACGCAGCCGCGGGCGTTGACGATGCCCCCGATCGAGGCGCCGCCGACCGCCTGCTTTTCCGTATACCCGGTGAGCAATCCGTCCCACAGCGCGAGGTCATAGGCGGCAAGGTTGGCGGCGTTGCAGGAAGAGCCCGCGCCGCAATCCAGGATGGCGGTGGTCAGAAGGTCGTCGTAAAGCGCTTGTTCACCCACCATGGGGGATGCGCCCGGCGCCGCCGCGAGTGCATAGGCCGGGGCCGCGGCGCGGTTGGTGCGGATGCGTTCGGCCATGTCGTTCGCGAGCGCGAGCGCCTGCTGGCGCTGGAAGGCTTCAAACGAGGCGCGCTGGCCCTTGGCCATCAGGCCCGCGATGCCGAGCAGGCCGAACATCAGGATCACGAGCGTGACCAGCACCTCGATCAGGGTGAAGCCGGCGGTTCTGGTGGTCAGCATGGCGGTGCGACCCCGTTGGCTTTCAATGTGGTGACGCGGCCCGAGGTCCCGAACAGCAGCCCGCGGATCTTGTTGTTGGTGGGGTCCGTGTCGCCCAGTTCATCGACGAGATAGAGTCCGTCGTTGGCCCCGACCGCGGTGGTGCGCACCACGCGGCCATCCGGCCGGAAGATCAGGTTGGTGCCGAAGTCGGTCACGGTTGAGCAGATGCGCAGCCGTCCCGGCAGGCCCTGGCTGATCTTGATTTCCTCGCCGTTGTCGTAGGCGCCATTGCTGTTCTGGTCGACGAAAATGATCCAGCCGTCCTTCCAGTCGACGGCGGTGCGCTGGAAGTAGACGCGGCGGCTGTCCTGGATCGCCCGCGCGCGCGCCAGGGCGATTTCGGACACCAGGTCCGATGCCGCGGTGCGCACGCGCTGGTCGGCGAGGAAGTCCCGCAGATTGGGCAACCCGATCGTCAGCAGGATGGCGGCGATCGCGATGACCACCATCATCTCGATCAACGTAAACCCCGGCCCGCTGCGCCGGTGCGGAGAACGGATCAGCCGGGGATGCATGATTGTTCTTCCCATCGGCAGTCCCGGCCCACGCCCGATTCGTAGGTGGAGTTGCCGTCCACCTCACGCCACTTCTGCTGAAGGTTGTTGATCA
Organism: Burkholderiales bacterium; assembly: GCA_050741255.1. Taxonomy (GTDB): domain Bacteria; phylum Pseudomonadota; class Gammaproteobacteria; order Burkholderiales; family SG8-41; genus CAZXNF01. The sequence goes on along the minus strand of JBOIEQ010000014.1, from coordinate 29,763 downwards.
CGAGGACGCCGTCCCCGTCGACCGGGCTGCCGACGACGGGCGTGATCGTGATGCGGAACGTCGCGGGCGGTCCGGCGGCCACGTTAATGACCGGCGCCTGGTAGTACTTGGCCGCGGGCGAGTTCGCGAAATCGAGATTCAGGGAGTTGGCGGTGCCCGGCGGGCCGACCAGGGTCGCGTACTGGCGCTGGTCGAGGAAAAACTGCTCCTGTTTCTGCGCAAGATCGAGCAGGAACTGCTGCGCCGACGACCGTGCGCCGCGACGGATGTGGTCGCGGTAGGACGGAATGCCGATCGCCGCCAGGATTGCAACGATGACCAGTACGATCATCAGTTCAACCAGGGTAACGCCGTGCTGAACGTGCGGTCGAGCCATGACGGGAACTCCCTTGTGAACGGCATGGTAGTGATGCCGGTGGGTGGACTCCACCGAATCCCGATGGGCGGTCGGCCGGTGGGAATGAACGGAACCGCCGGATTTCCATCGGTTTTTTCGGTACTCGCCACCGGGGACATATGTCACGCAATCGTCCGCCGCCGGCGCGAAAAGATCTTAGCACCGGCTTTTTTCGGGACGCTGCGTGGCCATGGCGCACCTCAGAACGCGGGTGGACCGCGGTCGTCAAATTAGACACAGTCCAAACCTTGGCCTAGAATCAAATCGTCATGAGTCCGAAATACACACGCGAGGAAATACCTGAAATATTGCGTAATCATGGGGTTACGCCGACGCATCAGCGGATAGAGATCGCCTGCGCGCTGTTCAGCCGCATGGAGCACCTGTCGGCCGATCGGATACTGGCGATCGTGAACGAGCGCGCGGCCGAGACCTCCAAAGCCACGGTCTACAACACGCTCAAGCTGTTCGTGGCCAAGGGCCTGGCCCGCGAGGTGATCGTGGATCCGAGCAAGGTGTTCTACGACCCGAATCCGGAGCCGCACCATCACCGCTACCACGTCGATACCGGCCAACTGACGGACATCCCGGCGGACAGCATTTCGATCAGCGGCCTGCCGCCGCTGCCGCCCGGCATGATGACCGATGGCGTGGACGTCATCGTGCGCGTGCGGTCCGTGCGCGCCGGCGGGGGGCTGACCGCCCCGGCGCCTGCTACAATCGCGCGCTCGAAAAATCCCCGTCCGCCGCTGTAGCTCAGTTGGTAGAGCAGCGCATTCGTAATGCGAAGGTCGCCAGTTCGAATCCGGCCAGCGGCACCAGTGACTTCCCGCCCGCCGCCGCAGTGCCAGCGGACTAGGCGGCCGCCCGCGACCGGGTAAGCCGCACGATCGCGGCGAGACAACGCTCCAGGTTTTCCTCGTTGTTGTAGAACGAGCAAGACACCCGCAGCGCGTCGTCCTTCACGTTTACCACGATTTTCTCCGCGTACAGTGCCCGGCGCAGGCCTTCCGGGTCAGCCACGCCGAGGCTCACGATTTGCGCGCGCTCGGTCCATGGTGCCGGCGTCAGCACCGGGATGCCCGCGCGTTGTGCGCCTTCCATGAAGCGGGTGGTCAGCGCCTGAATGCGCGCTTCGATCTTGTCTAGGCCGATGTCGCGCAGGAACGCGCCGGTCGCGGCCAGCACGCGCAGGCCGAGGAAGCTGAGGTTGCCGCCTTCCAGCCGGTGCGCATCGTGCACGTAATCGAACTGGCGGTTTTCACTCGCACCGACGGCGGACAAGGGCTTGATGAAGGGAGTCTTCAGTTGCGGGATCAGCGCCTCGCGCACCCATACGAGCCCGGTGCCGGTCAGTCCCAACAGGTGCTTGTGGCCGCCGAGCGCGATGACGTCGGCGCCGAGACTGTCGAAGCGCTGGTTCAGGATGCCCGCGCCCTGCACACCGTCCACTACCAGCCGGATGTCGCGCTCGCGGCACAGGGCGCCCAACGCGGGCAGGTCGACGCGATAGCCGTTGCCGTAGGTGACCCAGGCGGTGCTGATCATGCGGGTGCGGTCGTCGATGACGCGGCGGAACGCATCGAGCGTCAGCCGGCCCGTCTCGTGCCTGGCGGCGCGCACCTCGACGCCTTTGGCTTCCCAGTGCTTCCACGTCCACACGTTGTTGACGTGCTCGCGGTCGGTGAGGACGATGTTGTCGCCGGGCGCGAGGTCGAAGCCGTGCGAGGCGATGTTGAGGCCCTCGGTGGTGTTCTTGACGAACGCCAGTTCGGACGGTTTCGCGCCGAGCAGGTCCGCCAGCAGCGTGCGCGTGGTGTCGAGATGGGCGGAGTCCCACGCGCTCGCACCGGCTTCCTCGTAGATATCCTTGCAATACGCCTGCATCGCCTGCTCGACGCAGCGCGGCGGCACGGTCTTGCGCGCGGAGTCGAGATAGACCCAGCGTTCGAGCGTGGGAAACTCGCGGCGGATTGCCGTGAAGTCGGGCGCGTTCATGGGAGTCCTACCTTACAGCGTGCCCGACATGCCGCCGTCGAGGTTGATGTTGGTGCCCGTGACATAGCTGGCGGCATCGGAGCACAGGAACACGATCGCGCTCGCGGCTTCCTCGGCTTCGCCAAAGCGGCCCATCGGGATGCCCTTGGCTTCGCGCTGGTAATAGGCGTCCGGCGTGATGCCTTCCTTGGCCGAGCGGCGTTCGTGCTGGCCGGACTTGATCTTGCCGATGCACACCGTGTTGACCAGGATGTTGGACGCCGCGAATTCCTTCGACAGCGACTTGGTGATGGCCATGCCGGCCGCCCGCGAGATCGCCGTCGGCATGGATTCCGCCGCCGGCGTCTTGGCGTTCACGATGGCAATGTTGATGATGCGGCCGCCGCCCTGTTTCTGCATGTGCGGGATCGCCAGTCGCATGCAGCGGATCGCGCCGAACACCTTGAGGTCGAGGTCGGACTGCCACTTGGCGTCGTCCACTTCCAGGAATTTGCCGCGCATGGAGGTGCCGGCGTTGTTGACGAGGATGTCGAGGCGCCCGTAGCGCTTGACGACGGCGGCGATGAATTTCTCCACTCCGTCCTTCGTGCCGATGTCGGCCTGCACCGCCAGATGGTCCTTGCCGAGCGCGGAGCCGACCTTGTCGAGGCGTTCCTGGTTGCGGCCGCAGATCGCCACGTTCGCGCCTTCGGCCGCGAACAGGAACGCCGCCGCCTTGCCGATGCCTTCCGTGCCGCCGGTGATGACGGCGACCTTGCCCTTGAGTCCCAGTTCCATGTCGGTGCTGCTCCTGCGGTTCGCGTTAGGGGTGAGGGAAAAACGAGGCAACCAGGGGTTCCTGCTGCGCGGCGTTGGCCCAACCGGCAACCACCGCGGCAACCACCGGCGCACAGCCTGTGAATGTAGCCCATTTTCCATGCTGCGTGACAGTGGCTGGCGCGGGTTGTTCGCCTTCGTCCGCGCGCGCGATTGCGGAACCGGGATGACGGGCATACTATTTGCAACCTCTCGTCGCATCCTTTCCCGCTTCCTTCCCTGGACAAACACGCCATGAGCCGCCGAATCGATTTTTGCACTGATCGCGGGCTGCTGGCCGCGCTGCTGGCCGCAGGCCTGATGCTGTTTGCGTCCGTGCCCGGGGTCCATGCAGCCACGGCGCCGGACGCCCCGTCCGCGCCGCGCGGCGCGCGGGAAATGACCGTCAACGATCTTTCCGTGGTGCTGGTGCGCACGACGGCGGTGCGCGATGCGCGCAGCAACCTCAATCTGGGCGCGCAGCGCGAGGGCAGCGGCATCGTTATCGACTCCAGCGGCCTGATCCTGACCATCGGCTATCTCATCATCGAGGCAGAGAAGGTCGAGGTGGTGGATGCCGGCGGCAGGACCATCCCGGCGGCCATCGTGGCCTACGACAACGCGACCGGTTTCGGTCTGCTGCGCACCATCCAGCCGCTGACGATCAGGCCGATCGATTTCGGGGCGTCGGCCAAGCTGGCGGATGCCGAGCCTGTGCTGATCGTCGGTTTCGACGGCGTTGCACCCGCGTACGTCGTCTCGCGACGGCAGTTCGCCGGTCCCTGGGAGTATCTCCTGGACGAAGCGATCTTTACCGCGCCGGCCACCGTCAACTGGCAGGGTTCCGCGCTCGTCAGCCGCGACGGCAAGCTGCTCGGCGTGGGCTCGCTCGCGGTCAACGACGCGATCGGTGGCCGCCAGACGCTGCCCGGCAACATGTTCGTGCCCATCGACCTGCTGAAACCCATCCTCGGCGATCTCATCGCCAACGGCAAAAGCCCGTTGAAGCCGAAGCCGTGGCTGGGCGTGAACACGCAGGACGTGCAGGGCAAGCTGGTGGTGTCGCGCGTGTCGCCGGAGAGCCCGGCGGACAAGGCGGGCCTCGCGCAGGGCGATATCATCGTCGGCGTGCGCGGACAGCCGGTGTCCGGCCAGGCGGATTTCTACCGCCGCCTGTGGGCGAGCGGCGACGCGGGCGCGGTCGTCGTGCTCGACGTGCTGAAAGGCACCGCGGTGCAGAAGATGGACGTCAAGTCCATCGACCGCGACCAGTATTTCCGGCCGCGGCCGACGTATTAAACGCTGCTAGGCGCTTTTCTTTCGCCAGGCTTCGATGCCCTTGACCATCGCGTCGAGGGAGTCGAACACGGTGGCGCCCGCAGCTTCGAGCGCGGCGCGTTTCGCCGCATAACCGCCGTGGCTGCCGTGCGCGATCGCGCCGGCGTGCCCCATCGTCACGCCCTCGGGCGAGCTGCGACCCGCGATGAGCGCGAACGCGGGTTTCGCAAACCGCTGCGCCGACAGCGCGGCCGCGAACTCTTCTTCCTCGTTGCCGCCGATTTCGCCGACGATCAGCAGCGCCTGGGTAGCAGGGTCGGCCGCATAGAACGGCACCAGCTCCGCGAAGCGCGTGCCTTTCACCGGATCGCCGCCGACGCCGACCCATACCGATGCGCCGATGCCGCGCAGCGCGAGCCGGTAACCGGCTTCATAGGACAGCGTGCCGCTCTTGGACATGATGCCGAGCGGGCCGGGGAGGAGTGCCGTGTCCGGGAGAAAACCGAGCTTGGCGGCGCCCGGCACCGCCATGCCCGGCGTGGAGGCGCCGATCCAGGTCACGTCGGCGGCCTGCACGAGCCGGCGGGCCACGAGCGCGTCGTGCACGGGCATGCCTTCAGTCGGCGTCACGATCAGCTGGAGGCCGGCGTCCACCGCGTCACGGATGGCATCGAGGAGCTGCATCGCCCCCACCAGCAGCACACTGGCGGTGGCGCCGGTCGCGGCGACCGCCTCGCGGCAATCCGCGTATACAGGCACGCCGTCGACATCCCGGGTGTCGGACTTGGGCGAGACGCCGGCCACGATGTTCGTGCCGTACTGGCGCATGAGCTTTGAATGCTGGCGGCCGGCGCGGCCGGTGATGCCTTGCACGAGGACGGGAGTCTTGCTATCGATACGGGGGTTGATCATTGGGGAGCCAGGATGGAACCACAGAGGCACGGAGACACGGAGAAGGTCAAACAGCAGGAATTTCGTAGCCAGGCATTTCTCCGCGCCTCAGTGCCTCTGTGGTTCATGGGTTTCTATGCAAGATGTTTGCGCACGATGGCGAGCGCGGCGTCGAGATCCGGCTCCAGCGCAATGCCGTGTTCGGCCAGCACGCCGCGCGCGGCTTCGAGATTGTTGCCGACGAGGCGCGCGACCACGGGGACCTTGAGCGACGCCCGCTCGAGTGCGGTGGCGAGCAGGCGCGAGAATTCGCCGAGATCGGTGATGCCGGCGAACACGTTGACCAGCACGACCTTGATGTTCTTTCCCCGCGCGATCCAGTCGAGCACGTGTACCAGGCGCGTGGGGTCTCCGCGCAGGCCGCCGGTGCGCACGTCGAGGAAGTTGTAGGGTTTGAGGCCGGCCGCGCGCAGCTCGTCGACCAGCATCATCGACAGCCCGGCGCCGGTGGTCAGGAGTCCGATTTCGCCGTCGTCGTCGATCACCACGTAGTCGCAGCCGTATTCGGACTTGAGCGCGACCTCGGGGTAGGCAGCGCCGCGCGCTTTCAGCAGCGCCTGCAGCGCGGGCTGGCGTTCGAGCGCGTTATCGTCGGTGATCATCTTCGCGTCGCCGGCGAGCCAGCTGCCGTTCGCCATGACGAACAGCGGATTGATTTCCAGCAGCATGCACTCGTGCGCGAAGAAGGCCTTGGCCAGCGCGCGGCCCGCCGCGCGCAGCGCGCCGCGCAGCGGCTCCGCGACATCAGCGGACAGGCGGTCCACGCACGCGGCGACCGCGGCGGGATCGGGATCGCAGATTTCGTTGCGCACGACGCCGGGCTGTTCCGACAGGGCTTCGATATCGACGCCACCGCGCGGCGCGAGCATGACGCGCACGCCAGCCGTCGCGGCATCGATCATCAGGCTCAGGTAGGTTTCGGTCGCGCTGCTGACCTGCTGCTCGATGCGGCAGGCGCGCACCGGTAGATTGCGGATGCGCACGTTTAGGATGTCCGTAGCCGCAGCGAGGGTTTCCTGTTCGGCCGCAGTCTTGCGGATCCCGCCCGCCTTGCCGCGCCCGCCGGCGGCGACCTGGGCTTTGACGACCCAGGGTCCCGGCGGCAGTTTCGGTGGCGTCGCCGGGTTGTCGAACAGCACGCCCGCCGGCAGCGGAATGCCGTGGGCGGCAAGTAGTTGTTTGGCGTCGTGTTCGAGCAGATACATTTATTCGGCCTTCATTCCGGAAACTTTCACGACTTTGGCCCACTTGGCGGTTTCGGCGGCCATGAAGGCGCCGAATTCCTCGGGGGTGTTGCCGATGGGGTCCGCCCCTTCGGCGATCAGGCGGTCCCGCACGTCGGGGGACTGCAGCGTCTTGACGAGCGCGCCGTGCAACCGGTCGATGACGGGTTTGGGCGTGCCCGCCGCGACGACGACGCTGTACCAGGCACTGACTTCGTGTCCGGGCAGGCCCGCTTCCGCGGTGGTCGGCACCTCCGGCGCGATCGAGGAGCGTTTGTTGCTGGTCACGGCCAGTACGCGCAGCTTGCCAGTCTTGATGTGGCTCATCGCGGAAGGCATGGTCACAAAGGACAGCATCACCTGTCCCGCGAGCAGGTCGACCATGGCCGGGCCCGCGCCCCGGTACGGGATGTGCACGGTTTCGACGCCCGCCTGCAGATTGAACAGCGCGCCCGCCAGGTGGTTGGACGAGCCGGTCCCGGCCGACGAGTAGCTGAGCTTGCCCGGCTCGCGCTTGGCCAGCGCGATGAGTTCCTTCACGTTCTTCGCCGGCAGGGTGGGATGCACGACGATCAGCAAGGGTGCCAGCGCGAGCAGCGACACGGGCGCCAGATCCTTCAGCGGATCGAAGGCGAGCTTGTAGAGGCTCGGATTTACCGCGATCGGGCCGATGTTGCCCGCCATGATCGTGTAGCCGTCCGCCGGCGCGCGGATCAGGGTCTCGGTGGCGATATTGCCGCCGGCCCCCGGCCGGTTGTCGATGACGAACTGCTGGCCCAGCAGTTCCGTCAGCTTTACACCCATGGTGCGGGCGACGATGTCCGTGCCGCCACCGGGGGCGTAGCCCACGAGATAGCGCACGGGCTTGGCCGGCCAGGTCTGCGCTATCGCGCACTGCAGGGTGCCTGCGGTGAGTGCGACGGTGATCGCCAGTGACTTCGCGTGCATAGGAATTTCTCCTGCGACGGGCGTTACTTGCGTTTGCGGTTGATGAACGCTTCCATCATCCGCCTGGGTTCGTCGGTGCTGCGGGCCTCGACGCAGGCGCGGATGCCCGCCCAGATGCCGTCGTTGAGCGACATGCGCTCCCAGTCGCGCATGAGCATTTTCTGGCTGCGCATGACGCGCGGGCCGCCCTTCAGCAGCGACGACAGCCATTGCTCGACCGCGGCGTCGAGCGCGTCGGCGGCGACCATTTTCTGCAGGAAGCCGATGCGGTAGGCCTCCTGCGCGTCGATCAGGTCCCCGGTGAAGATCAGTTCGGTGCTCTTGCCCCAGCCGATCAGGCTCGGCAGCAGCACGGCTTCCATGCCCGAGGGTATGCCGACGCGCACTTCCGGCATGCCGAACTTCGCCGTGTCCACGCCCACGCGCAGGTCGCAGGCGGCGGCGAGTTCCATGCCGAAGCCGAGGCAGTAGCCGTTGATGCGGGCGATCACCGGCACCGGGCACAGCCGGATCGATTCGTTGGCGATGTGCGTCAGCGTGTGTTCCACCTCCGCGCCCGCCGCGTCCAGATCCTTCATCTCGGCGATGTCGGCGCCGGCGATGAAGGACTTGTCGCCCGCCCCGGTAATGACGGCCGCGCGCAGCTTGTCGTTGCGTCCCAGCCGGTTGAAGGTGTCGGCGATCGCGCGCTTGCCCGGCATGCCCAGCGTATTGCGCTTGGCGGCGTTGTTGACGGTGACCCAGGCGATCTGTCCGGCCTCGCCGCGGTCTTCGATGCGCGTGAGGATGAGATCGGCGGGCGCGGATTCAGACATGGCGTGTTTCCGGTAAGGGTGGGGAAAGGGCTTGCAGTTGCGCCAGCAACGGCGACAGGTCTGCCGCGGCGTCGAGGCCGAGAATCTGCTGTGCGAGTGCGGCGGCGGCATTGCCATCGATGCCCGCCAGCGCGACGTTCGCCGTGAACTTGGCGAGCAGTTCCGGCGCGGTCAGCGGGTTGTCCGGATGCCCCTTGGCATTGGTTTCCTGCACTTCGCGCAGGCCGGCGGGGCCGTGCGCGCGCAGCGTGCAGCCGCCGACGTCGCGTTGCGCGGCCGCCGCATCGGCGCGGCAGTCGATGCGGGCGATCAGCGCCTGGACGCGCGCGGAGGGCGGAATCTCCGCGAGCAACTGGCGCGGCGTCACCGCGCCATGTGCGAGCGCGACCGCAACCGCCCATTGCACGCTGAACTGTGCGGCGACGCGGGTGACCGGTGTCAGGCGTTCGGGCGTCGCGCGGCCGACCACGTCGTGCGCCTGCGGGCCGATCACCAGCTCGATGCGGTCGAGTGTGTCGGTCCGGCCGCCCAGCGCGGCGTGCAAGCGGAGCGCGGCGCTGATCGCCGGATGCGTCAGGCGGCAGGTGGGGTAGGGCTTGAACGAGAGGCGGTCGATCTCGAAGCGCTGGCCGAGGTCCGCGGTCGCGCGTTGGATGTCGAAACGCTCGCGCAGATAGACGCGGCTGAGGCCGTCTTCACCCGTGATGGGTGCGCGCACGCCGTCGAGACCGGCGCCGCCCATCAGCGCGGCGAGGACCGCGTTCGCCGCCGCGAAGCCCGGCTGCACGTGCTTGGTCGACGCGCCTTCGCGCGTGGACTGGTGATTGCCGGAGGCGAGGCAATAGACGATGCCCAGCGCGTGGCGTGTCGCCTCGGGGCTTGCGCCGAGGAGGCGGGTGACGGCAAGCGTGGCGCCGAAGTGGCCGAGCAGCGCCGTGTAGATCCAGCCGCCCTCGACAAGGTTCAACCGCGTGGCGACGCCGAGGCGGCAGGTGACTTCGATGCCGACGAGCACCGCCGAGCACACGTCCTGCCCGCTGACCGGCTGGCCTCGCTGCGCGCGCAGTCCTGCCGCCGCCAGCACGGCGGGGATCGTTGCCGCACCGGCGTGCAGCACCGCTTCGTCATGCGTGTCGTCCATCTCGAGGACGTGGCCGTAGTAGCCATTGCACAGCGCGGCGGTGTGCGCGGGCAGCTTCGGTCCGCCGAGCACCGCGGCGTCGGGACGGCCGCCCATGTCGATCAGCACCTGCAGCCAGGGCGGGATACCCGCCACGGCGCGGCCGGCGATGGCGGCGCCGAGATAGTCGAGCAGTTCATTGCGGACCATCGCCCGCGTGACTTCCGGCAGGGCGTCCCAGCGCAGCCCTTGCGACCACGCGACGAGCGGATCGAGCGCGGGTTCCGTCGCCACCGTTGCCGCGGACTGCATCAGCCGCGCTCGCCTTTCGCGAAGCGTTCGAGCCCGGCCTGGCGGTCGGGCGAGGCGGCGGCGATCTGCAGCAGCCGGTCTTCGACTTCGACGCCGGTCGGCAGCGCGGTGGATAGCGCGTGGCGCAGCGCTTCCTTCGCGGCCGCGACGGCGGCGGCGGGACGCGAGGCGAGGAGCTGCGCCGCTTCCAGTGCGCGCCCGAGCACCTGTTCGGGTGCGACGCAATGCGTGGCGAGACCGTACTCCATGAGATCGCGCGCGGTGAGGCGCTGCCCGGAGAGCGCGATCCAGCGCGCCCGCACCGGCCCGACCAGCCGCGGCAGCAATTGCGTGCCCCAGCCGCCGGGGATGCCGCCCCACTGGATTTCCGGGAGCCAGAATTCGGCCTTTTCACTGACGACGACCGCGTCGGCCAGCATCAGCAGTTCGAAACCGCCACCCGCGCCGTGGCCGTTGGCCGCGATCACCAGCGGTTTCGGCAGTGTAAAGAGGTCGTTCCAGAATTTCAGCAGCGGGCGCCTGATTTCCCAGTCGCGGCCGGGGTTGTCGCGGCGTTCCTTGAGATCCGCGCCGGCGCAGAACACCTTGTTGCCGCTGCCGGTGAGCACCAGCGCGCGCAGACTCTCCTCGCGGTTCACCACCGCCAGCGCGTCGGCGAGTTCGCGCACCGTGGTGCTGGCGAGCGCGTTCGCGGCTCCGGGCCGGTTCAACGTGATCAGGGCGACATTGCCCCGCGCTTCGGCGGTGATGTGCCCGTACTGCGGCCAGAGGGTTGCCATCGTGGGATTCCGGCGTCAGAAGTTGTTCAGGCCGGTCAGACCCGTCGAGAGGTCCATCTTCTCGACGATGTGCTGGCCGACGAAGTTGCGCAGCGTCTCCGTGGTGCCGCCGCCCAGGCTGCCGAAGCGCGCGCCCCGGAACAGTCGCGACACCGCGAACTCGTCGGTGTAGCCGTAACCGCCGTGCACCTGCACCGCCTCGCTGGTGACGCGGATCGCCATCTCGTTGCAGTAGATCTTGGCCATCGCCGCGAGCCGGCGCTCGGGGAATTTGTCGCCGCTGACCGCCGCGCGGTAGAGCAGGCCGCGCCCGGCCTCGATTTCGATCACCATGTCGGCCGCTTTCCAGCGCATGCCCTGAAAATCGCCGATCGCCTTGCCGAAGGCCCGGCGGTCGCGCATGTAGCGGATCGCTTCCTCCAGGCCGCCTTCCGCGAGGCCGAGGCAGACCGCGGCGTTCAGGCAGCGCTGCGTGTTGAACGCGGCGAGCAGCGTCTTCATGCTGTTCTCGTGCAGGATCAGGTTGTCGAGCGGGACTTCGCAGTTGTCGAACACCACGTCGCACAGGTACTCGCCGCCCATCGTGTGGTAGCTCGGCTTCGCGGTGAGGCCGGGGGTAGCCTTGTCGACCAGCACGCAGCCGATGCCGGCGGCACCGGGCACGCTGTTCACCCGCGTGAACACGATCAGCACGTCCGCAATGTCGGCGCGGCTGATCAGCGTCTTCGCGCCGTTCACGATCACGCGGTCGCCCTTGACCACCGAATTCGTCCGGTAGTTCGGCACGTCGGTGCCGGCGTCGGGTTCGGTCAGGCAGATCGCCAGCAGGCCCGAGCCGTCGGCCACCCGCGGCAGGTATTTCTTCTTGAGGTGCGGCGGCGCGTAGCTGCCGATGATGCGTGCCTGCACGCCGATTTCACCGAGAGCGGCGAGCGCGGTGGCGTAGCAGGCCTTGCCGATTTCCTCCAGCACCAGCACGGTGTCGAGCACGCTGGCGTCCATGCCGCCGTATTCCGTGGGCACCGCCATTCCCAGCACGCCCACGTCGGCCAGCGCCTGCATGCTGGCGTAGGGGAAGTCGCCATTCAGCCACTTGATGGCGTTGGGCGCGAGCACGTCGTGGCGCACCTTGCGCACGGTGTCCACCATGGCGCGCTGTTCGTCGGTGAGGCTGAAATCCATGTGAGGCTCCTGCGTGGGTTGTGGCGTGGGATAAAAATCAGGGTTGCGCGCTGATGCCGGCCTGCTTGGCGACGCGCGTGAACTTGGCGATGTCGTCGGCGATGATCTTGCCGAAGGCCTCCGGGGGTGCGACCACCGGTTCGGCGGCCTCCGCGGCGAGCCGTTTCGCGGTTTCCGGGTCGCGCAGGATGACGCCGATCTCGGTGTTGAGCTTCGCGAGCACGGGCGCGGGCAGACCCGCCGGCGCGAGCAGGCCCCACCAGATGCTGCCGTCGTAGCCGGGGATGGTTTCGGCGATGACCGGCACGTCCGGCAGCACCGGCGTGCGCTTCGCGCTGCCGACGCCCAGCGCTTTCAGCTTGCCGGAGCGGATGTGCGGCAGCGCCTGGATCAGCGTGCTGATCAGGATTTCCACCTGGCCCGACATCACGTCGATCATGGCCGGGCCGCCGCCCTTGTACGGGATGTGGATGATGTCGATGCCCGCCATCGACTTGAACAGTTCGCCGCCGAAGTGGTTGAAGCCGCCGATGCCGGAGGAGGCGTAGCGCAACTGGCCGGGCTTCGCCTTGGCGAGCGCGATCAGGTCCTTGACCGAATTCACGGGCACCGAGGGCGAGACCGCCAGCAGATTGGGGCCGGTGCCGATCAGCGCGACCGGCTGGAGCGCTTTCAGCGGGTCATACGGCAGTTTGTGCACCGCCGGGTTCATCGAATAGCTGGTGGAGACGACGAGCAGCGTGTAGCCGTCCGGCAGCGATTTGGCGGCGATGTCGGTGCCGATGATGCCGTCGGCCCCGGCGCGGTTGTCGATCACCGTCGTCTGGCCGAGGCGCTCCGCCAGTTTCTGGCCGACGAAACGGCCGAGGATGTCGTTGCTGCCGCCGGGCGGGAAGGGCACGATGATGCGGATCGGTTTCGCCGGGTAGGCATTTTTGCCGGTCGCCTGCGCAGCGGCGTGCAGCGGGACGGCCGCCGCGGCGAGGGCTGAGAGCGGAATGGCGAGTGCGCGTGCGAATTTCATGTTTCCTCCTGGTGGCGGCACGCGTGCCCGTGTGTCCGGGCCTCGCGCGTCGTGGTCGGTCTGAGGTGCGGATCAGTGGATGGCGTATTCAGGCGGCGGCGCTGACCGCCGTGAATACGCGCAGGAAGTTGCCGCCGGCGATCTTCGCCAGGTCATCGCGGCTGAAACCGCGGTCGGTCAGCGCCTGCGCGAGCGCCGGGAGCTGTTCGTAACGGCGGAAGGGCGGCGTGCCGACGATGCCCGCGAGATCGCTGCCGATGCCGACGTGGTCCACGCCCACGGCATCGGCCATGCGCACGAAGCCTTCGCTGTAGTCCCGGAGTGTGGGAAACGACCCCGGGAAGGGCACCACGCCAATCATCCCGCCGGTTTCGCTGACGGCCCGCGCGTGATCGCGCGTGATGCCACGCGAGTAGCGGCCGGGCGCGTTCGTCAGCAGGGTGTGGGACAGGAGGAGCGGCCGGGTGGTCGTTTTCGCCACCTGCACGGTCATGTCGTAGGTCGCATGCGCGACGTCGACGATGATGCCGAGCCGGTTGCAGGCACGAACCACGTCGGCGCCGAACGGCGTCAGGCCGCGATGCACCGCGTCTTCGGTCTGGATGTCGCCGAGTTCATTGACGCGGTAATGCACGAGCTGGAGCAGGCGCGTGCCCGCGGCCTGGAGTTCGCCGACCCGCGCGAGGCTGCCTTCGAGCACGTCGGCGCCCTCGAAGCCGAGGATCACGCCCGGCGTGCCGGCAGCGCGCGCGCGGGCGAGGTCGGCGGGGGCGCGGATCGAGGCCAGTTCGGCCTGCGCGATGGCCTGCGTGAGGTCGGCGAGCTGCTGCAGGGCATTGGCGTTCAGTTGTCCCGGCGCCGGCGTGCCCAGCGCCCGCAGCCGGCCGCTGTCCCGGTTGATCAGCAGCCGGTCGGAGGTCACCACCATCACCGCCGCGGACATGCGGCCCTGGCGCAGGTCGGCGGCGAAATCCTTGCGCCGCCAGGCGTGGCTGTGCACATCGATCGCCAGCAGGTCCGCGTGCGGCGCCGCGTTCACGCCGTCCGCGCCCCCGGCAACGCGCGCGCCGAGGAGCGCCGCGCTGCCGGCGGCGAGCAGTCCGCCCAGAAAGGCCCGGCGCAGCATGCGTCGTTTCCGTGCCCTCAGTGGGCTCAGTGGGTATAGGGGGCGAATCCGCCCGGCTCGGCGTCCAGCAGGCGCAGCATGGCGGGCCATTCGAGTTCGCCGTACGGACGGCGCGTGCCGGGCTGGTAGAGGTGCGCGGCGGCCTTGACCACTTCTTCCGGCGGCAGGCGGAGTTCGGTGCGCGCGGCCATCGCATCGACCTGCGAGCGGCAGGCCAGTTCCAGGTTGTACATGAGGTTGAAGGTCTGCGGCACCGTCGGCCCGCAGGTGAGCAGGCCGTGGTTGCGCAGGACCATCGCGTCGTGGCCGTTCAGATCGCGCACCAGCCGCTCGCGTTCGCCCAGATCGATCGCCGGGCCCTCGAAATCGTGGTAGCCGATGTGGCCGATGAAGCGTGTCGCGGTCTGCGTCAGCGGCAGCAGCCCGCAGGCCATCGCGGAGACCGCCATGCCCGCGCGCGAGTGTGTGTGCAGGACCGCGCCGATGTCGGGCCGCGCCTTGTGGATGCAGCCGTGGATCACGTAACCGGACTTGTTGATGCCGTAGTCGGTATCCGGTTTGTCCAGAATGTTGCCTTCGACGTCGATCTTCACCAGGCTCGACGCGGTGATTTCCTTGTAGAGCATGCCGTACAGGTTGATCAGCAGGTGGTCGTCCGTACCGGGGATGCGCGCCGTGATGTGGTTGTAGATCAGGTCGCTCATGCTGAACTTATCGATCAGGCGGTAGCAGGCGGCGAGGTTCACGCGGGCTTCCCACTCCTCGGCGCTGACGCGGTCACGGACGGAGGGGAAATCGGTGCGGTAGTTGGGCATGAAAGAACCTGCTTCGGTAAGTAATGGGTATGAATTAGTTTGAGTACCGGCCAATCCGGGCACGATGACGATAAGTGCCGTGCAGCCTTGTTTTTATTGGGGGTAATGATAGGGCTGGGCGACGGGAGGGGCAATCGAAAGGTTTTCATTCGGTAATTAGTTTTACTCATATAATTTCAACGCATCAGGCTTAGCGAACATGACCGACCAAAACCTCCCGCCGCTCAACCCCTTACGCGCCTTCGAGGCGGTCGCCCGGCTGCTCAGCTTCACCGCCGCCGCGGCGGAACTGCACGTAACCCAGGGGGCCGTCAGCCATCAGGTGCGCGCGCTGGAAGCGTGGCTGGGGTTCAAATTGTTCGAGCGCAGCGGGCGCGGGCTGGCGCTCACGCGCGGCGGCATCGCCTACGCGCAGGCCGTCGGCGGTGCCTTCGGGCACATCGCCGCCGCCACCGCCGAACTGACGCAGAGCCGCGCGCGGCAGGTGCTCGCGATCCGCGGCTACACCACCTTTTTCGTGCGCTGGCTGATCCCGCGCCTGCCGGGTTTCCAGGCCGACCATCCCGACATCGAGATCCGCCTGTCGTCGGGCATCGAGCCGGTCGATTTCCAGCGCGACAACGCCGACGTCGGCATCCTCTACGGCGGCGGACGCTGGCGTGAACTGCAGGCGGATCTGCTGTTTCACGACGACCTGACCCCGGTGCTGGCGCCGCGGCTCGCGCGCACGCCGGGCGGTGCGATCGATGCCGAAGCACTGGCCGCGCTGCCGCACCTGCACCTCAACGCGCGCGCGCGCGACTGGCCGGACTGGCTCGCACTGGCCGGCGTGCGCCGCCCGCCGGGCGCGCGCGACCTGTACTACGAAGACCTGAGCATCGTGACCCAGTGCGCGATCGAGGGCTTCGGCGTCGCGCTGGGCCAGGCCCGCTACCACGACGAGGATTTCGCGCAGGGCCGCCTGCTCGCACCGGTCGCGCTGCGCTTGCGCCGGGCGGAAGGCTATTTTCTGGTCGCGCCGCGCCGCCGCGCGGATGATCCCAAGGTGGCGGCGTTCCGCGCCTGGCTGCTCGCGCAAGTGGTGGCGCCGCCCGTGCGCGAGACCACCGCGGCAAATTGACGCTGTTCCGAGCGCTGCACTAGACTCGCGCTCTTTTCCCGTGCGTTCCCGCATCAACTGCCAACACGCGTGTGCCGCAGGGAAATTCCAGTTTTGCCGCCAAGGCGCCAAGACGCCAAGGTATCGATTGAAGCAGGCGCTTTTCTTGGCGCCTTGGCGTCTTGGCGGCGAATATCCGTAATTCAATAGCCTCGAGGTTTCCCATGGATCAAACCACCGCCACCGTCACCGGGCAGGAACACTGGACGAAAAAAGGCGACGTCAAACTCTTCCTGTGGGAAAAATTCGCCGGCAGCCCCGATGGCAAGCCTGCGGTGCTGTTCGTTCACGGTTCGTCCATGGCCTCGACGCCGACCTTCGACCTGACCGTGCCGGGCCGGCCGGATTCCTCGGTGATGGACTGGTTCGCCAAGCGCGGTTTCACGACCTGGTGCGTGGACATGGAAGGTTACGGCCGCTCGGACAAGTCGCGCCCCATTCATTGCGACATCCCGAACGGCGCGGATGACCTGAAGGCCGCGACGGACTACATCATGCAGACGCGCGGCATCAGGCAGTTCCTCGTCTACGGGATTTCCTCGGGTGCGCTGCGCGCGGCGCTGTTCGCCGAGCGCCATCCCGAGCGCGTGGCGCGCCTCGCGCTCGACGCCTTTGTGTGGACGGGCGAGGGCAGCCCGACGCTGGCGGAACGCAAGAAAAAGCTGCCGGAGTTCATCGCCAAGATGCGGCGGCCGGTGGACCGGGCTTTCGTGAATTCGATCTTCTCCCGCGACCATCCGGGGTGCGCCGAACAGAAAGTCGTGGATGCCTTCGCCGACGCGATCCTCGCGCTGGACCACGAACTGCCGACCGGCACCTACGTTGATATGTGCTCGAAGCTGCCGCTGGTCGATCCGCTGAAGATCACCGTGCCGACGATCGTCATGCGCGGCGAATTCGACGGCATCGCGTCCATGGAGGACCTGATCAAGTTCTTCATGAAACTGCCGAACCCGGACAAGCAGTTCACCGTGATGGCCGGCATCTCGCACGCGAGCTTCCAGCAGATCAACTACCTCATGTGCTATCACATCCTGCATGCGTTCTTCAGCCAGCCGGAACCGGTCTATCGCGGCTGAGCGACGCAAAAAAAACGACGACGAGGAGAGGTCCATGAAGATCCCGGCAGTATTGGCGCTCGCAGCGGCGGGTGCGTTGGGCGCGGGCGGTGCGTTCGCGCAGGCCTGGCCGTCCAAACCGGTGCGCGTCATCGTGCCGTTCGGCGCCGGCGGCGGCACCGACATCCAGGGGCGGCTCCTCAGCAAGAAGTTCTACGAGAGCATGGGACAGACCTTCGTCATCGAAAACCGCACGGGCGGCGGCGGCATGATCGGCGCGGAGCTGGCGGCGAAGGCACCGCCCGACGGCTCCGTCATCCTGTTCACCACGGCCTCGCTGGCGGTCGGCGCCACGCTCTATCCCAAGCTGGGCTACGACCCGGTGAAGGACCTCGCGCCGGTGAGCTGGGTGTCTTCGGTGCCGCTGGTGCTGGCCGTGCATCCCAGCGTGCCGGCCAAATCGGTGAAGGAACTCGTCGCGTTGGCCAAGGCGCGCAAGGGGCAGATGAACGGCGCCTCCAACGGCAGCGGCACCACCAGTCATCTGGCACTCGAATTGCTTAAGGACACGGGCGGTATCCAGGTCACGCACATTCCCTACAAGGGGGGCGGTCCCGCTACCCTGGCGGTGGTGTCCGGCGAAACCGATTTCGTGTTCACCACCATTCTGTCGGTCTACCCGCAGGTGAAAGCCGGCCGCATGCGCGGGCTGGCCGTGACCACGGCGAAGCGCTCGAGTGTCGCGCCCGAGATGCCGACCATGGGCGAAACCTTCCCGGGCTTCGAGATCGACAACTGGTACGCGATGTTCGTGCCCACCGGCACACCGAAGGAAATCGTGACGAAGCTGCACGCGGAACTGATGAAGGCCATGAAGTCGCAGGAGGTCGTGGACTTCATGGTGAAGGACGGCGCGGACCCCGTCGGCAGCACGCCGGAACAGCTGGCGGCGTATTACGCGAAGGAAGTGCAGAAGTACGCCAAATTGATCAAGCAGGGCAACGTGAAGCCGGAGTGAGAATGGTGAGGGGTGAGGCGTGAGGCGTGAGGGGTTACATCGGGGCTCGCGGGCTGCACGACATCGCGTTGGCCGGAGTTGGAGCGCCGCCGCCATCCTGGCGGCCTTGCTGCCTCAGGCCGCGCACGCACAAGCACCCGCTGCGCCCTGGCCCGCGAAACCGGTGCGGATCATCGTTCCGATCGCGCCCGGCGGCGGGGCGGACCTTCAGGCCCGCCTGTTCGGCCGCAAGTTCAACGAACTCCTGGGCCAGCCCTTCGTCGTGGAAAACCGGCCCGGCGTCGGCGGCCATGTCGGCGCGGAGGTGGCGGCCAAATCCCCCGCGGACGGCTACACGCTGCTGTTCGCAACCGCCTCGCTTGCGGTCAACGCGAGCCTGCAGAAAAAGTCCGCCCTGGATCCCGTGCGTGACCTCGAAGTCGTCTCGCTGGTGTCGTCCGCGCCGCTCGTGCTGTCGGTGCATCCGAGCATGCCGGTGAAGAGCGTGCCCGAGTTCGTGGCGCTCGCCCGCAAGCGGGGCGGCGACCTCACCGGCGCCTCCAACGGCGCGGGTACTACCAGCCACCTCGCGCAGGAGATGCTGCAGCAGGTCTCCGGCCTCAAGCTCATCCACGTGCCATACAAGGGCGGCGTGCCGGCGACCACGGCATTGGTCGGCGGCGAAGTCGATTTCAGCTTCACCACCGTGCTGACCGTGCAGCCCTTCATCAAGCAGGGCAAGGTGCGCGGGCTGGCGGTGACCACCCCGCGGCGTTCGTCGTCGCTGCCGGACCTGCCGACGATGAACACGTACTTCAAGGACTTCGACATCGACAACTGGTACGCGTTTTTCGTGCCGGCCGGCACGCCGAAGGCGGTCGTCGCGCGGCTGCACGAGGAAATCATGAAAGCCCTGAAGTCGCCGGAAGTCATCGACTACCTCGTGCGCGACGGCGGTGATCCGCTCGGCACCACCCCGGAGGCGGGCGCCGCGCATTTCCGGCGCGAGGTGGCGAAGTATGCGAAGCTCGTTGCTGCCGGCAACGTGCAGCCCAACTAAAAAGCGTGAGGGGTGAGGCGAGAGGGGTGAGGCGAGAAGCAACCCAACGGCGTTTTTCACCGTTCACTCCGTCCCCCCTTTAATATCGCCTATCGCCTCACTCCTCACTCAAGGTTCTCAAAAATGCCCGACTTTTCCGCCGACCAGCTCGACTGGCAGACGCAGTACAAACTCCTGTGCGGTTCCGTCACGCCGCGCCCCATCGCGCTCGTCACCACGCTGGGCCCGCAGGGCCCCAACGCCGCGCCTTTCAGCTTCTTCAACGCCGTGGGTTCCGGACCGGCGATGCTGGCCTTTTCGGTCGGCGCCCGGCCGGACGGCCCCAAGGACACCATCGCCAACATCCGCGCGATTCCCGAGTTCGTCGTGCACATCGTCTCCGACTCGATCAAGGACGGCATGAACGTGTGCGGCACCGACTACGCCTACGGCGTCAACGAACTCGCCGAGGCGGGATTCACCGCGGTGCCTTCGGCCAAGGTGCGGCCGCCGCGCATCGCCGAGGCGCCGGTGGCGATGGAATGCAAGCTCGTGCAGATCGTCGAGCTCGGGCAGCGGCCCAACTACCTCGTCATCGGCGAGGTCGTGCATTTTCACTATCACGACGGCCTCGTCAACGATCGCTTCCACGTGGACGTGGCCCGCGTCAATCCGATCGGGCGGTTGGCCGGCAGGGGCGGCTACACGCGCGTGACCGACCGTTTCGAGATGCCGCGGCTGTCGCCGCCCAACGGCGGTGCTTCGGAAGGCTGACCGCGGAGAGATCACCATGGATACGATTGCCGGCAAACGACTGAATGAACTGACCGCCAGCGAAATCGCCGCGGTCACCACTTCGGGCCGCGTGACCTGCGAAGCCGTGGCGCAGGCGCATCTCGAGCGCATCGCCGAACGCGACCCGGCCGTGTTCGCCTGGTACCACCACGATCCCGAACACGTGCTGAAGCAGGCGCGCGCGCTGGACCGCGGGCCGAAACAGGGCGCGCTCTACGGCGTGCCCTTCGGCATCAAGGACATCATCGACACCTACGACCTGCCGACCGAATACGGCTCGCCCATCTACAAGGGCTGCCGTCCGGCGGACGATGCGGCGTGCGTGGCGCTGTCGCGCAAGGCGGGCGGCGTGCTGCTCGGCAAGACGGTGACTACCGAGTTCGCCAACCGGCATCCGGGCGCGACGCGGCATCCGATGGACCCGACCCGCACGCCGGGCGGCTCCTCGTCGGGTTCGTGCGCCGCCGTTGGCGACCGCATGGTGCCGCTCGCCATCGGCACCCAAACCACGGCGTCCACCATCCGGCCCGCGGCGTTCAACGGCTGCGTCGGCTACCGGCCGACCTGGGGCGAACTGTCGTGCTCCGGTGTGCGCCAGGCCTCGGGCATGCTCGATACGCTGGGTCTCATCTCGCGTTCGGTCGAAGACATCGCCCTGTGGCGCGCGGTCCTGCTCGGTACTGCACCGGAGCCGATCGCCCCCGCGCCGGCACCGCGCATCGGCTTCTGCCGCACGCCCATGTGGAACAAGGTGGACAGCGTCTACCAGGCGAAGATCGAGGACGCCGCGCAGCGCCTCGCACGCGCGGGCGCCAAGGTGTCGGACGTGACGCTGCCGCCGGATTTCGAGCGTCTTCAGGACGCGCATCGCTGGATTTCGAGCTACGAGTTCGCGCGCAACTTCACGCACGAGATCGAGCACCACTGGGAGCAGATCAGCGAGACGCTGCGCAACAACCGGCTCAAGGACGGCCTGTCCTGCCCGTACGATCGCTACCGGGACGCAATCACGCTGGCCGAAGCCTGCCGTGAACAGCTCGGTGCGGTGTGGAAGGATTACGACGTGCTGATCGGTGCCTCGAGCGACGGCGAAGCGCCGGTGGGGCTCAATGCCACCGGCGACGCCTCCTTCTGCGTGATCTGGACCACCATGCACGTCCCGGCCTTGACGCTGCCGATGTTCACCGGCCGCAACAACCTGCCGCTGGGCCTGCAGGTGATCGCGCCGCGCCGGGAGGATGCGCGCTTGTTCAGCCACGCACAGTGGATATTCCGCGCGCTCAGTTAAGCGCGCGGAGGGATTGGGGATTCGGGATTAGGGATTGGAAGTCAAAAGCATGGCCCACGCCGTGGGCACGGTTTCAAATCTCCAATCTCGAATCCCGAATCCCGCCTTTAAGAACTAATCGACCTTGATGTTCGCCGCCTTGATCACCTTCGCCCACTTCTTCGTTTCGCTGTCGATGTAGACGGCGAACTGCTCGGGCGTGGTCGAGGTGGCGTTGATGCCCGAGTCGAGCAGGCGTTTCTTCACGTCGGGCATGGCCATGATTTTCACGGTTTCCGCGTGCAGGCGGACGAGGATGTCCTTCGGCGTGCCGGCCGGCGCGAACAGGCCATACCAGTTGTTCGCCTCGAATCCCTTGAGTCCGCCCTCGGCGACCGTCGGGATGTCCGGCAGCAGTTCGAAGCGCTGGTTGCCCGCCATGGCGATGGCGCGCACGCGGTCGGACTGGATCGAGCCCAGCGCCGTGGACACCGTCGAGAAGACGAGCTGCACGTTGCCGGCCACGAGGTCGATCATCGCCGGCGCGCCGCCCTTGTAGGGTACGTGCACCATCTTCGCGCCGGTCATGTAGTTGAACAGCTCGCCCGCGAGGTGGTCCGCGGCGCCGGGTCCCGAGGAGCCGAAGTTGAGGTCGCTCGAGCGTTTTTTCGCGAGCGCCACCATGTCCTTCACGTTCTTCACCGGCAGCGACGGGTGCACCACCAGCACGTTCAGCGCGTTGGCCGTGTGGCTGATCGGCGCGAGGTCCTTGATGGGATCGTAAGGCATCTTTGCGTAGAGGCTGGGATTGATCGCGATCGGGCCGATCGTGCCGAGCACCAGGGTGTAGCCGTCGGGCGGCGACTTGACCGCGAGTTCCACGCCGATCATGCCGCCGGCGCCGCCCCGGTTGTCGATGACGACCGGCTGGCCCAGCGCGGGCGACAGCTTCTGGCCGATGGCACGCGCGGTGATGTCCGCGCCGCCGCCGGGCGCGAAGGGGCTGATGATGCGCACGGGCTTGGCGGGCCAGGCGGGTGCGGATTGAGCGGCTGCGGGTCCGGCCATGCACGACAACAGTGCCGGCACGACCAGAACGGGGGCGTATTTCATGCGGAATCCTTCAAAGGGTGAACATTGCCTTCGGACTTACAAGAAGCGTGCCACGGGCAGCATACACCGGGCTGTTCTGCATCGTTCCGCGTTTGTCGGTCGCAGTGGCGGTTCGTATAATCGACGCGACCACTGTGCGCACGCAGACAAAGCGCGCGGGGCCGCATCACTGGACACCAGGTGCCAGGGTCGAGAGAGGCCGGAATCGCACGGCGCCGCCGTGCGACACGTTGTTCTGCCGCCATTCTTTGGAGAAGTGCCATGAAGCTGCCGCGTTCCCTGGTTGCCGGTGCATTCGTAGTCGTGCTCGGCGCATCGCCTGTCTTCGCCCAGGACTATCCCGCCAAGACCGTTCGCATCATCGTCGCCTACACGCCGGGCGGCGGCACCGACCTCGTCGGCCGCGTGCTCGCCAAGAAACTCGGTGAAGCGTGGGGGCAGCAGGTCATCGTCGAGAACCGCGTCGGCGCGGGCGGCAACATCGGCACGGAGCTGATGGCGAAGGCGGTGCCGGACGGTTACACGCTCGGCATCGCGCCGAGCTCGCAGGCGATCGCGCCTGGCCTCTACGCGAGGCTGCCCTTCGACACCATGAAGGACTTCACTTACATCACGCTTGCCGCCGCGGGGCCCAACATCCTCGTCGTGCATCCGTCTCTGCCCGTCACCACGGTCAAGGAGTTCGTTGCGCTGGCCAAGCGCCGCCCCGGCGAACTCACGTTCGCCTCCGCCGGCGTCGGCGCCACCACGCATCTGGCCGGCGAGTATTTCAAGAGCGTCGCCGGCATCGACGTCCTGCACATTCCCTACAAGGGCAGCTCGCAGGCGCAGATCGACCTCGTCGGCGGACAGGTACAGTTCATGGTGGACAGCATGCCGTCCGGCCTGCCACGCGTGCAGATTGGCAAGACGCGCGCGCTGGCCACCACTGGCAAGAAGCGCTTCTCCGGGCTGCCGGACGTGCCGACGGTCATGGAATCGGGGCTGCCGTACGAGTCGGTCTCGTGGTGGGGCGTCGTCGGTCCCGCGAACCTGCCGCCGGCGGTCGTCAACAAGCTGGTCGCGGACATCACGAAAGCCGTGGCGCAGGCCGATGCGAAGGAGATCCTCGCTTCGCAGGGCGCGGAGCCGACCACCAGCACGCCGCAGCAGTTCCTGGACTACGTGAAACAGGAAACCGCGCAGTACGCCAAGATCATCAAGGACGCGAAGATTCCGGTTCAACCCTAGTTCTAACGACCGCAGATACACGCAGATAAACGCGGATACTTCAAAAGCTTGTCACTGCCAATGAGATTTTTTGCTTTCAGGTTTTATCCGCGTTTATCTGCGTTTATCTGCGGCTAACCGGGTTCGCTTTTGGATACCGCCACTCCCGCTCCGCGCTTCCGCATCGGCATCGACGTCGGCGGCACCTTCACCGATCTCTTCCTGCTCGACCAGGTCTCGGGCGCCGTCGTCCGCCACAAGCTGCCGTCCACGCCCGGCAATCCGCACCTGGCGCCGCTGGAAGGCGTGCGCGAACTGTTGCGCAGAGCGGGTGGCGGTGGCGCGGAAGTCGCCTTCGTCGGTCTCGGCACCACGGTGGCGACCAACGCACTGCTGGAACGCAAGGGCGCGGTCACCGGCCTGATCACGACCGAAGGCTTCCGCGACCTGCTCGAACTCGCGCGCCAGAAGCGCCCGCACACCTTCGATCTGAACGTCTCCAAGCGCGAGCCGCTCGCGCCGCGCCAGTTGCGCGTGGAAGTGCCGGAGCGCATCGCAGCCGACGGCAGCGTGCTGAAGCCGCTCGACCGTGAAGCGCTGCGCGCGGCGATCGACCACCTGGTGGCCGCCAGGGTCGAAAGCATCGCGATCTGCTTTCTGCATTCGTACACGAACGCCGCGCACGAGGAGACCGCCGCCGCACTGGTGCGGGAGCGCTGGCCCGACGGCCACGTCGCCGTGTCCTCGGAAGTGCTGCCGGAGTTCCGCGAGTACGAACGCCTGAGCTCCACTGTCATCAACGCCTACCTGATGCCGGCGACGCGCGATTACTTCCACCAGTTCGAACGCAACGTCGCAGCCCTCGGCATCACCGAAGCGCCCTTCGTCATGAATTCCGGCGGCGGGGTGATCACGCCGGCCGTGGCGGCGAAGCGTCCGCTCGATACCCTGTTTTCCGGCCCCAGCGGTGGCGTGAGCGGCGCGGTGTACGTGGCCGAGCGCGCAGGCCACCCGAACATCATCACCTTCGACATGGGCGGCACCAGCACCGACGTCTGCCTGGTGCGCGACGGCCGCGCGGAGATCAGCTATTCGCGCATCATCAACGGCTATCCGTTGAAGGCCGCGGCGCTCGACGTGCACACCGTGGGCGCCGGCGGCAGCAGCCTCGCGCAGGTGGACGAAGGCGGCATGCTGCGCGTCGGCCCGGCCAGCGCCGGGTCGCAACCGGGGCCCGCCTGCTACGGTCGCGGCGGCGAACGGCCGACCGTGACCGACGCCAACGTCGTGCTCGGTCGGCTGAACCCCGAATACCTGCTCGCCGGGGCGTTGAAAATCGATGCGGCGAAGTCGCGCGCGGCCATCGAGCAGCACGTCGCCAAACCGAAAGGGCTCTCCGTCACCGGCGCGGCCGCTGCCATCCTCGCCATCGCCGACACCAACATGGCGCAGGCGTTGCGTTTCGTGTCGGTGGAACGCGGGCTGGACCCGAAGGACTTCGTGCTGATGGCCTTCGGTGGGGCCGGACCCTTGCACGCGGCGTTCGTCGCGAAACAGCTCGGCGTCGCGGGCGTGCTGGTGCCGTTCGCGCCCGGCGTGCTGTGCGCGATGGGCGTGCTGACCAAGGACATGCAGATGGATTTCAGCCGCACGCGCGTGGTGGGCGAGTCCGATAACCGGGCCCCTGCCGCCGTGGCGACGGTGTTCGGCGAGCTCGACACGCGCGCGCGCGAGGCGTTTGCGGACGCCGCCAAGGCGCAAGCAGGTACGCTGGCTGTCGTGCGGACGGTGGATGCCCGCTACAGCGGCCAGAACCATGAACTCAACGTAGCCGTGCCGGCGGGTGAGTTCGGTATCGCGGCGCTGGCGGTGGTGAAGGAGAACTTCCACCAGGCGCACGAGCAGCTGTATGGCTACCGCTCGCCGGAACGCGCCTTGGAACTGGTGACCTACCGGGTCACGGCGACGCTGCCGATCCCGCGTCACGACCTCGCGCGCGTGGCGCAGCCCCTCCGCGAAGGCCAACCGAAGCCCGTCGCCCGTCGGCAGGTGTTCTTCGAGGAGTCCGGCTTCGTCGACTGCCCGATCTACGCGCGGGACGACTTGCGGGCGGACGACGTGCTGGCCGGCCCGGCGATCATCGAACAGATGGACACCACCACCGTCGTCCCGCCCGGTTTCACCGTGCGGGTGGACGCGATGCTGAACCTGCTGCTGACCGGCTGAGGAGACACGATGGCCTACGCCATGCTCGAAATCATTGCCAGCGCCTTCGAGTCCGCCACCCAGGAAATGGCGGCTAGCCTGGTGCGCACCGCCTACTCGCCGAACATCAAGGAGCGCGCCGACTGCTCGACGGCGATCTGCGACGTGCAGGGCCGCGCGCTGTCGCTGATGACGCACGCGCCGGCGCATCTCGGCTCGACCCTGCGGCTGGTGCCGCAGGTGCTGAAGCGCTACCCGCTGGAGACACTGCAGCCCGGCGACGCCTTTCTGGCGAACGATCCCTACATTGTCGGCGTGACGCACCTGAATGACTGCACGGTCGCTATGCCGGTGTTCATGGACGGGCGGGTGGTGGCGTTCTCGGTGGCGGTGGCGCATCACTCCGATGTGGGCGGCCGCATCCCGGGCAGCGAGGCCGGCGATTCGATCAGCATCTTCCAGGAAGGCATCCGCGTGCCGCCGGTGCAGCTCTATGCGGCGGGCAAGGTGCGTGCCGACATCCTCGAACTGTTCCTGCTCAATTCGCGCACGCCGCATTACGGCGAGGGCGATCTGATGGCGCAGATGGCGTCCTGCGAGCGCGGCAGCCGCCGCACGCAGGAACTGTTCGAGAAGTACGGCACCGACACGATGCTTCAGCGCATCGATGAGCTGCTGGACGCGACCGAAGTCCGCATGCGCGCGCGCATCCGCCAGGTGCTGAAGCCCGGCGTCTATGAGGCCACCGACTGGCTGGACGACGACGGCGTGACCGACACGCCGGTCAAGTTCACGGTAAAGCTCACCGTGGGCGACGGCGCAGTGACATTCGATTTCAACGGCTGCGTGGACCAGATCGGCAGCGGCAAGAACGTGCCGCTCCCGCACACGCTGGCCACCGCCTATTTCTGCATCAAGGCCGTCGTGGATCCTTACATCACCACGAACGAAGGGCTCTACCGCACCGTGACGGTGGTGGCGCGCGAAGGCTCCATCGTCAATCCGGTCGCGCCCGCCGCGGTCAGTTCGCGCAGCGCGACTTCCATGATGGTCGCGGACATGCTCTACAACGCATTGGGCCAGGCGGCGCCCACCCGCGCCATCGCGGCCGGCGGTCCCGCGCAGGGCATCATCCTCGCGGGACTCGATCAGGCCCGCAGCCGCTATTTCATCGACTACGAGAACTTCGCGGGCGGGCAGGGCGCACGCACCCACGCCGACGGCATGGACGTGGTGCAGACCAACATGACCAACACGTCCAACTTGCCGATCGAGGCGATGGAGATCGAATTCCCGGTGCGCGTGGAGCGCTACGAGCTGGTGCCGGATTCGGCGGGCGCCGGAAAATATCGCGGCGGCCTGGGCGTGGTGCGCGACCTGCGCATGCTGGGCGAACAGGGCACGGTGGCCCTGCGCAGTTGTCGCCAGAAATTTCCGGCGGAAGGCCTGCTCGGGGGCCAGCCCGGCACGGTCGGCGCGTTTCAGCGCAATCCCGGCGAGAAGAGCTACACCAAGCTGCCGACCACGAGTTCCGATACGCCGCTGAAACCCGGCGATCTGCTCCGCATTGTTTCGCCGGGTGGCGGCGGCTACGGCGATCCGCGCGAGCGGGATCCGGCGCTGGTGCGGCGCGATCTGGTGGAAGGCAAGATCAGCGAACGCGCGGCGCGCGAGGTGTACGGGTTGGCCGATTCTTGAGATTTCCGTTCGTGTTGAGCGGAGCGCAGCGCAGTCGAAACATGAACGGCAGTGGCAATGGCAGAGGCACGGTGCTTCGACGCCGTGCCTGCGGCACTATGCTCAGCACGAACGGAAGATTGCGCTCGCGGTAGAATCGCCGCGATGCTGAGCCCACTCGAAGTCCTGCAAGCCTATCCCGCGCACGATTACACCCTCGCCGGCGTCCTGGCGAGCCGGTTGTCGCGCGACCCCGCGCGCGATTTCCTCGTCACCGGGGGCCGCACGCTGTCTTGGGGTGCATTTACCGAACGTGTCGAACGTGCAACCCGGATGCTGGCGGCGAAGGGCATCAAACATGGCGACCGCGTCGCCATTGCCGCCCGCAACGGCGAGCCGCACGTCGTCCTGTTGTTCGCCTGCGTCCGCATTGGCGCCATCCTGGTACCGACCAACCCGGATTTCGGCGTCGAGGAACTGAAGTACGTGCTGGGCCATAGCGAGGCCGCGGCGGTGTTCGCCGGCGCTGAAGTGCTGCCGCGCGCCCGCGAGGCCACCGCCGGGATGAAGCCGGCACCCTGGTTCGCCACCACCGACGCTGACAGCGCCGACGCTCCCGGTTACGAACGCCTGCTGGAGGAAGCCGGCGCGGACCCGCTGCTGACCGCCGGCAAGGCCGACGACACCTGCCTGATCGTCTACACCTCCGGCACGACCGGTTTTCCGAAGGGCGTGATGCACAGCCAGCGCAATTTCGTCACCTGCGGGGAGGCGTTCATCGCCCGCATGGGCGTGCAGCCGGAGGAGCGGCTGCTGACGGTGCTGCCGCTGTTTCACATCAACGCCCTGTTCTATTCGCTGGCGGGCGCGGTGGCGGCCGGCGCCTGCGCGATCCTGGAGCCGCGCTTCTCGGCATCGCGCTTCTGGCAGACGGCGGTGGAAACCGGCGCGACGCTCGTCAACGTCATCGAGACGGCCGGCGTGATCCTGCTCAACCGGCCGCGCAGCGAATACCGCCCGGAGCACAGGATCCGCAAGCTCTACGGTGCGCGCGCAAGCATGGTCGACGGCTTCCGCCGCGATTTCGGTGTGCAGCAGATGGTGAGCGGCTTCGGCATGACGGAAATTCCCGGCGTGCTGTGCCAGCCCGTCGACGGCCTGCAGAAACCGGGCAGCATGGGCCCGATCGGGCGCCACCCGGACCCGCAGCGGCCATGGGCGCAATGCCGCCTCGTGGACGACGAGGGCCGCGACCTGCCGGACGGGGAGACGGGCGAGCTGTGGGTCAAGACGCCGATCATCATGCAGGGCTACTTCCGCAACCCGGAAGCCACGCGCGATGCCTTCCACGACGAGTGGTTCAAGACGGGCGACCTGATCAGGCGCGATGCCGACGGATATTACTTCTTCGTGTCGCGGAAGAAGGACATCATCCGCCGCCGCGGCGAGAACATCGCCGGCGCCGAGCTCGACCGCGTGATCGGCGAGCATCCGGCCGTGGACGAATGCGCGGCGATTGCCGTGCCGTCGGAACTGGGCGAGGACGAGATTCTCGCGGCCATCGTCACGCGGGAAGGGCAGCAACTGACGGCGGAGGAAGTCGCGGACTGGTGCCGCGCGCGCCTCGCAGCGCACAAGGTGCCGCGCTTCGTGGCGTTCCTATCCGAGCTGCCGCACACGCCGACGCACAAGGTGGCGAAGAACCTCCTGCGCAACGACAAGACGCTGCAGGCGCGCGCCACCGACCTGCAGCGGCCCTGAGCCGTTTTCAGCGCAGCACGAGCAGCGCGTCGGCGGCCACCGCGCCCGCGCCCCTGGGGCCGACGATCAGCGGGTTGATGTCCATCTCGGCGAGCCGGTCGCGCAACTGCCATGCGAGTGCGGAGACGCGCACGAGGATGGCGGCCACCGCTTCGGTATCGCAGGCCGGCCGGCCACGCACGCCGTCGAAGAGTGCGCGCATCCTGAGTTCGCCGAGCATCGCGCGGGCCTCGTCCAGGCCGAACGGCGCCACCCGGTAGGTCATGTCCCTGACGGCTTCGGCCAGCACGCCGCCGATGCCGAACGCCACTACGGGTCCGAAGCCCGCGTCGTTCACCACGCCGATGATGGTCTCGACACCGGCGGGCACCATTTCCGAGATCAGTACGCCCTCGATCCGGGCCTCGGGCGCCGCGCGCCGCGCGTTCGCCCGGACTTCGGCGACTGCGACCGCGAGTTGTTCCGCGTTCGCGATGTGCAGCTTCACGCCGCCGATGTCGGTCTTGTGCGCGATGTCGCGCGAGACGATCTTGACCGCCACCGGATACCGGAGGTCGCCGCCGATGTCGGTGCGTCCCGCGGTCAGCAACAGGTCGTGCGTCACCGGGATGCCGGCCGCCGCCAGCACCGCCTTGCTTGCGGGCTCGTCCAGCGTGACCGGGCCCGGCGGCAGCGCGGGCAGGGCGACCGGCGGCGGCGCCCGGTCGGGCAGCGCGGGTC
>JBOIEQ010000013.1:0-49180 GCA_050741255.1 Burkholderiales bacterium | reverse complement strand
GCACTGCGGCGCGTTCGGCTCCTAGCACTGAACCCCGACTCCCGCGTTCGCCGCATACGTTTAGGTCCATAACAGGCTCTAGATCGCCTGCTGGCCCGGCGGCAAAGGCCGCCGCGGCTGCGCCTGGGGCTCGCGCCCGGACTCCCATTCTTTCAGCGCTTCGCGCGCCCCCCGCTCCGCCTCGTCGAGCAGGCCGCGCGCGAATTCGGCGCCGCGCCGCCGGAGCGTATCGGCGATTTCCGCGCCACGCTTTTCAAGCTCGGCCGCCGAAGGTGCTTCGCGGCCTTCGATGGCGGCGCGCAGCGACTCGCGCAGATACGACAGCAACCGCTGGGCATCCCCCTCGCGGATCACGGCGCCGGCATCGGGCCGGGCCGGGGGCGGCGCGTTCTCCTGCGCGCTCGCGGCAGGGGCCGACAGCGCGCAGGCACAGACAATGACGATGGTCGTGATGGGTTTTTGCATGATGGTCGCGCTCCCCGCAGGCACCCATCTTACCGCCGCACCGGCTATTCGTAACGCAGGGCCTCGATCGGCAGCAGGCGCGAGGCCTTGCGCGCCGGGTAATAGCCGAAAAACACGCCGATCGCCGCCGCGAAGCCCACCGCGAGCACGATCGAGCCCGCCGAGAGTGTGATGCGCCAGCCCGAGAGCTGGCCGACCGCGAGCGAACCGGCCAGCCCCAGCCCGACCCCGATCAGGCCGCCGATCAGCGACAGGGTGACCGCTTCGACGAGGAACTGCTTGAGGATGTCCTTCGCGCGCGCCCCCACCGCCATGCGCAGGCCGATCTCGCGGGTGCGCTCGGTGACCGACACCAGCATGATGTTCATGATGCCGATGCCGCCCACCAGCAGCGACACCGAGGCTACCGCCGCGAGCAGCAGGGTCATCACGCGGCTGGACGCCTCCTGCGCCTGCAGGATTTCGGTGAGGTTGCGGATGGTGAAGCTGTCCTCCTGGCCGGCCTGCAGGCGGTGGCGCTGGCGCATCAGTTCGCGCACGCGCTCCTCGGCGAACCTCATGTCGGCGCCCGGCCGCACCTTGATCGAGATGGAGCCCACGCGCCGCAGCTTGCCCTGCGTCTGGCCGAGCACGCGGTTGCGCGCGGTGGCGATCGGCATGAAGATCGCGTCGTCCTGGTCCTGGCCCATCATGCTTTGCCCCTTGCGCTCGAGCACGCCGACGATCGTGACGGGCACGTTGCGCACGCGGATCACCTGGTCCACCGGGTCCTCGTCGCCGAACAACTGCTGCGCGGTGGTCTGGCCGATGACGGCGATTTTGGGGGCACCGCTCATGTCGGCCGCGTCGAACAGGCGCCCGCTGGCGATCGTCCATTCCCGTGCCTCGAAGTACTCGGGGCTGATGCCGTAGAGGCGCGCGGACCAGTTCACGTTGCCCGCGATCAACTGGGCGGAACCCTGGATGGCGGGCGCCGCAACCTGGACCTCCGGAATGTCGCGCTGGATCGCCCACGCGTCGTCCTCGGTCAGCGTCTGCAGCGCGCCGGCGCCGAGCCGCACGCCGCTGGTGGTCGTCGAGCCTGGGATCAGGATCATCAAGTTGGAGCCCAGGCTCTTGATCTGCTCCTGCACGCGCGCCTGCGCGCCGCGGCCGACGGCAATCATCGTGATCACCGCGGCGACGCCGATGATGATCCCCAGCATCGTAAGGATCGACCGCAGCTTGTTGACGCGCAGCGCGTTCAGCGCGATGCGGAGGATGGCGGAGAGCGTCATGCCGGCACCTCCTCTTCACGGGTCATGGTCGTCAGCAGTTGCGCGGCGTCATCCGCGGCGTTGACGCGGTCTTCCAGCACATGCCCGTCGCGGAAGGTGATGATGCGCGAGGCGAAGGCCGCGATGTCGTGTTCGTGCGTCACCAGCACGATGGTCTTGCCCGCGCGGTTGAGCGCCTGCAGCAGCGCCATCAACTCGACGCTGGTGACGGTGTCGAGCGCGCCCGTCGGCTCGTCGGCGAGGATCAGAACGGGGTCGTTGACCAGCGCGCGCGCGATCGCCACGCGCTGCTGCTGGCCGCCCGAAAGCTGCGCGGGATGGTGGTCCATGCGCTCGCCGAGGCCCACGTCGCGCAAACACTGTTCCGCCCGTGTCCGCCGTGCGTCCGCCGCCGTGCTGGCGTAGAGCAGCGGCAGTTGCACGTTCTCCAGCGCGGAGGTGCGCGGCAGCAGGTTGAACTGCTGGAACACAAAGCCGATGCGGCGGTTGCGGATGGCAGCCAGTGCATCGCCCGCCAGCCGCGCGACGTTGTCGCCGGCGAGGAAGTAGTCGCCCGCGCTCGGGCTGTCGAGGCAGCCGAGCAGGTTCATGAAGGTGGACTTGCCGGAACCCGAAGGCCCCATGATCGCGACGAACGCGCCTTCTTCGATGGCCACCGACACACCGCGCAGCGCGCGCACGTGGTTGGTGCCCATCACGTATTCCTTGGCGAGATCGCGCGTTTCGATCAGCGCGGCCATGGCGCGGTCGTCCGGGCGCTCAGAAGGGAAGCCGCGGACCGGACGGCGACCGGGGACCACCCCCCGCGCCGGCCTGGGCGTAGCCGGTGATGATCTGGGCGCCTTCGGCCAGTTCGTCGCCGAGGATTTCCGTCATGGCGCCGTCGGACAGGCCGGTGCGCACATTGACGGCCTTGGGCTCGCCACGTTCGCCGATGATCCACACCCGCCCGCTGCCCGTGCGTCCGCTGCCTGCGCGTCCGGCGAACTCGGCGACGAGCTCCTCGAACCTGGGCTTCTGCTCGGGCTTCAGCAACTCGGCGATGCGCGCCCGCAGGTCGGCGCGGTTGCGCTCGGCGGCCTTGGCGCGTTCACCCTCGGGCAGGTCGCGCAGGGCCGCGATTTTTTCGCGTTGGGCGGCGAACAGCGCGTCGAGCTGCGGTTTCTGCGTGTCGTCGAACGCGATCTCCTTCTCCAGCCGTTCACGGAACGCATTGCGGCCGGCGCCCTTGGCTGCCTTGTCGCCAGGCTCGGCGCCCTCCGCCTTGGCGGATTTGGCGTCGCCGCCGGCCGGCGCTGCGCTCGGCGGGCGGAAGCGCAGCGCGGCGTTCGGCACCTTCAGCACCGACTCGCGGCGGGCCGTAATGATGCGCACGTTGGCCGTCATGCCGGGCAGCAGGCGCAGGTCGGGGTTGGCCGTCGACACCACCACCACGTAGGTGATGACGTTCTGCACGTTCTGCGCGGCCTTGCGCACTTGCGTGACCTCGCCGTTGAAGGTGCGGCCCGGGAAGGAATCCACCGTGAAGGTCGCCTTCTGCCCAAGCTGGATGCGCCCGACGTCGGCCTCGTCGATCGCGGTGTCCACGCGCATGTCGGACAGGCTCTGCGCGATGATGAAGAGCTCCGGCGCCTGCAGGCTCGCCGCCACCGTCTGCCCGGGATCCACGCTGCGCTTGATGACGATGCCGTTGACCGGCGCGCGGATCTCGGTGCGCCCGAGGTCGATCCGCGCCTGTGCGAGCTGCGCCTCGCGCTGCTTGACGACGGCAGCCACGTTGCCGGACTGCGCCTGGGCCACATCCAGCATCGCGGAAGCGGCCTTCGCGTCCTCGGTCAGCGCGTTGAACGTCGCCAGCGTCTTGTCGCGGTCGGCGGGCGAGATGAAGCCTTTTTCCAGCAGCTTCTGCTTCTGGTCGAGCTCCCGCTTGGCGTCGGTGGCATTGACCTGCGAGCGCGAGAGCGCGGCACGCGCGGACATGATGTTCGCCTGCTGCACCAGCACCTGCGCGCGCGCCGCGTCGAGGTCGGCCTGCGCCTGGCGCATCTTGTATTCGAAGGTTTCCGGGTCGAGCCGCGCGATCAACTGGCCCTGCTTCACCTCGGAGTTGAAGTCGACGAGGATCTCCTTGATCTGGCCCGAGACCTGCGAGCCGACCTGCACCGACACCACCGGGTTGAGGGTGCCGGAGGCCGCGACCGCGGCGACCAGCGGGCCGCGCTCGACCTTGCCCAAGCGGAACTCAGGTCCGTCGCCGCCGCCGGTCCACAGGGTCACGCCCGCCGCGACCGCAATGACGGCCACGGCGGCGGCGATCCACCACGGATGATTGCGAATGAAACCGGGAACGCGCACGCGTGACTCCAAAGGATCGCTCTATTCTAAGAACTGCGCGGGCCGCGGTTGTTCCCTGCGGTTCCAGACGCCGGGGGGCAACATTGTAAGCAACCGTAACAGCGCTGCGGCATTACTGCTTCTGGTAGATCTCCGCGCCGGCATCCTTGAACTCGCGCGCCTTGTCCTGCATCCCCTTGGCAAGGGCGTCCGTTTCCGCGACCCCGATCTTCTGGGCGTAGTCGCGCACGTCCTGGGTGATCTTCATCGAACAGAAGTGCGGTCCGCACATGGAGCAGAAGTGCGCGACTTTCGCGCTGTCCTTGGGCAGGGTTTCGTCGTGGAACTCGCGCGCCTTGTCCGGATCGAGGCCCAGGTTGAACTGGTCCTCCCAGCGAAACTCGAAGCGCGCTTTCGACAGCGCGTTGTCGCGGATCTGCGCGCCGGGGTGGCCCTTGGCGAGATCGGCGGCGTGCGCGGCGAGCTTGTAGGTGATGATGCCGTCCTTGACGTCATTCTTGTTCGGCAGCCCGAGGTGTTCCTTGGGCGTGACGTAACACAACATCGCGGTGCCGTACCAGCCGATCATCGCCGCGCCGATGCCGGAGGTGATGTGGTCGTAACCCGGCGCGATGTCGGTGGTGAGCGGCCCCAGCGTGTAGAACGGCGCTTCCGCGCAGGCTTTCAGCTGAATCTCCATGTTCTCCTTGATCAGGTGCATCGGCACGTGGCCGGGCCCCTCGATCATCACCTGCACGTCGTGCTTCCACGCGACCTGCGTCAGTTCGCCCAGCGTGCGCAGCTCGGCGAGTTGCGCGTCGTCGTTGGCGTCGTAGATCGAGCCGGGACGCAGGCCGTCGCCAAGCGAGAAGCTGACGTCGTACGCCTTCATCAGTTCGCAGATGTCCTCGAAGTGCGTGTAGAGGAAGGATTCCTGGTGGTGGGCCAGGCACCACTTCGCCATGATCGAGCCGCCGCGCGACACGATGCCGGTCATGCGCTTCGCGGTCATCGGGATGTAGGGCAGGCGCACGCCGGCGTGGATGGTGAAGTAGTCCACCCCCTGCTCGGCCTGCTCGATCAGCGTGTCGCGGAAAATCTCCCACGTCAGGTCCTCGGCCTTGCCGTCCACCTTTTCCAGCGCCTGGTAGATCGGCACGGTGCCGATCGGCACCGGGGAATTGCGGATGATCCACTCGCGCGTCTCGTGGATGTGCTTGCCGGTGGAAAGGTCCATCACCGTGTCGCCGCCCCAGCGGATCGCCCACGTCATCTTGTCCACCTCCTCGCTGATCGAGGAAGTGACCGCGGAATTGCCGATGTTGCAGTTGATCTTCACCAGGAAATTGCGGCCGATGATCATCGGCTCGGATTCCGGATGGTTGATGTTGGCCGGGATGATCGCGCGGCCGCGCGCCACTTCGTCGCGCACGAAGGCAGGCGTGACTTCAGCAGGAATGCTGGCGCCGAAGTCCTGCCCCTTGTGCTGGCGCCCCAGCAGTTCGGCCATGCGCGCGCCGCCCGGGCCCGCCGCCTGCATGCGGGCGAGGTATTCGCGCCGCTGCAGGTTCTCGCGGATGGCGACGTATTCCATCTCGGGCGTAATGATGCCGCGCCGGGCGTAATGCATCTGCGAAACGTTCGCACCGGCCTTTGCGTGACGCGGTTTACGGTGCAGGTTGAAGCGCAGCTCCGCGAGTTTCGCGTCGGCGAGGCGTTCGCGCCCATACCGCGAGGTGGGTCCGTCGAGGCGCTCGGTATCCGCGCGCTCCTCGATCCAGCGCTCGCGCAGCGCCGGCAGCCCGGCGCGGATGTCGATCGTCGCCTGCGGATCGGTGTAGAGGCCGCTGGTGTCGTAGACCATGACCGGCGGGTTCTGCTCGGCACCGAACGACGCCGGCGTGTCCGACTGCGAAATCTCGCGCATCGGCACCTGCAGGTCGGGACGTGAACCCTGCACGTAAACCTTGCGCGAGTTGGGCAGCGGCTGCACCGCGGCCTCGTCGACGTGGGCGGTGGCATTCAGGAATTTCGGGTTGGCGTTCATGGCGGTCTGTGCTCGCTCCGGTTGCAGGGTAACCGCGCAATGCCGGAGGACGGGGGACGGGGCCGGTGGCGGACACTGATCCCGGCCCGCGCCGGCCAACGCTTCCCTACGACGGCATTACCCGTGTCAGGTTCAAAGGGTATCTCTCACCCGTCAGGATCAGGATTCAGGAATCAGGATTCAGCAAAAACGCGTCGTCGCAGCGTCCGGTCTGCCGAATCCCGAATCCTGAATCCTGAATCCTGCAAGGACCCCCAGGTTCGAGTCCACGCTACTGTAAATATGCGATAATTGCAAGCTCGGTTCCTGGTCTTTCCCTCTGCTTTTCCCGCTGTACGTCGTTACTCTTCATCGAACCTCCGCGGTCACACCGCACTGCGCTCATGGACTACGAACAAGCCCGCTTCAACATGGTCGAGCAGCAGATCCGCACCTGGGAGGTGCTCGATCCGCGCGTGCTCGCGTTGCTGTCGGAAGTGCGGCGCGAGGATTTCGTGCCGCCGCAATACAAAAACCTCGCCTTCGCCGACATGGAAATCCCGCTCGGATCCGGCGAGGCCATGCTGGCGCCCAAGCTGGAAGCGCGCCTCGTGCAGGAACTCGCGCTCACGCCCGGTGACACGGTGCTCGAGATCGGCACCGGCAGCGGCTACATGACGGCGCTGCTGGCGAAGCTCGCCGCGCGCGTGCACTCGGTCGAGCGCATCGCCGCGCTGGCCGAGGACGCGCAACGCAGGCTCGAGCGCCACGGCATCGCCAACGCGACGGTGGAAATCGGCGACGGTGCGCGCGGCTGGTCGCCCCGCGCGCCCTACGACGCGATCGTGCTCACCGGCTCGGTCCCCGTGCTGCCGGAAGCCTTCCGCCAGCAACTGAAAGTGGGCGGCCGCCTGCTGGCGATCGTCGGCGAAGCGCCGGTGATGACCGCGCAGCTCGTCACGGCAGTCGGCGCCGGCGCCTTCAACACCGTCGGCCTGTTCGAAACCTGCATCCCGCCGCTGCGCAACGCGCTGCAGCCGGAACGCTTCGTGTTTTGAACCGCGGACCCGACCATGATTCCGCAACTGGCGGCGCCGGACCTGAAAGCGTGGCTCGAGGACACCGCCCGCGAGCGGCCGCTCGTGCTCGACGTGCGCGAGCCGTGGGAGCACGCGCTGTGCCGTATCGAGGGCAGCCGCCATCTGCCGATGCAGCAGATTCCGGCCCGGGTCGGCGAACTGCCCCGCGCCTCCGACATCGTGGTGCTGTGCCATCACGGCATGCGCAGCCTGCAGGTCGCGGCCTTCCTCGCGCAGGCGGGCTTCGAGAAAATCCACAACCTCGACGGCGGCATCGCAGCCTGGGCCGATCAGGTCGAGCCTTCGATGGCGCGCTACTGAGATGAACGAGATGAACATCCGCCACGGAATTCCGTTCGCAGCCGCGCTGCTGCTGGCCATCGCCCCTGGCTTGGGTTCCGCCGCCGACCTGGTGTCGATCTACCAGGAAGCGCTGCTGCGCGACTCCACCTACAGCGCGGCGCGCTACCAGCGCCAGGCCTCGCAGGAAAAACTCCCGCAGGGCTTGGCCGGCCTGCTGCCGGCCGCTTCAGCGGCGGCCAATACCCAGTTCAACGACCGCACGATCAATTTCCGCACGCCGGGCGCCGCGGCCCTGAACAGCCAGTACAACTCTAACTTCTGGAGCCTGTCGATCACCCAGCCGCTGTTCCGCATGCAGAACTGGGAGGCCTACCAGCAGGGCAAGATCCAGGTCGCGCTGGCGGAGGCGCAGTTCGTGCAGGCGACGCAGGACCTGATGCTCAGGGTATCCCAGGCGTACTTCGACATCCTGCTCGCCGAACAGGATCTCGCACTGGCGCGCGCCTCCAAAGCCGCCTTCGCCCAGCAGTTCGAGCAGGCCAAGCGCAATTTCGAGGTCGGCACCGCGACCATCACCGACGCCAACAACGCGAAGGCCCAGTTCGATCTTTCCGTTTCCACCGAGATCGGCGCGATCAACACCCTCGAAGTGCGCAAGGAAGCGCTCACGCGCATCATCGCCCGCCCCGCGCCGGACCTGAACCGCCTGTCGAAGAATTTCGAGGCGCGCCTGCCCGAGCCGAACAACATGGACCGCTGGGTGGAAACCGCGGTGCAGGCGGCGCTGCCGGTGCAGATCGCGCAGGCCACCGTCGATTTCCAGACGCGCGAGGTCGACCGCAACCGCGCGGCCCATTACCCGACGCTCGATGCCTTCGCCAGCTACACCGACAGCGCCAGCGGCGCGGCGACCAACACCAACATCGGCAACGACACGCGTTCCAGCGTGGTCGGCCTGTCGCTCGCCATCCCCCTCTACCAGGGCGGGCTCGTCAATTCGCGCGTGCGCGAGGCGATCGCCCTGCAGGACAAGACCCGGCAGGATCTCGAAAGCGCCAAGCGGCAGGCCTCGTTCGACACGCGCCAGGCCTTCCTCGGGGTGACGAACGGCGCCGCGCAGGTCCGCGCGCTCGAGCAGGCCGTGCTCTCCAACCAGATCAACCTCGACTCCACGCGACTCGCGCAGGAAGTCGGCATCCGCACGGAAGTGGATGTGCTGCTCGCCACCCAGCAGTTCTTCCAGGCCCAGCGCGACCTCGCGAACGCGAAGTACGTCTACGCGAACGCGGTGCTGCGCCTGA
Source organism: Burkholderiales bacterium (assembly GCA_050741255.1). Classification (GTDB taxonomy): domain Bacteria; phylum Pseudomonadota; class Gammaproteobacteria; order Burkholderiales; family SG8-41; genus CAZXNF01. Next base: position 40,395 of record JBOIEQ010000013.1, on the reverse strand, counting down.
AGGCGGCGGCCGGCGCGCTCACCGAGGACGACCTCGCCTCGGTGAACCGCTGGTTCGCGCCGTGACCGACGCGCTGCGCGCGCAAAAAAAAACCCTCCGCACACACATACTCGCCGCGCGGGATGCCCTGGCACCCGCGGCACGCGCCGCTGCCGGCGCCCGCGCGCTGGAACGCGTGACGGCGCTCGACGCCTGGCGCAGCGCGCGCTGCGTAATGGCCTACCTCTCCTTCGGCAGCGAACTCGACACCACCGGCTTCGTCCGCGACACGCTCGCCCGCGGCGCGCGGCTGGCGCTCCCGCGCATCAATGCGGACACGGGCGAGATCGATCCCCTCGCGGTGGCGGATCCCGCGCGCGAGACCGTGCCGGGAAAATGGGGGCTGCGCGAGCCCGATCCCGCGCGCTGCGCGGCGGTCGCGCTCGCCGACATCGACTTCGTGCTGCTGCCGGGCGTGGCCTTCACGGTCAACGGCAAGCGCTTGGGCTATGGTCGCGGCTACTACGACCGCCTGATCGCGCGTTTCCCGGCGCGCCCCGTGCTGGTGGCCGCCGCGTTCGAAGTGCAGATCTTGCCCGACCTGCCGACCGGCCCCGCCGACCAGCGCGCCGATCTGATCGTCACCGAGAAAGACGCCTACCTCGCCTGTTGAGGGGGCGCGGCCAGCGTGGCCAGCGTGCGCGCCGTGGCGCCGCGATGACGTTCGGCGAACGCGCGTCCTGCCGCCGCCATTGCCTGCGCGCGGCCGGCATCCTCGAGGATCTCCCGCACCGCCTGCGCAAGCACGGTGGCATCCGCCACCTGCACCGCCGCGCCCGCCTCGACCGCACGGCGGGTCGCCTCGGCGAAGTTGAAGGTGTGCGGTCCGATGACCACCGGCGCGCCCACCGCGCAGGCCTCGATCAGGTTCTGGCCGCCGAACGGCAGCAGGCTGCCGCCGACGAACGCGCAATCGCAGGCCGCGTACCAGGCGAACAGTTCGCCCATGGAGTCGCCCAGCCACACCTGCGTGTCGGCGGCCGGCGCAACGGCCGCATCGGCGCTGCTACGCTGCACGCGCAGACCGCGCGACGCTGCGAGGCGCGCGACTTCGTCGAAGCGTTGCGGATGGCGCGGCACCAGCGCAAGCAGCACGCCGGGCAGGCGCAGCGCAGCGAACGCGTCCAGCAGCAAGACTTCCTCGCCTTCGCGCGTGCTGGCGGCGAGCCACAGCTTGCGGCCGGCCAGCGCCGCGCGCCAGGCGTGCCCGCGCGCCACCAGTGCGGGCGGCGGCGCCAGATCGAACTTGATGTTGCCGGTGACCGTCACCGCGCTTGCGCCGAGCGCGCGGAAGCGCGCAGCGTCCTCCTCCGTCTGCGCGGCGATGCCGGTAAGCGCGGCGAGCGTCTCCCGCACGAAGCCGCCGCCCAGCCGGTAGCGTCCGAACGATTTTTCCGACAGCCGCGCGTTCACCAGGTGCAGCGGGATGCCGCGCGCGCGACACGCCGCAATGAGGTTGGGCCAGATCTCGGTTTCCATCAGCAGCCCCAGCACCGGGCGAAAATGTTCGAGGAAACGCCGCACCGCGAACGGATAGTCGTACGGCAGGTAGCACCGGTAAATACGGTCGCCCGCGAGGTCCACGCCGGTGTCACGGCCGGTGGGCGTCATGTGGGTCAGCAGCACGGCATGCCCGGGGTACTGCGCCAGCAGCGTTTCGATCAGCGGCTGCGCGGCGCGCGTTTCGCCGACCGATACCGCGTGGATCCAGATGACCGGTTGCGCGATGGGAAAATCGTAACGGCCGAAGCGCTCCGCCACGTGCGTGCGGTAGCCGGGCTCGCGGCGCGACCGTGCAAACAGGTGCCAGGCAATGCGCGGCGCAGCGAGCCAGAGCAGCAGTTGATAGAGCAGACGCATGCTCAGCTACCCGTACGATCAAGCGCGGCGATCACGGCCGCCACGGCGGGAACGCCACGCCCATCGCCGACATTGATCCCGTGCGGGCAGCCGTACAGGCCGGTTGCCGCCGGATCGGTCGCCACAAAAATCCCGACCGTCGGCACGCCGAGCGCGCCGGCCAGATGCGTCAGGCCCGTGTCGACGCCGACCACGCCGCGCGCACCGCCCAGCAACTGCGTCACGGCGGGGAGCGACAGCGCGGGCGGCACCTGCGCGCCGTCCATGCCGGCCGCCAGCCGTTCACTGCGCGCACGTTCCTCCGGGCTGCCCCATGGCAACACGCAGCGCAGGCCGCGGGCACGCAACGCAGCCGACAACGCGATCCAGTGCGCCTCCGGCCACAACTTGTTGCCCGCGCTGGTCGCGTGGAGCAGCACGGCGTACGGGCCGTCGCCAACCGCCGGCGAGGCGGCGATGCCGAAGTCCGGCGCGCCGCTGACGGTGTAGCCCAGCGCGCGCGCCGCCAGCAAGCGGTTACGCTCGACGGCGTGCAGGGACCAGGGGATCGCGAACGAGCGGTCGTAGAAAAACGCCAGCGGCTCGCGCGCGCTCGCCCAGTCCTTGCCGTACGCCGGCCCGCGCGCGCGCCAGGCCAGCCACGCGCTTTTCATCAGGCCCTGCGTGTCGACGATCGCGTCGTACGGTTCGCGCTGGAGCGCATCGATGACGTGGCGCGCGGCGCCGCGCACGTCGCTCCGCCAGAACGCGCGGCGCCAGCGGCGCAGCTCCACCTCGATCACCTGCGCGACCCCGGAATGCCGGCGCGGGATGTCGGCGAACGCGCGCTCGACCACCCACTCCACCTGCGCGCCGGGGTGGGCGCGGCGGATGTCGCTGACCACGGGCAGGTTGTGCACCACGTCGCCTAGCGAGGACGTCTTGATGAGGAGAATGCGTTTCATGCCTGGGTGTATGCGTGCGCGATGGACCGTTGACCGCACGATCGCGCGCAGGCGCGAGCCTACACGCAATCGGGGATAGCGCCTAGAATACAAACACTTCCGACCGCCCCTCCATGAAAATTCTCGTCACCGGCATCGCGGGTTTTATCGGCATGCACACCGCGCAGCGCCTGCTCGCGCGCGGCGACGAAGTGATCGGCGTTGACAACCTCAACGATTACTACGATGTCGCTCTCAAGCGCGCGCGCCTCGAACAACTGCGTTCACACGCGCGCTTCCGTTTCGAGAAACTCGATCTCGCGGACACCACGGCCACGGCCGCGCTGTTCGCGCGGGAACGCTGCCCGCGCGTGGTGCATCTCGCCGCACAGGCCGGCGTCCGCTATTCGCTGAAGAATCCGCAGGCCTACGCGCAATCCAATCTCGCCGGTTTTCTCAACATCCTCGAAGGCTGCCGCCATCACGGCGTGGAACACCTGGTCTTCGCTTCGAGTTCCAGCGTGTACGGCGCCAATACCGCGCTACCCTACTCCACGCACGCGGGCGCGGACCACCCGGTGAGCCTCTACGCCGCGACCAAGAAGGCGAACGAGCTGATGGCGCATGCCTACAGTCACCTCTACCGGCTGCCGGCGACGGGACTGCGCTTCTTCACGGTGTATGGCCCGTGGGGCCGACCCGACATGGCCTATGCGATTTTCACCAAGGCCATCCTCGACGGGCAGACGATCGACGTCTTCAACCACGGCCGGATGAAGCGCGATTTCACCTACATCGACGATGTCGTGGAAGGCGTGGTGCGCGTGCTCGATAAAGTACCCGCGGCCGCCCCCGCCTTCGACCCGGCGCGGCCGGACCCGGCGAGCAGTCACGCGCCGTACCGGCTCTACAACATCGGCAACCACACCCCGGTGGCGCTCGGCGTCTTCATCGCCACGCTCGAGCGCCTCCTGCAACGCACCGCAAAGAAGAATCTGCTGCCCATGCAGCCGGGCGACGTACTGGAAACCTGTGCCGACGTGGCCGACCTGCAGCGCGACGTCGGCTTCGCCCCATCCACGCCGCTCGACACCGGGCTCGCCCGTTACGTCGAGTGGTACCGCGCCTACCACCGCATTCCGGCCGCGGTCTGATCGCCGATGACGATACTGGTCATGGGAGGCGACCCAACGCCTGCGCAACCCATAGCGGCCGTTGAGATGGCTGCAATCGCTTTCGCAGATAGAGTACGCCAATGATACTGGTCACGGGAGGCGCAGGGTTTATCGGCTCGGCCTTCGTGCTGGACTGGATCACCGCGCGCGGCACGCCGGTGGTGACGCTCGACAGCCTGACCTATGCCGGCAACGCGGCCAACCTCGCCGCGCTCGCCGGCGACTCGCGACATACCTTCGTGCATGGCGACATCAACGACCGGACGCTGGTGCGCGGGCTGCTGGAGCACCACGCGCCGGAAGCGGTCGTGCATTTCGCGGCCGAGAGCCACGTGGACCGTTCGATCCACGGCCCGGAAGCCTTCATCCGCACCAACGTGACCGGTACCTGGGCGCTGCTCGAGGAAACCCGCCTGTGGTGGCAGGCACGCTTCGGCGCGCAACAGGCAGCGTTCCGCTTCCTGCACGTGTCGACCGACGAGGTCTACGGCTCCTTGAGCGCGGACGAGCCGCCGTTCACCGAAGCCTCGCCGTACCGGCCCAATAGCCCGTACGCCGCGTCGAAGGCGGGGTCCGACCACCTGGTACGCGCCTACCACCACACCTACGGCCTGCCGACGCTGCTGACCAACTGCTCGAACAACTTCGGGCCGCGGCAGTTTCCGGAGAAGCTGATCCCGCTCATGACGCTCAACGCGCTCGCCGGCAAACCGCTGCCCGTGTACGGCAACGGCGCGAACGTCCGCGACTGGCTGTTCGTGGCGGACCACTGCGAGGCGATCCGCGAGGTGCTCGCGCGCGGGCGCCCCGGCGAGACCTACCTGATCGGCGGCCGCAACGAGCGCAGCAACCTCGATCTCGTGCGCGCGCTGTGCGCGCTGCTGGACGACCTGCACCCCGCCGGGCGGCCGCACGCGCGCCTGATCGCCTTCGTTACCGACCGCCCCGGACACGACCAGCGCTACGCGATCAACTGCGCGAAGCTCGAAGGCGAGCTCGGCTGGCACGCGCGCACGTCCTTCGACCAGGCGCTCGCCGCGACGGTCCGCTGGTACCTGGGTAACGACGAATGGGTGCGGCAGGTCACGAGCGGCGAATACCGCGAGTGGCTCACCCTCAACTACCAACACCGGAAATCGGTGCTGGGTAATGGGTGATGAGCGATGGGAAAAGTCTCCATGCCCACGTTGCGTCCGCACTACCGGCTGGAAGCCTGGAAATGCGCCCGGGAACTCGTCCGCAACATTTACACATTGACGCAAAGCTTCCCGAGGGAAGAAGTATTCGGGTTGACGTCTAAAATGCGCCGCGCCGCGGTTTCCGTTCCGAGTAACATCGCCGAAGGTGCCGCCCGCACCAGCCGGAAAGAATTCGCGCAGTTCCTGAACATTGCACGCGGATCGCTGAGCGAGCTCGAGACACAATTGCTCATTGCTTCCGATCTTGGCTATATCGAGAGTAAAGCCCCTGTATTCGATACGATTGACCACGTCTCACGACTCCTCACCGGATTGCACAAGTCGCTCCTGCGATAACACCCATCACCCATCACTCATGACCCATCACCCAAAATGAAAGGCATCATCCTCGCCGGCGGTTCCGGCACCCGCCTCTACCCGGTCACGCAGGTGATCTCCAAGCAGCTGCTGCCGGTGTACGACAAGCCCATGATCTATTACCCGCTCAGCACGCTGATGCTCGCTGGCGTGCGCGACATCCTGCTGATCTCGACGCCGCAGGACACGCCGCGCTTCGAGCAGTTGCTGGGTGACGGCAAACAGTGGGGCATCAGCATCCGTTACGCGGTGCAGGCAAAGCCCGAAGGCATCGCGCAGGCCTTCCTGATCGGCCGCGAGTTCATCGGCCGTGATCCGGTGGCGCTGATTCTCGGCGACAACCTGTTCTACGGCACCGACCTCGCGGCCAAGCTTGCGCGCGCCGCGCAGAAAAAAAACGGCGCCACCATCTTTGCCTACGCGGTGCAGGATCCGCAGCGCTACGGCGTGGTGGCCTTCGACGCGCAGGGGCGCGCCACCGGCATCGAGGAGAAGCCCGCGCAACCGCAATCGCGCTACGCCGTCACCGGCCTGTACTTCTACGACGCGGGCGTCGCCGACGTGGCGGCGAAACTGAAACCCTCCGCGCGCGGCGAGCTGGAGATCACCGACGTCAATCGCGACTACCTCGCGCGCGGAGCGCTCGACGTGGCGATCCTCGGCCGCGGCACTGCCTGGCTCGACACCGGCACGCACGAGTCGCTGCTGGAAGCAGCCACCTTCATCGAGACCATCGAACGCCGGCAGGGCCTCAAGATCGCCTGCCCCGAGGAGATCGCCTTCCGCCAGGGCTATATCGACGCGCCGGCGCTGCGCAAGCTCGCCGAGCCGCTCGCGGCAACCGCCTACGGGCGCTATCTCCAGCTGCTGCTGTCGGAGCGCCTGTTCTGATGGAAGTGACGGAGACCGGCCTGCCCGGCGTCCTCAGGGTGCGGCCGCGCGTGTTCGAGGACGCGCGCGGCTGTTTCTTCGAAAGCTTCAACGCGCGCGCGCTCGCCACGGCGGGCATCCCCGGTTCCTACGTGCAGGACAACCAGTCGAAGTCCATGCGCGGCGTGCTGCGCGGCCTGCACTATCAAGCCCCGCGCGCGCAGGGCAAGCTTGTGCGCGTGCTGTCCGGCGAGATCTTCGACGTGGTCGTGGACCTGCGCCGCGCGAGCCCCGCCTTCGGCCGCTGGCAGGGCACGCGACTTTCGGCCGACAACCGCGAATCACTGTGGATCCCCGAAGGCTGCGCGCACGGCTTTCTCGTCGTCGCAGATAGCGCGGAAGTGCTCTACAAAACCACTGACTACTACGCGCCCGCGGACGAGCACTGCCTGCTGTGGAACGACCCCGCGCTCGGCATCCACTGGCCCCTCACCGGTGCCCCCATCGTGTCGGACAAGGACCGCGCCGGCCGTCCGCTTGCCGACGCCGTGACCTTCGCTTGAAAGTACTGCTGACCGGCGGCACCGGCCAGGTGGGTACGGCCTTTGCCGCGGCGCTGCCCGGCGCGGTCGAACTGATCGCACCGCCGCGCGCAGGCTTCGACCTCTCCCGCCCGGACACGCTGGCGGCAGTACTGCGTGCCGCCGCACCCGACGTGATCGTCAACGCGGCAGCGATGACCGCGGTGGAGCGCGCGGAACGCGAACCGGCGCTTGCGCAAACCATCAACGCGGACGCGGTGGCCATGCTGGCGGCCACCGCGCGCGAACTCGATGCGCTCCTGATCCACTTCTCGACGGACTACGTGTTCGACGGTCGCAAGCCCGGCCCGTACGCAGAGACCGATGCGACCGCGCCGCTCAACATTTACGGCGCCAGCAAGCTCGCCGGCGAGGCGGCCATCCGCGCGAGCGGCGCGCGCCACCTCATCCTGCGCACGGGCTGGGTCTACAGCGCCACCGGGCGAAACTTCCTGACGGCGATCCTCGAACAGGCCGCGCAGGCGAAAGAGTTGCGCGTCGTCGACGACCAGCACGGCGCGCCGACCTGGGCGACGGATATCGCCGGCATCGCCGTCACGCTGGCGCAGGCGCTGCCGGCCGAACCGGCAGGATCAACGCGGCTCGGCACGTTTCATTGCACGGCCACGGGCGAGACGACATGGTTCGGTTTCGCGCAGGCGATCCTCGAGGAAACCGCCGCGCTAGGCGTCGACCCGCGCGCGCGGTTAGTGCCGGTGACGGCCGCGGAATACGGGGCAGCGGCCGTGCGGCCCGCCAATTCGCGTCTTGCCTGCGAGAAGTTCGTCCGCACTTTCGGCGCCGACATTCCGTTGCACCCCTGGCGCGCGAGCCTGCGTCACTGTCTGCAGCTCCATAACCCCGCCGCATCGCACAGGGCCCCGTAGGCCCCCGATTGTATAATCGGAACATCATGTTCCATCGCTTCCACGCACGTCCCGCCGGCGCTGCCGCATGAAGGCCGTCATCCTCGCCGGCGGACTCGGTACCCGTCTCGCCGAGGAGTCGCATCTGCGTCCCAAGCCGATGATCGAGATCGGCGGGCGGCCGATGCTGTGGCACATCATGAAGATCTACGCCGCGCACGGCATCACCGAGTTCATCGTGTGCTGCGGCTACAAGGGCTACCTGATCAAGGAGTATTTCGCGAACTACTTCCTGCACACGGCCGACGTGACCTTCGACCTGGAGCACAACCGGCGCGAAGTGCACGCGAACACCGCCGAACCGTGGCGCGTCACGCTGGTGGACACCGGCGAGCGGACCATGACCGGCGGCCGCCTGAAGCGCGTCGCGGCGTACCTGGGAAACGAGGATTTCTGCTTCACCTACGGCGATGGCGTCGCGGATATCGACATCCGCGCGCTGATCGCCTTTCACCGCGCGCAGGGCCGGCAGGCCACGCTCACCGCCGTGCAGCCGCCGGGTCGCTACGGTGCGCTCGTCATCGACGGCACACGCGTCTCGTGCTTCGAGGAGAAGCCGCAGGGTGACCGCGGCTGGATCAACGGTGGCTTCTTCGTACTGTCACCGCGCGTGCTCGACAGCATTGCGGGTGACAGCACCTATTGGGAGCGCGAGCCCCTCGAAACGCTGGCCGCCCGCGGCGAGCTCGCCGCCTATCAGCATCGCGGCTACTGGCAACCGATGGATACGCTGCGTGACAAGAACGCTCTCGAGGAACAGTGGGTGTCGGGGTGTGCGCCGTGGAAAACGTGGGCGTGACTCCGGCGTTCTGGCGCGGGCGCCGTGTTTTTGTCACAGGGCATACCGGCTTCAAGGGAGCATGGCTGTCTTTGTGGCTACAGGAACTGGGCGCTACCGTAACCGGCTACGCGCTCGCCCCCCCGACACGGCCGAGCCTGTTCGAAGCCGCGCGGGTCGGCGAGGTGCTCACATCGGTACTCGGAGATGTCCGCGACGCGGAGCATCTGCGGACGTCACTGCAACGCGCGCAACCGGATATCGTGTTGCATCTGGCTGCGCAAGCGCTGGTGCGCCGGTCTTACGCCGAGCCCGCGGAAACCTACGCGACCAACGTCATGGGCACATTCAATCTCCTCGAAGCCGTGCGCCTTGTCCCTGGCGTGCGCGCGGTGCTTGTGGTGACCAGTGACAAATGCTATACGCCGCGGCCGACGGACACTCGTCCGTACGTGGAAAGCGACCCGCTCGGCGGCCACGACCCCTATTCCAGCAGCAAAGCGTGTGCGGAGATCGTGACCGACGCCTGCCGTCGTGCTTATTTCGGGCAGGGCGCCCTGGTGGCAACCGCGCGCGCGGGCAATGTGATCGGCGGCGGCGACTGGGCGGAAGACCGTTTGATCCCCGACCTCGTTCGCGCCTATTCCGCCGGACAGCCATTGCGCCTCCGCTACCCGGACGCCGTGCGGCCCTGGCAGCACGTCCTAGACCCGCTGCATGGCTACCTGCTCCTCGCCGAGCAGTTGTTCGCTGGCGACCGGGCCTGCGCTACAGCATGGAATTTCGGTCCGGACGCCGACGCAGCGATCAGCGTGCGCGAATTGATCACCCGGGCGACGGCGCTCTGGGGCAATGGCCGTTGGGAATCGGAAGGTGCGCCGCAGCCGCCGGAAACCGCGCTGCTGGTGCTGGACGCGGGCAAGGCGAGGCGCGGCCTCGGCTGGCGACCACGACAGGCGCTCGACGCTGCGCTGACCGCGACACTTGGCTGGTACCGGGCGCTGGCCGCCGGCGCGGATGCGCGTGAACTGAGCCGCACGGAGATCGCCACGTTTCAGGGTTGCCTATAGCGTGGCCGCGGTCTGCCGGTTCTGCGGCGCGCCCCTGACGGTCACGTTCTGCGATCTGGGACGCATGCCGCTGTCGAACGCATTTGTGAAGCCCGCCGATGCGGCCTTTGACGAAGCGCACTATCCATTGCACGCCTGGGTCTGCGGCGCGTGCATGCTCGTGCAACTAGAAGCCTTTGAATCGCCGCAGCGCATCTTCAGCGACTACGTTTATTTCTCGTCCTACGCCGATACCTGGCTCGAACATTGCCAAGCCTACGCCGCGCGCATGACCAGCGAATGCGCGCTGGGCCCGGACAGCCTGGTCATCGAAGTCGCCAGCAACGATGGCTACCTGCTGCAGTACTTCCGCGCGCTCGCTGTGCCGGTCCTCGGCATTGAACCGGCGGCCAACGTTGCCGCCGCCGCGACGGCGAAGGGCATTCCGACCGTGACGGAGTTCTTCGGTACACCCACGGCCCGGCGCCTCGTCGCGGAAGGACGACGCGCGGACCTCATTGTCGCCAACAACGTGTTAGCACACGTACCGGACCTCAACGACTTCACCGCCGGCTTCGCACCGCTGCTGAAGCCCGCCGGCGTGCTCACGCTCGAATTTCCGCATCTACTGCGCCTGATCGAAGGCAATCAGTTCGATACGCTGTACCACGAGCACTTCTCGTATTTTTCGTTCCATACCGCGTGTCGGGTTCTGGCGCGGCACGGCCTGAAGGTACACGACGTGGATGAACTGCCCACGCACGGCGGTTCATTACGCGTGCATGCCGTCCGTGCGGACGCCGGCAGACCCGCGGGACCGCGGGTAGCGGCCATACTGGCGGCCGAGGTTCGCGCAGGGCTCGAAGAGCTGGGTACTTACCCGGCGTTTCAGGCGCAAGCCCGGCGCACGGCGCAGTCGCTACTGGCATTTCTCCGGACAGCCAGGCAGGAAAGCAAACGCGTCGCCGGCTACGGCGCGCCCGCGAAGGGCAATACGCTCCTCAATTTCTGCGGCATCGGCTCCGACCTGCTCGAGTACACGGTGGACCGCAGCCCGCACAAGCAAGGCCTGCTGCTGCCGGGCAGCCGCATTCCGGTATATGCGCCCGCACACCTTTTTGAAACCCGGCCCGACTACGTGCTGATCCTGCCGTGGAACCTGACTTCGGAAGTCACGGCGCAGATGGCTGGCATCCGCGACTGGGGCGGCCGTTTCGTTGTGCCTATCCCCCGGCTCGAGGTGCTCGCTTGAAACTCTTGCCAACGTCTGTCGCGGGTGCCTTCGTGATCGAACTCGAACCCGTCGCGGACGAGCGCGGCCTGTTCATACGCAGCTTTTGCGCGGAAACGTTCCGGGCACACGGACTCGACGCCCGCGTCGTCCAGTGCAATATTTCGTTCAGCCCACAACGCGGCACACTGCGCGGCATGCACTACCAGACCGCACCGCATGCCGAGACCAAACTCATCCGCTGCACCCGTGGCTCACTCCACGACGTCATCGTGGACCTGCGGGCCGATTCACCGTCCTTCCGCCGCTGGCACGCAACACGACTATCCGCGGGGGATCCACGCCTGCTCTACGTACCCGAAGGGTGTGCGCACGGCCTGCTGACCCTTACCGACGACTGCGAAGTAAGCTACCAGATCTCGCAGCGCTATCACGCGGAATCGGCGCGCGGCGTGCGTTGGGACGATCCCGCGTTCGGCATCGAGTGGCCGGAAGCACCGCGGGTGGTTTCGGCGCGTGATCGCGGTTTCCCGGATTTCACTGCATGACGCGCGTGCTGGTCACCGGCGCCGCGGGTTTTGTCGGACGGCAAGTACTCGCGTTGCTCGCGGATACTGGCTATACGGTACACGCCGTGTCGTCGCGCACCTCATCACCGGCGTTGCCGGCCTCGCAATGGCACCGCGCCGATCTGCGCGATCCGCTGCAGGCCGCAGCGGTGATCAAGGCAAGCTTGCCCACGCACCTGTTGCACCTGGCGTGGTGCACGAATCCGGACGACTACCGCACTTCCCCCGAAAACGAGTGCTGGCGCGCCGGCAGCACCGCCCTCCTCGAAACTTTCGGCCAGTGCGGCGGCCAGCGTGCGGTGGTCGCCGGTACCTGCATGGAGTACGATTGGCAGGACGGGCTCTGCCACGAAGACGTGACCCCGCTCCGGCCCGACACCGCCTACGGACGCGCCAAGACTGCGCTGGGCGCACAACTCGACGTCATCGCGAGCGCTTCTGGATTCAGCGCCGCGTGGGGCCGGCTGTTCTTTCTCTACGGCCCTTACGAAAAATCCCGGCGTTTCGTGCCGGCGGTGATTGAGTCTCTCCTGGCCGGTGTGCCCGCGTTGTGCACGCACGGGCGGCAGGTGCGCGACTATCTGCACGTCGCGGATGCCGCACGAGCCTTCGTGACCCTGCTCGAATGCAGGCACCCCGGTGCCGTCAATATCGCCTCGGGCACGGGCGTATCACTCGGCGAGATCGGCGCCCTCCTGGCACAAGCGGTCGGCCGCCCCGATCTGCTCCGGCTTGGCGCAATCCCCGCCCCCGCAGCCGAGGCCCCCCGCGTCGTCGGTGAGGTCTCCCGCCTGGAAAGCCTGGGCTGGAAGCCCCGGTACACGCTGACCGAAGGGCTGCGTGACACCGTCGAGTGGTGGCGCCGGACGGCGCGGGCGCCGGCCGCATGAACGAAGCGCACAAGCCCTGTCCCATCTGCGGTACAGCAACGCCGCATGCCTTCCTGCGTCAGCCGAACGTGCCCGTGCACCAGAACCTGCTGTTTGCAGACGCCGCTGCCGCACGCGCCATCACCCGCGGCGAACTCGACATGCGGGTCTGCGCCGATTGTGGGTTCGTCTTCAACGCAGCCTTCGATCCGGCCCTGCTCGCCTACGGTGCGGGCTACGACAATACGCAGGAATGTTCCCCCGCGTTTGAAGCGCACCTCGACGAACGCGTACGGCATCTGCGGGGCGCACGCGGCGTACAAGGCCACCGCATCGTTGAAGTGGGCTGCGGCAAGGGCACATTCCTGCGCAAGCTGGTGGCCGACCCGTCAGGCCGCAACACCGGTTACGGCTTTGATCCCAGTTATACCGGCCCCGACAGCGATCTCGATGGCCGCGCGCGTTTCGAGCGCCGCGCCTACGGACCCGAGTGCGCACACATCCTGGCCGACACCGTCGTCTGCCGGCATGTGATCGAACATGTGCCTGCGCCATGCGCGTTGCTGAGTGCCGTGCGCGCCGCGCTGCCGGCAACGCCGAAGTCGCGCGTATTCTTCGAGACGCCCTGCGTGGAATGGATCTTGCGAAATCGCGTGGTGTGGGATCTGTTCTACGAACACTGCTCGCTTTTTTCGGCCGCCTCGCTGACCAACGCGTTCAACCGCAGCGGTTTCCGCGTGGAATCGGTCAGCCACGTGTTCAGCGGTCAGTATCTCTGGCTCGAAGCAGTACCCGTGGACGGTGCCGGCGCGCCGCGGGCAGACAGTGCCGGCTTACCGGCGCTGGCCGCCGGCTACGCGACGGCCCTGCCCGGCCAGCTCGATGCCTGGCGTGCCACCATTCACGGCCATGCGGGCCAGGGACGCATCGCGGTGTGGGGCGCGGGTGCGAAGGGCTGCACTTTTGTCAACCTGGTCGATCCCGAGTGCACCGCTATCGATTGCGTGATTGATCTCAATCCCGCCAAACAAGGGCATTTCGTGGCCGGAACCGGCCACCCGATCGTCGACTACCATGCCTTGCCTGCGCGCGGTGTCCAGCAGATTGTGTTGATGAATCCGAATTATCGAGGCGAAAATGCCGCCCTGCTGGCGGCGGCAGGCATTCACGCCCGCTTTCTGGAACCCGCATGAAACTCGAGATCGATACGGACCTGCAAACGCTCACCGTCGATGCCGGCAACGGCGCCCGCGTCGTCGGTCTGTATTCAGACGAGGCCTTCGCGATCCTCTCGCGCCAGTGGGTGCGCGTCGGCTGGGCCCGCAAATACCAGTACACTTTCAGCTGGCTCGGCCGTCCGGTCATCCAGTTGCCGGAGGATCTGGTGCGGGTGCAGGAAGTGATCTACCGCATCCGGCCTGACGTAATCGTGGAAACCGGTGTCGCACATGGCGGATCGCTGGTGTTCTACGCAAGCCTGTGCCGCGTACTGGGCCGGGGACGGGTGATCGGAATCGATATTGAAATACGCCCGCACAACCGGCGGGCCATCGAAGACCATCTGCTCGCACCGCTCATCACACTGGTCGAAGGCAGCGCCATCGATCCCGCGGTCGCCGCTCGCGTGCGCGAATCGATCGCCCCGGGAGAGACCGTGCTGGTGATCCTCGACTCCAACCATACACGCGCACACGTGCAGGCGGAACTTGAGACCTATCACGGGCTGGTGACGCCGGGGTCGTATCTCGTCGCCACCGACGGGATCATGCAGGATTTGCACGACGTGCCCCGTGGCCGGCCGGAATGGGCGACCGATCATCCGTCGGCCGCCGCCGCCGATTTCGCCACCGCCCATCCGGAATTCGTGCTGGAGCAGCCACCCTGGCCCTTCAACGAAAGTACACTGGCCACCAACGTCACGCACTGGCCCGGCGCGTGGCTGCGTCGTCGGTCCGCTGCCTGATATGCAAACCATACTCATCACCGGCGGCAGCGGCCTGCTGGCGCTCAACTGGGCCTGCGCCGTGCGCGAGCGCGCGGACGTCGTGCTGGCGCCGCACCGGCGACACGTCGCCCTGCGCGGCACCCGCTGCGAAGCGCTCGACCTCGACGATGCACGGGCGCTCACGCGCGCAGTGGCGCGCATCGCCCCCGCGCTGGTCGTCCATACCGCGGGGCTCACGAGCGTTGACGCCTGCGAGCGTGACCCGGCCGCCGCCCGCCACGCCAACGTGACGATCGCCGCCCACGCGGCGGCGGCCGCCGCGGCCTGCGGCGCCCGCTTCATCCACATCTCGACCGATCACCTGTTCGCGGGCACCCAGGCGCTGTGCACGGAAGACACGCCGCCGGCACCGCTCAACGTCTACGCGCGGACCAAGCTCGAAGCCGAGCAGGAAGTGCTGCGCATCGCGCCGGATGCGCTGGTGGTGCGCACGAACTTTTTCGGCTGGGGGCACCGCTACCGGCAGTCCTTCAGCGACTGGATCCTCGCCAGCCTGGAGGCTGGCCGGCCCCTCACGATGTTCGACGACGTCTGGTTCACCCCGACCCTGTGCGACGTCGTCGTCGCCGCGGTGACCGATCTCATCGCGGCCGGCGCGCGCGGCGTCTGCAACGTCGTCGGCGACGAACGCGTGTCGAAGTTCGACTTCGCGCAGAGGCTCGCCCAGGCATTTGATCTGCCGGGACATTTGATCGTGCGTGGTAAACTCGCGACCGCTTTGCTGGCCGCTCCACGCCCGCGCGACATGTCTCTTGATAACGCCAAAACGCGTGCAACCCTCGGCCGTTCCCTCGGCACCGTCGACGACGCCCTGTTGGCTTTGCGGGCGCAGGATCGAGGGGGCCGCCGGGTCGAACTGCTCGCCGCCGTGACGGAGTAAAAATGTCTTTTCTGGACGGCAAATCGATCTTGGTGACGGGCGCGACCGGTTCATTCGGCAAGCGTTTCGTACGTCACGTCCTCGACCACCACAAACCCGAACGCATCGTCATTTTCAGCCGCGACGAGCTGAAACAGTTCGAAATGCAGCAGAAGCTGCAATCGCCCGTGCTGCGCTACTTCCTGGGCGACGTGCGCGACAAGGAACGCCTCTACCGCGCGTTCGACGGCGTGCAGGTCGTGATCCATGCCGCCGCCATGAAGCAGGTGCCCGCCTCCGAGTACAACCCGATGGAGGCGATCAAGACCAACATCCTCGGCGCCGAAAACGTCCTGAACGTAGCCATCGACCAAGGCGTCGAGCGCGTCGTCGCGCTGTCCACCGACAAGGCCGCCAATCCCGCCAATCTCTACGGCGCCACCAAGCTCGCCTCCGACAAACTGTTCATCGCGGGCAATGGGCTGTCCGGACGCCATCGCACGCGCTTCTCGGTCGTGCGCTACGGCAACGTGATCGGTTCTCGCGGCAGCGTGATTCCGTTTTTCATGGGCAAGCGCCGCGGCGGCGTGCTGCCCATCACCGACCCGCGCATGACGCGGTTCTGGATCACGCTGGGACGGGGCGTGCAATTCGTGCTGGACAGCCTGGACCGCATGCAGGGCGGCGAGATTTTCGTGCCCAAGATCCCCAGCATGAACATCATGGATGTCGCGAAGGTCGTGGCGCCCGAATGCCGGACCGAGGTCATCGGCATCCGGCCCGGTGAGAAGCTGCACGAGATCATGATTACGCCGGACGACGCCTACAACGTCGTCGAGTTCGACGATCATTACGTCATCGAGCCGGCCAGCTCGTGGTGGAATTCAGCGCAATACCTGCGCGAGACCGGGGGCAAGCGCGTACCTGAAGGCTTCCAGTACAGCAGCGACCGCAATGACTGGTGGTACCAACCGGACGAACTGGCGGCGCTGCTCAAGAGCGAACCGATCGAGCTTTGACCGCCTGCGCGGGTGGTGCGTCCCCGTTGCCGCTGGACGGTTGAGCGGCCCCTACGGGTATCCCTTGTTAGTCGCCCCGGACTCATCCCTGTAGCGCTTGTCATTGCCCGCGATTCGCGGTTTAATCCACCATGCGTTCAACAGTTGAACAAATGCCGGGCCCCGTGGTCACGGACGAAGTCCACTACAGAATTCTCAAGATCCTGGAGACCGCCCCCGACATCAGCCAGCGCGACCTCGCCCGCAGCCTGGGCGTGAGCGTAGGCAAGGCCAACTACTGTCTGCGCGCGCTCATCGCCAGGGGCCTCATCAAGGCCAACAACTTCAAGAACAGCCGGCAGAAGAAAGCCTACGTGTACTACCTCACGCCCCACGGCATCGTCGAGAAGACGCAACTCACGGCCCGCTTTCTCCAGCGCAAGATGGCCGAGTATGAGGCGCTCAGACACGAGATCGAGTCGCTCCAGCGCGAGGTAAGGGGATGAGTCCGACCACGCCCATCCCCTACGGCCGCCACTTCCTCGACGAGGACGATATCCAGGCCGTGGTCGAACAGTTGCGCCACCACTCCCTCACGCAGGGCACGCAAATCGACGCCTTCGAACGCGCCGTCGCCGAGTATGTCGGTGTGCGCTACGCCGTCGCGGTCTCCAACGGCACGGCGGCATTGCATCTGGCCTGCCTCGCGGGCGGCGTCGGGCCCGGCGACCGCGTCATCACGACCCCCAACACCTTCGTCGCCAGCGCCAACTGCGCGCTGTACGTGGGTGCCGTGCCGGACTTCGTCGACATCGACCCCCTCACGCTCAATCTCAGTCCGACCGCGCTCGCGGAACGGTGTCGCGAACTGGGCACGGTCAAGGCCGTGATTCCGGTGCACTTTGCCGGACTCCCTTGCGACATGCCGGCGATCCACGAGGTTTCCACGCGCGCAGGCGCCCTCGTGATCGAGGACGCCTCCCATGCGATCGGCGGCACCTATGCCGCCGGATCGCGTGTGGGCAACTGTCAGTACGCCGACATGACGGTCTTCTCCTTCCACCCGGTCAAGCAGATCACGACGGGCGAAGGCGGCATGATCACCACCAACGACCCATTGATGTACCGCGCCCTGCTGCGGCTGCGCAGTCATGGCATCGCCAAGTCCGATGACCTGTTCCAGTGTCCCGGGCAGGCCCTGACCGACGGCAAGCCCAACCGCTGGTACTACGAAATGCAGGAACTCGGCTTCAACTACCGGATGACCGAGATCCAGGCCGCGCTGGGTTTGTCGCAACTGCGTAAGCTGGACCGCTTTGTGGAACGCAGACGCGGTCTCGCCCTCGCCTACGACCGGGCGTTCGCCGCCGCAACGGACGGCATCCGCATCGGTCAGCCGGCCGGGCGCGCGGAAAGCGGACATCACCTGTACGTCATCCGGGCGCCCTTCGGCCGCGACGGCCGGCCCTCGCGCAACGAATACATGCAGCGGCTTTTCGATCGCGGGCTGATCACGCAAGTGCACTACATTCCGGTTCCACTCCAGCCCTATTACCGCAGGCTCGGCCACACGCTTGAGCGCCTCCCGCACATGCAGGCGTACTACGACGAGTGCCTGAGCATCCCGCTCTTCTACGCCCTCACTGACGCGCAACAGTTGCAGGTGATCGCCCTGCTCGGGGAGTGCCTGCGATGAAACTCGGCCTCGGTACCGTGCAGTTCGGTCTCGATCACTACGGCATTTCCAATGTCTGGGGCAAACCCGGGCCCGAGGAGGTCGATCGCATTCTCGGGGTCGCACGCGCTGCTGGCGTACAGGTCCTGGACACTGCCCACGCCTACGGCGACAGCGAGACCGTGCTCGGGCGCTGTCTGTCCGCCGAACACCCGTTTCGTATCGTCACCAAAACCGTGCCCCTAGACACCGACCGGGTGACCGCTGCCGACGTGCAGCGGGTGATCGATGCGTTTCGTGTTTCTCTTGATCGCCTGCGCCAGCCGCGCGTTTACGGGCTGTTGACGCACCATGCGCGGAATCTGCTTGCCGCGGGCGGCGAGCGGCTCATGGAGGCACTTGCCGCATTGCGGACGCAAGGCCTTGTCCAGAAAGTGGGCGTGTCGGTCTACGACCAGAGTGAACTCGATGCCGTGCTCGACCGCTTTCCCGTCGATATCGTCCAATTGCCCTTCAACGTGCTCGACCAGCGCCTGCTCGCGGGCGGCGCGCTCGAACGGCTGAAGCGAGCAGGCGTCGAGGTCCACGCCCGCTCGGTATTCCTGCAGGGGCTGCTCCTGATGGAACCCGATGGCCTCGACGCGCACTTCCACGCCGCGCGGGACCCCTTGCGCAGGCTGCATGCCTTCGCGCAGGCGCGCGGCCGCACGCCGCTCGAAACGGCTCTGCACTTCGTAGCGGATCGCGACGAAATCGATTGCGCCGTCATCGGCGTCGCACGCCACGAGGAACTCGAAGACATCGTCGCCGCCTGCCGCGGGCACGCGACGGCGGAAGACTACTCCGGCTTCGCCGTGCACGATGAAGCCGTTCTCAACCCCGCCCTCTGGCCACCCACATCCCGTCATGACACCCAACACTGATTCACTGCTGATTATCGCCGAGGCCGCGCAGGGGTACGAGGGGGATCCGGGCCTCGCCCGCGCGCTCGTGCGCGCAGCGGCCGGCGCCGGCGCCGACGCGCTGAAGCTGCAACTCGTGTACGCCGAAGAACTGTGCACGACGGATTACCAGCACCACGACCTGTTTCATTCGCTCGAGATGGCGGACGAGGTCTGGCACGGACTCGCCGACTACGCGCGCAAACAGAACATCGGACTCATGCTCGACGTGTTCGGGTCGCGCAGCCTCGCGCTCGCGATCAGCGTGGGCGCCACCGCCGTCAAGATCCACAGCACCGACATGTCCAACATGGGACTGCTGGAGGAAGTCGCCGCCTCCTCAGCACCCCTTGTGCTGCTGTCGACGGGAGGCTGCACCCGCGACGAAATCGCCGAAGCGTTCGCCGTCGTCGCCGCGAAGAACGTCGTGCTGCTGCACGGTTACCAAGGGTATCCGACGCCGTTGGACGCCAACCAGATCGCCCGCCTCACGGCGCTGCAGGAAATCGCCGCCGTGTCCGGCCGAGCAACCCCGGTTCGACTGGGGTTCGCCGACCACGTCCCCGCCGATGACCCGCTGCGCTTCACCCTCGCCGCGACCTCGTTCGGATTCGGCGTAACGGTTCTGGAAAAGCACCTCACCCTCGCCCAGGTCATGAAAATGGAGGATCACGAATCCGCGTTGAATCCGGATGATTTTGCGCGCTTCGTCACCATCATGCGCCAGTGCATGCAGGCTCTCGCGGCGGGCGCGGCAAGCGCGCCTGACTTCGGCATGCATGCGAGCGAGCACACCTACCGCGCCAACACCCGCAAGCATGTGGTCGTCCTGCGCCCTCTGAAGGCGGGCACCGTGATCACCCCGGACGTAGTCGGCCTCAAGCGCACCCCCTCTGAGCGCTTCGTCTCCGATCTGCGGGAAGTCTACGGCCGGCGTCTGGCGCGCGATGTTCCGATGTCGGCGGCCATCACGCCGGACATGCTCACAGGAGATCGCTCATGAGCCGCACCCCTCGCCGTCTCGTCGCGGCGCTCGCCTGCCGCAACAACGGCTCGCGGCTCTACGGCAAACCGCTGCAGAACCTGCTTGGCGAGACCACCATCCTCGACCAGATCGTGAGTTCGATCCAGCGTTTCCCTGTAATCGAGCAGATCGTCCTCGGGATCTCCGAAGGCTCGGCCAACGTGGCGTTCGCCGACTTCGCACACGAGCGGGATGTGTCGTACGTGTTCGGCGACCCCCGCGACGTGCTGCATCGCCTGATCCTCTGCGGCCGCCTCGGGCGCGCGACCGACGTGTTCCGCGTCACCACGGAATGCCCCTGGTTCGCCTACGACCTGCTCATGCCGGCGTGGGAACGACACCTGGCGAACGACAACGACATCACCGTCTGCGACCGACTGCCCGAGGGGCTCGCCTTCGAGATCTATCGGCTCGACGCGCTGGAGCGCTCACACGAACGCGGGACCGCGAAAGACCGCTCCGAGTTTTGCTCAAACTACGCGCGCACGCACCCTGGTGAGTTCAAGTTCGAGGTCCTCCTGCCCCCGCCCGAGTTGCAACGCCTGGACCTGCGTGTCACGGTGGACTACCCGGAGGATCTCATCCTTTGCCGCGAGACCGCGAAGGCGCATGGCGCGTCTATGCCGCTCGTGAGCCTGCGTGAGATCACGACCTTCCTCGACTCGCGGCCTGACCTGAAGGCTTTGGTCGCCCCCTTCGTCGTCCCCGAACCTCTGTGGGACGTCCACTGAAGAGCCCGCTCATGAAACGGATTACCGATTTCACCCGCTCGCGCGAGTTTTCTCGCGCCGTCCACGACGTCATCCCCGGCGGCGCGCACACGTACTCCAAGGGCGACGATCAGTTCCCCCTTAACGCACCGGCGGCAATCACCCACGGCAAGGGTGCGCGCGTGTGGGATCTCGACGGCAACGAGTACATCGACTGCAGCATGGGCCTCACCTCGGTGAGCATCGGCCACGGCTACGAGCCCGTGGCAAAGGCTGTCGCAGAAGCCGCCTCCCTCGGAACCAACTTTCAGCGCCCCGCCTCGCTCGAACTCGAAGCCGCGCGCAAGTTCCTCGACACCGTGCAATCCGGCGACATGGTCAAGTTCGCCAAGAATGGCTCCACCGTCACCACCGCGGCCGTAAAGCTCGCGCGCGCCTACACCGGCCGTAGCCGCATTGCCATCGCCAAAGAGCACCCGTTCTTCAGCTATGACGACTGGTTTATCGCTGTCACCGCGTGCGATACGGGTATCCCCGCACAGGCAAAGGAGCTGACCGTCGGTTTCTCATACGACAATCTTGCCTCCGTCGAAGACCTGTTCGCACGCAAGGGCCACGACATTGCCTGTCTCATTATGGAACCCGTGAAGTTCGCCCCGCCCAAGGAGGGCTTCCTTGAAGGCGTACGCGACCTGTGCCGCGAGCACGACGTAGTGTTCATCCTCGATGAGATGATCTCGGGCTTCAAGTGGGCGCTCGGCGGCGCGCAGGAATACCTCGGGATCAAGCCCGATCTCGCGACCTGGGGCAAGGGCATCGCCAACGGCTTCTCGGCCTGCGCGCTCACCGGCCGCGCAGACATCATGGAACTCGGCGGCATCCGCCGCGCGGGTGCCGACAAGCTGTTCCTTATTTCCACGACGCACGGCGCCGAGACCATCGGCCTCGCCGCCATGGTCGCGACGATCGACGCCTTCAGGCAGCACGGCATGATCGGGAGCAACTGGCAGCGCGGGGCCGCACTGAAGCAGCGTCTCGAACAGATTATTGAAGGGCATGGGCTTGCCGCCGCGCTCGAGCTCTCCGGCTACCCTTGCCTGTTCGCACTCATCTGCCGCAATACCAGCGGTCAGCCCGACGATGCGTTCCGCACCCTGATGATGCAGGAAATGATCGCCCGCGGCGTGCTGTTTCAGGGACTCTTCTACCCGACTTGGTCGCACCAGCAGCCTGAACTCGACCACCTGGTGCTGGCCTTTGACGAGTCCTGCGGCGTATATCGCCAGGCTGTGAACGCCGGAACCTGCGCCGGTCTGCTGGTGGGGCCTGCGGCAAAACCTGTGTTCCGCAAAAAGATCTAGCCCTCGGCGCGCCCGGGCCCCCAAAGATGCCACCCCCCCTCCAGGTCGCGATCCGCGCCGATGCCGGCATTGCGATCGGAGCAGGACACGTCATGCGCTGCCTCACACTCGCGGAAGACCTGCGCAAGACCGGAGGCGAAGTGAGCTTCGTGTGCCGCGCCGGCGCCGGGGATGCAATCGACATCATCCGCGAGCGGGGCTTTCGCATGCAGATCCTCGACGCCATGGCGGACTGGCGCGCCGATGCGGAGCAGACGACGCGAGCGCTCGCGACACGGGGTCTGCTTGACTGGATCGTGGTGGATCACTATGGCCTGGACGCCCAGTGGGAGTCTCGCCTGCGTGCAGGCTCGCAGCACATCCTCGTCATCGACGATCTCGCCAATCGCGATCACGACTGCGACGCGCTCCTCGACCAGAACTTTTATGTGGGCGCGGCGCAACGCTACACCGGACGGGTACCCGCGGACTGCCGGCTGTTTCTCGGACCTGCCTACGCCCTGCTGCGTGCTGAATTCCGCGAGGCGGCATGTCGCCCGCGAGACCGCAGCGGTCCGGTACGGCGTCTGCTCGTCACTTTTGGCGCCACTGACCCCACGGACGAAACTGGCAAGGTCCTCGCCGCCCTGCGGACACTCGACTCGCGCGCGCTCGCCGTCGACGTCGTGGTGGGTGCTGCAAACCCACGTCGAGAACAAATCGAGGCGCTATGCACTACCCTACCCTCAGTGCGCTGCCACGTGCAGACATCGCATATGGCCGAGTTGATGTGGGCAGCTGACCTCGCCGTAGGCGCAGGCGGGGCGACCACATGGGAGCGCTGCGTGCTCGGACTTCCCTCCCTGACGGTCGTGATTGCAGACAACCAGCTACAAACCACGACCGATCTCGCAGCTGCCGGCGCGATCCGGTATCTCGGCTGGGCGGAGAATCTCGCCGCAGTCGATTACGAAGCCGCCATTCGCAGCGCAATAGACAACCCCGCGCGCCTGCAAGAGCTGTCGGCGCGCGCGCACGCGATCATGGGGCTTGCAACTACCCTTTTACCGGCGGATCAACATCCTCTGGTGGACGCCATGCTCCACGCCCCGCAGCACACCTGATCGGAGAAAAGCCTTGACCTCGCACAGCCATCACGCCTTCGCGAGCTACGTGCTCGACCCTGTGCCAGACGCCCTGTGGCGTAACATGGGCCCCATTCCGGGCACCCGCGTCGGTTTCTGCGATACCTGCGGTTTTTATCATGTCGACCCGTACCCGCCGGCCGAGGCGCTCGCCCGCTACTACGCGACCTACGAGATGCCCACCGCCCAGGCCAACCTCGCCGAGACCGCGCGACTGCTCGCACGCAATATCACCAAAAGTGACACCGTTCTCGATGTTGGTTGCGGCGACGGCGGTTTTCTGCACGAAATGCACAAACTCGGATTCACCAACCTGGTCGGGTTCGATCAGAGCCCGGGACTCGACCGCGCAAAGTTACTGGGTTTCGGCACCTTTTACCGGGCGAGTGTCTGGGAGTTTCTGAGCCAGGCGGAACGCGAAGGCGGCACCAAGGCCAACGCCATCGTAATGGTCAACGTCCTCGAGCATGTTTCGGATCCACTCGACCTGCTGCGACGCGTGCACGGCGTTCTGCCTGCCGGCGGAATACTGTGCGTGACGGTACCGAATGACTTCAGTCCGCTGCAGCGGGCCTTTCTGAAGGTGAAGGGTCATCTGCCGTGGTTCGTCTGCCTGCCGGACCATCTCAACTATTTCGACTTCGATACGCTGGCCGCAACGCTCGAGAAATCGGGTTTTGCCATCGCGGACAGGGCCGCGCTCTACCCACTGGAACTTTTTCTTCTACAGGATCTCGACTACATCGCCGATCCCGCGCTGGGGTCCGTGGCGCATCGACGGCGAGTGATGTTCGAGGACAACATGAAAGCGGCCGGAATGACCGACGACCTCGATCGTTTTTACCGCACGCTCGCGGCCGGCGGATACGGGCGTGACGCGATGATGGTAGCTGTGAAGTGCTGAGATGAGTCCTCGGCGCGGTCGACTTCTCGTTACCGGCGCGTCCGGCTTCCTCGGCCGCGCTGCCTCCGCAGCACTCCAGCAAAGAGGTTGGGCCGTTGTTCCAGCAGTCCGAACGCCACGAGACGCGAATTCGGTTAGGCTCGATTTGTCCGACCTGAGCAGCCTAGAACGACTAAGCAATTTGCAAGACATTCGCGCGATCATTCATGTTGCCGCGAAAGTGGATTTCACGGCTTCAGCAATTAGTGAATTCTTCGACGAGAACATCGCAGCAATTGCTGTCTTATTGTCGATTGCTAGGTCATGGTCGGCTCAGATGATATTCACATCAACAGCGCTCATAGGCGAGACCCCTGTTTCGATCATCAATGGAAATTTTGGCGCGGCGTCCGACAATCCTTACACAATGAGTAAATGGCTCGGCGAGATGCTTGCAAGCGCATCTGGGGTCGATACAACGGTCTTGCGCTACGGTGGCATTTTCGGCTGGAATGGTCCCACTCATATTGGACTAAACCGAGCTATTGCAGCAGCGGCACAGGGTACCCCCCCCCAATGATCGGCGACGGACGGGCCCGCAGAAACTACATTTACGTCGAAGACGCGGCTCGACAAATCGCGCACGCGCTTGACCACCGTGTGCTCGGCACGCATGTGATTGCCGGGACCGAGGTGCTTTCGGTCCGCGAAATGCTCTGCGGGGTGTGCGCCGCCTTCCTACCTGGACAGCACCCTGTTTTGAAGCCAGGCCCCGAGGCGGTGGATCAGCTCTACGCACCGTCTCTGGAGTTCCCGCCAACACGTTCTTTCGCTGCCGCGCTTGCTGACATCCGCACGAGGTATCAATAAATGCGGCTTGGGCTCATCGGCGACATCCATGGCAACGACCTCGCGCTTGAAGCCGTGCTGGCGGCAGCGCGCGCCGCCGATGCGGATGCACTGCTCGTGACCGGCGACCTGGTGGGCTACTACCATCGAGCGGCTGCAGTAGTCGCGCTGCTCGACCACTGGCCCTGCTACATCGTGCGCGGCAACCACGAAGACATGCTCGCCCGTTCGCGCATCGATGCCGCCGTTCTCGAACACGTCGAGCAAAAATACGGCTCCGGGCTGCGGACTGCGCTTGGGGAACTCGCCTCCGCGCAGCTCGATCGCCTGTGCAGCCTGCCGCACCCTCTTGAGCTCGAGCTCGGCTCGCGCCGCATCCTGCTCTGCCACGGTGCGCCATGGGACAACGACTGCTACGTCTACCCCGATGCCGGGCCCGATATCCTGCAGCGGTGCGCGGCTGGCGCGCATGATCTCGTTGTCCTCGGACATACGCACCACGCCATGATCCATCATATCGGCGCGACGACGATCATGAACCCCGGCTCGGTCGGACAGCCGCGCGACCGGCGGCCTGGCGCGGCGTGGGCGCTCTACGACACGGTGACCGGAGAAGTCTCGCTGCGACGCGAGTCCTACGCGCTGGAACCCATTATTGCCCAGGCGCGCTCGCGCGATCCTGCCCTGCCTTATCTAACGAGCGTTCTCACCCGCACATGAAGCGCATCCTGATCACCGGTATCGGCGGTGACATCGCGCAGGGCGTGGCGACGCTGGTGCGTGAGGCGCGGCCGGGCACACGGCTTATCGGCAGCGACATCCACGATGAACACGCGGGCCGGCTCTACGTGAACGAATGCCTGGTCCTCCCGCCCGCGCGTGAATCCGGCTACGCGGCGGCGCTACGCCAAGCCCTGGTCCGTCACGAGGTGGACGTTCTGATACCGGTGACCGAACCCGAGATCGGTGTGATGGCCGCGGCGCTCGGCGACCCGCCCATGGTTCATTGGATTAGCCCGGGCCCACGTGTCGTTGCCGCCGGACTCGACAAGTTATCGACAGCGCAGGCGCTCGCCGCATTGGGCTTGTCGGTACCGTGGACGGTTAGCGCCGACAATGCACTGCCGCAGGCGTACCCCTGCGTGCTCAAACCGCGCTTTGGCTCGGGCTCGCGCGGCATCTTCATTGTGAACAACGAAGGCGAAGCCCGTAGCCTGACAAGGATGTATCCCGGCGGCGTCTTCCAGGAGCTGCTCGAGCCGGCCGCGGGCGAGGTGACCTGCGCCGTCTATCGAACACGCGAGGGTCGCGTGGCAACGCTTCAACTGCTGCGGCGGCTCGCTGGTGGCCTCACCGGATGGGCCAAGGTGATTCACGATGCCGCGGTCGAGCAGATGTGCGCGACCATCGCCAACGGTCTTCATCTTGCCGGCAGCATGAACGTGCAGCTTCGGATGATGGCCGCGGGCCCGCGGGTGTTCGAGATCAACCCGCGATTCTCCTCGACTGCAGTGATGCGCCATCTCCTGGGTTTCACCGATGTCGCGTGGACCCTGGACGAACTCGACGGGAGCACCGTGAGTCCGACGCCTGTTTCACCGGGCAGAATCGCGGTGCGCGTGCAGGGCGCGGCCATACTCGATTGATGACTTAAGAAAGGAACTGGACATGCAACCGATCGTGATTGGTGAGCGGCGCGTGGGGCCCGACGAGCCGCCCTTCGTTATCGCCGAGATGTCGGGAAACCACAACCAGTCCCTTGACCGTGCGCTCGCGCTCGTGGATGCTGCGGCGGAGGCAGGCGCGCACGCGCTCAAAATCCAGACCTACACCGCCGAAACCATGACGCTGGATCTTGCGGAGCGTGAGTTCTCGATCCGGGATGCGGGTAGTTTGTGGGAAGGCAAATCCCTCTACAAGCTCTACCAAGAAGCCTACACGCCATGGGAATGGCATGGTCCTATCTTCGAGCGCTGCCGCCGCAACGGCATGCTCGGCTTCAGTACTCCATTCGATGATACCGCCGTCCAGTTCCTCAAGACTCTCGACGTGCCATGCTACAAAATCGCATCGTTCGAAAACATCGACCTTCCGCTCATCCGCAAGTGCGCGGCAACCGGCAAGCCGCTCATCATCTCCACGGGGATGGCGAGTTTGTCGGAGCTTGAGGATGCCGTTAAAGCCGCGCGCGAGGGGGGCTGCCAGCAACTCGTGCTACTCAAGTGCACGAGCACCTATCCGGCGGAGCCTGACAACTCGCACATCCGCACCATCCCGCACCTGCGCGAGCTTTTCGGTTGCGAAGTGGGGCTTTCGGATCACACGATGGGCGTAGGCGTCGCCGTAGCAAGTGTTGCGCTGGGGGCTTCCGTGGTGGAGAAGCATTTCACGCTGCGGCGATCGGACGGCGGAGTGGACTCTGCTTTCTCGCTCGAACCCGCGGAGCTCAAATCGCTCGTCGTCGAGACGGAACGGGCGTGGCGCGGCCTCGGCAGAGTTCGCTACGGCCCGACCAAGGCCGAGGAGGCGTCGCTGCAATATCGCCGCTCCCTGTATATCGTGCGTGACTTGCGTGAGGGCGATGTACTCACAGCGGAGAACGTACGCGCGATCCGGCCCGGGCTTGGGCTGCCGCCAAAGTGGATCGACCAGGTACTGGGCAAGAAAATCCACCGCGACATCGCCCGGGGCACGCCACTCACCCTCGACCTGTTGAATGGCTGAAGCCGATACAGCCCCAACGCTCGTGACCGAGCGCTTTGCGCTGCGTCCACTCACGCCACAGGACGCGACCGGGCGCTACCTGGGCTGGCTTGCCGACGCGGATGCACGCCGCTACATCCAGGCAGCGCGCGGGCAATGCTCTCTCGACGGTCTTCGCGCTTACATCGCCGAGCGCGTCGGGCGGCGCGACGTGCTTTTCCTCGGAATCTTCGAGCAAGCGGGTGGCGGGCACGTCGGGAACATCAAGTACGAACCGATCGATGAAGCGGGCGGCTGTGCGGAGATGGGTATTCTCATCGGCGACCCGGGCTGGCGCGGTCGCGGCGTCGCACGCGAAGTCATCGCGGCGAGCGCGCGCTGGCTGCGGAAGCATCGCGGAATCTTGCGTGTTTGTCTCGGCGTCGAGCGCGACAACCCGTTGGCCCTCGCGGCCTATCGCCGTGCGGGTTTTAAGCAAACGGGCGTCACTCGCGATCCCCGCGTGACGGGGGATGTCATCCGCATGACGCTGGAGACTGGCAGATAGCATGGCCTCCTCGATGGTGAGCGACCCGCAGCTAGACCCCGCACGGGGCTACCGTGCTTTCGAGGAATTCCTCCAGCCGGTCGAGCGCGTGACTATGTCAGTTGCCCCGGCGCTCGGGGGATATTCCCACGAGGTGGTGGGCCTCCGTCTCATGCAACGGATTGTCGAGCTCGCGGTGTACCCCTATATTCAGGCCGCCGCCGCGAGCCACGCGCGCGGCGCCGCCCTCCCCACGCCGGCCGCCGGTTCGCTCAAACTCGGGGGGCTGCGATTCCGCGACAACCGCGTCACCGTAACGCCCGCCACATGGATGCGCGGTGTCGTCGATTTCTGCATCCAGTGGATCCGTGTCATTGCTTGCATCGCCGGGGCGGGCCGCGATGCCATTCCAGTGCGCGCCACGCTATTGATGGGCGTAGGCCTCGCCGACCTCACCGTGGACGGCTCGGATGCGCGCTTCATCGACTTCTGCAGGCGCGGCCCGCTGCCTCCGCTGCGCGACGCGACCCACCTCGTCGTGGAAAGCACGCAAAGGTTGACTTCGTCGCAACCAGCAAGAGTCAGCTACGCACGGCAGCCGTTACTTGCCCTGCTGCGCGCGCATCCGCCACGAGGCCGTGACCTGCTGCAGTTTTTCGGTACACATCTTGCCGCAGCCGCGGCTTTTTTTCGGCACAGTTTCTTCTGCCCTCTCGCCTGCCTGCTCGCTCGCGACCTTGCGTTTCATGCGGCAGCGGCCGCGCTCAACCAGCGCGGTTCGCTGGAAGCGATCGTGATCACCAACTCTTACTTTCAGACGCAGCCGCTGTGGATGCGGGCGTTGGCGGCACGCCGGTTCGAAACGCACATGGTGTGGTATTCGCAGAACACGATCCCGTTCGTGTTTCGACCCGACGGCACACGCTCGGACCTACCTCACTACCGGCACATGGCCGTGGACGCGCACTGGGTATGGACGGAGGGCTATGCGACTTACGTCCGTGCGCTCGACACCGGTGCAAAAGTGCACGTCGTGGGTCCGATCCTCTGGCGCCTCCCGGAGGCCGCTGCCCCCGCCGCTTCCACACTGTCGATTGCGATCTTCGATGTGACCCCCATGCACGAGGACATCGCGCAGAAAATCGGCCTACCGCGTAACTACTACGCGACCGTCAACATGATCGCCTTCCTCGAACAGGCGACATCCGCCTGCGAGCGGATCGCTACCCAGCTCGGCCGCAGGGTGGAAGTGGTGCTCAAGCACAAGCGCACCCATAGCGATATTCACGACACGCGTTACATTGAGTTCGTGGACCGTCTTGCAACCGCGGGCCGCATTCGGCTGGTCTCTCCTCAGGCAAACCTATACTCGCTGATCGCGGCGAGCACCGCGATCATCGTGGTGCCATACTCGTCGCCCGCCTACGTGGCGAGCGCCCTCGGAATCCCCGCGATCTACCTCGACGCCACCGACAGCATTGAAGCCACGCATGAGCCAGCTCCTTTCGTCGACTTTGCGTCCGGCGAAGTCGTACTTGCAGAGAAGCTCTCCACGGCACTGTTAGCGCACGGTCGCGAGGTATGCCATGCGTGACACGCCGGCCTGCGAGTTGCTGCTCCGTGTGTACGGGGACTCCCTCAGTCTGCCGCGCGCGAACGACGGTGTCGGCCACCGGCAGACATATGCCGAGGTGCTGGCGGAAGACATCCGCGTCCGGTTCCCCGCGATCGCGCTTTCCCTCTACAACCGCTCCGGCGGCGGACTCACCATCGATGCGCTGCACGAGCGGTATCTGCACGACTGCAGCTACTTCGGCACGCCGGCGCATCAGGTGCTCATCATCCAGTGCGGAATCGTGGATTGCGCACCGCGTCCCATTCCAACGTTCCTCCGGGCGATCATCGGGAAGCTCCCGGGCCGTGTGCGTGCACCGATCACCGGCTTCCTCCACCGCGCGCGGCCGCAGTTGCTCGGCGCGGGGTTTAGCTGGCGCCTGACCACGCCGTACCGCTTCACAAAGGTACTCGTACGCTGGCTCGCGCACGCGACCGGTACCAGCACACGGGTGTATGTCGTGAACATCGCCCCGGCCGGGCCGGGTATCGCCACACACTCGCCGGGGCTTGCAGCAAGCATCGATGCGTATAACGCGCTGATTGCGCAGGCCGTCGCCACGGCGGTGGGGTCCGCGGTGTTGGTTGACGTCCACGCGGCTATCACATCCGCGGCGGATGTCGCCATGTACGTAAGCGCATCCGACGGGCATCACATCACCCGCGAAGGCAATCGACTCTATGCCAATCTGATACTGGAATATGAACGGCGGCGGCTTGACAAGGCATCAGCGGCTGCCGTGGCCGGAGGACCGCCATGACCGGCCCGTGGGCAGTGTTACGGCCCCTCCACGAGATGCTCACACATCGCGAGCGCTGGCAGGTGTTTGCACTCGCGGTGCTCGCGGTGGTGGGCGCCATTGTCGAGGCTCTGAGCATCGGGGCGGTCTTCCCGTTCATGGCATTGATCAGCAGCCCCGATACCCTGCTCGCGCACCCAACCGTACAGGCTGTGGTCGATTGGATGGGGCGCCCTGCGACCGAGCGCCTCGTGCTGATCTGTGCCTGCGGACTGCTTGCGCTCTACCTGTTGAAAAACCTGTTCCTCGCTGGGCTCTACGCCTTCCAGTCGCGCTTCGTGTGCGATGTAGAATCGCGGCTGGGAATCGCACTACTCGCGTCTTACCTTCATGCGCCATACACCGAACGCCTCTCGCGCAACTCCGCTGACCGCATCCGCATCATCACCACAGAAGTCGGGCGCGTCACCATCGGTGTAATGCTCGCGCTAATCGCCCTCTTCTCGGAGGGCCTGGTAGTCGTGGCGATTGCTCTTCTGCTTGTCATCGCTCAACCGCTTGTTGCGATCGTTGTGCTCTCGGTGGTGGGTATCGTCGGATTTCTGATGCAGACCGTGTTCCGGCGAAAGCTGGACGCATACCGTGAATCCCGGGTCGCGACACTCTCCGGGATGTTTCGCTGGGTCAACGAGGGACTCGGCGCCCTGAAGGAGATCAAGGTTCTCGGCAGAGAGCAGCACGTGATCGGAGAATTCGCACGCAACAGCCGCACCTATGCGTACGGAACATACCTCTTCACGACACTAAACCTGCTGCCGCGTATCGTCTTCGAAACAGCAGCGGTCGGCGCACTGATGTTGGCTGTTATCGCAACAATTCTCACCGGCAACGCCCTCGATGGCGTTATTCCGACGCTAACGATCTTCGGCCTTGCCGGAGTGCGCCTCCTGCCATCGTCCTCGCGCATCTTGGCCAGCCTGAATACGCTGCGCTACTACACGTCGGCAGTGGATACCGTCGCCGCAGATCTGCAGCAGATACCCTCTCCTGCAGCGGTTCGATACGGCAGCTCTTCCATCACCCGCGAACCGTTTGCCACACTACGGCTCATGGATGTGACTTACGCTTACCCTGGAAGCAATGCTCCGAGCCTGATCGGTGTTGATCTCCAGATACGGCGGGGCGAAGCCATTGCGATCGTCGGACGTTCTGGCTCAGGCAAAACGACACTCGCCGACCTGCTTCTGGGTCTTTTGGATCCCACGACGGGGACCATCGAAGTGAATGGCCGACCAGCGAGCTCGCTGCGCCAGGAATGGCGCAGGATCGCTGGTCTCGTGCCGCAGGAGTTCTTCCTGATTGATGACTCCGTGCGCCGCAATGTTGCTTTTGGGCTGCCGGACACAGAGATCGACGACGCACGCGTGTGGAGCGCGCTCGCGATGGCGCGGCTTGACGAGCGCGTACGCGCCCTTCCCGACGACTTGAGCAGCCTGATCGGCGAGCGAGGAGCAACCCTGTCGGGTGGCGAGCGGCAGCGTCTTGGCATCGCACGCGCCTTGTACACCGATCCGGATATCCTGGTACTCGACGAAGCTACTTCCGCACTGGATGCCACGACGGAGGCTGAGTTCACGAACACGCTTCAGTCGCTGCGAGGCACTAAAACAATTCTTGCCATCACGCATCGCGCCGCAGCGGCCTCGTGGTGTGACCGCATCCTCATTATGAGTGGAGGGAAAATTGTTGCTGACGGGCCATTTGGGGAGATTAGTCGCATGCATCCTGCAGTATCGGAAGTCGCAGCGAGCGAATCGTGAATCTGACAAATGCAGAAGGTTTATCCCTGAAATGACGCGTCGAGATTTCAGATTGCCTGGAAAGCCGGTCAATTGCGCAGGAGCAACCTGATGGGATTGCGTTCATTTGCGGCTCGAATCATCGAAACCACACAGTCATTCAATCTGCTAGTGGACAAAATAGTCATTTGCACCGGACCCCTTACAGACTACAGTAAGATCAACGATCCTCTTGTTCGATCGATGATTAAAGAGGGTCTTGCAAGACCTGATCTGTTGAAATTGGGATTCGATAGTCACCAAGACAGCTCGTTGATTGGCGCGGAAGGCCTTGTGAAAAATAACCTCTATACGATTGGGCCTCCTTTACGCAGCATATCGCCTGAAGCGACGGCGATTTCCGAAATCAGATCGCATGCTGATAAATTAGCTGTTGCTTTGTTGATGTAATGCACAGAGAAAATATCGTGTGTAGGCTCGGGTACGGGGTCTTATATACGAGTCGCTGAATCTGCCAGCGCAAGATACATCATTAGCTGCCTCAGAGTACTCTACCGTGTCCGTCTTCATAGACTCATCAATTACACCGCTATTCGAAGCGCATCCGATAACACTGGTTGACATCGGTGCACGGGGTGGCCTGCAGCCCAA
Organism: Burkholderiales bacterium; assembly: GCA_050741255.1. Classification (GTDB taxonomy): domain Bacteria; phylum Pseudomonadota; class Gammaproteobacteria; order Burkholderiales; family SG8-41; genus CAZXNF01. The sequence continues at coordinate 7,507 of JBOIEQ010000013.1, read as the reverse complement.
CTGGGCTATCACGCGAAAATATCTACGAGTGATCGGTTTCGAGCCCGATCCTATTGAATGCGCACGTCTCCGCGAAGCCCACGATAGAAAGCACTTCGTGTATATCAATGCTGCTGCACATCGCTCGCACAGTGAACTATTACTGAATGTCGCTCGCGACCCCGGCACTTCTTCGCTCCTTGCACCCAATAAGACTTTCCTTGAACAGTTTGCAGATTCCGCACGCTTCGACACAGTTGAGCAGGTAAAAGTCACGGCTGACAGTCTTGATACTTTGCTGTCGAAGCACGACATTCAAACACCGGATTTTCTCAAGATCGACACCCAGGGTGCGGAACTCCCAATACTTGAGGGGGCGGAAAGAGTGCTCGCCACATCTGTGTTCGGTCTAGAGGTGGAGGTGCAATTCGCCGCGCTGTACCAGGGCCAATCGTCTTTTGGAGAAGTCGAAACGCTGCTTCACGGCGCCGGCTTCCAGTTGATGGACCTGCGCCATGCTTACTGGAAGCGCGCCCGCGGTGCCCGCTATGGTGGATCAAAGGGACAGTTGGTGTTCGGCGACGCGTTGTACTTCAAAACAGAGCGTGCGTTCCAGCAACAACTCGAAGCTGAAACGGACGAGCACCTGTGCCGAGTGCGTCTCGCGCACGCCATGGCCATCTCACTGCTGTACGGTTACGTGGACTACGCGCTCGAACTCTTCGAGCCGAACCGCCAGCGGTTCGACACCGCAACTGCACAAGCGATCGAGACCGCGCTGCGCAGCCGCGTGGCCTGGAACACGCGTCTGCCGAGGTTCCGGGGGCGCGGCCGGCTCGCCCTGCTCGTTTACCGTTTGTACAAACTGCTGCTGCCCACCGCTGGCGGCTGGGCGAGCGGCGGCCATACGCTGGGCAATCTGGACTAGGTCCTGACGAAAACTTTAGCGTTCCAACATTTGTTTAAGAGTGTTGGCCTAGCCCAATTTGGATGCGTCAATTACGCGCCATCCAGAAAGACCCCGGCTCCGCCGCCGGTTGCGCCGCCAGCACCGGAAAGGCCGCGTGCAACTCGGCCGGGCAGCGCGCCTGCAGAAACGCCAGCCCCGCGATGATCCTGAAGGCACTGTTGAAGCTCAGGAAAGCTTCCAGCAAATATTGTTCGTTCCAGAATTTCACTTCGTCCACCAACCACCGCGCCGGATAGTCGCGGGGCGTGAAAATGTCGTGCACGTGCACCAGCACGCCCGGCGCGAGGGCGGGCAGCAGCTCGAGGTATTCAAATAGCACATCGCCCTGGGGGCGGATCATGTGCGACGAATCGATGAACAGGATATCGCCGCGTGCCAGGGTCGAGAAAACACGGCGATCGACCGTTTCCACCCGTTCGCGCAGCACGCGCACGCCGTCCATGGCCTCCAGCCAGGGCATCTCGAAGGGTTCGATGCAGGTATGTTCGCAGAGATAGCCGGCATCGCGTTGTCGGTTCACCGCCACACCCCACTGTGCGATCTGCGTCGAGTACCCTGCGCCGATCTCCACGATGCGCCGCGGACGGAACTGACGGATCAAGCTGTAGTAGCACTCGGCGTCACCCGGGCCGAAATGGCCGTTGTTGTAATAGAATCCTTCGCCGGGTTCGCCTTCCAGCGGAATCGCCTTGAGTTCGTCGCCATACCGAAGCCGCGCGAGGAGTTCGCGTTGCCCCGCCTCGTCCCAGTGGATAGCGGGCAGCGCACGCTGCTCGGACAACGCAATGCGCAGGTGGCGGGGATGAAACAACGGTTCGTAATAGTGGTCCACCAGGGGATAAACACCGACAGCCCTGAGACCAGCACGGCTCATCGGCAAGCGCCGGATGCCGATGCGCCGCACGAACCGCAGCAGCAAGGCGGCCGCCATGCTCAGCGGCGCCAGCATCACGTCGGCGATCGGCGCGCACAGGGGTACGAGTTGTCGGATAAGGTTACGCATGCGCAATCATCATAACCTGCGTTCAGCGCCCCCGGACGGCAGACCGTGAGCCGACACACCATCGCCTTCGTGGTCCCCACGATGGACCGTCCGGACGATCTCCGCACGATGTTGACGAGCCTTGCAGCGCAGACGCGCCCGGTGGACCAGGTCATCATCGTGGACGCAAGCCAGCCCGACGTGCGCGCCGTGTGCGACGAATTCGCCACGCTGCCGCTCGACTACGTGCGCGAATATCCGCCATCGCTCGCCCGGCAACGCAACGCGGGCATGCAGCGCGTGCGCGAGGGCATCACGCTGGCGGGTTATCTCGACGATGACATCGTGCTCGAGTCCGAAGCCATCGAACGGATGATGGCCTACTGGGATGCCGCAGGCGATGATCTCGGCGGTACCGCGTTCAGCATCACCAATGCGCCGCCGGCCCGCTGGACGCGCGTCAAGAGCCTCGCCGGGCTCGACAGCCCGCAGCCAGGCCGGGTATTGCCCTCGGGCTGCACCTCCATCCTCGGCTGCCAGCCGCGCGACCTCGACACCGACTGGCTGTGCGGCGGCGCGACTGTCTGGCGGCGCGAAGTCGTGCGTGATTTTCCGTACGACGAATGGTTCAAGGGCACCGGCTACCTTGAGGACGTCGACTATAGCTTTAATGTGCGCAGCCGCTACCGCCTGGCGCTGGTGGCCGGCGCGCGCGTCGCGCATTACAGTCGGCCCGTGCGGCCCGATCGCCAGGCACTGCTCGGCCGCTGGCAGATCGTGAACCGCATGTACCTCGTGCGGAAGTACCGGGCGCGCGGCCTGTCGGTCGCGCGTGCCTGGCTGGCAAACTTTGCGCTGCCGGTACTACATGCCGCGCAGGCGCTGCTGAAGGGTGACCGCGACGCCTGGAGCCGCGCGCGGGGAAATCTGCACGGCGTGTGGGACGAGCTGCGCGGCCGGCGCCCCCAGCTCGGCGGCTTTCTCAAGTGACCCGGTACCGCATCGAAAGCATGGTCAGGTTCCCGCTTTCCGCACCCCTCCTGGAGCGGGTCTCGGCGCATTTGTCCTCGCAGGCTTCCGCGCGCCGCTCGAACCACTGGCGCGAATTCGGCGCCGCCAACCGGGCTCGCGTTGTCAATAGCGGGCTTAAAATCGCTGCGGGCACCGGTTTCGACGGGGAATTTGAGCTCAACTTCCGGCCGCGTTCAGTCGGCGTGGCGCATCTGCGCGGCGTCGGGCGACGGCACGAGATGGCGGTCGGCGTAGCTCGACCCGAACAGCATGCGGCTTTGCACGCGATCGAGCAGGCCCGGATGGCGTACGGTCAATGAGGAGCGTCCCAGCATGGTGCCGATTGTACTGTGACTTGCGCGACAGTCGGGTGCGGGTGCAGTGAACCCCACTTCGTTCAGGACCTGCGCCTTCGTCGCCTACGACGACGGGCCCGTGCGCACGATCGACCCGGTGGCGCGCGCGGCCGGCGCCCGGCTCGTCGATACCTCCGCGTACGGCGACTCGGTCGAGGCGTGGCGCGCGTGGCTCTCGGCGCAACGGCCACCAGTGCTCGTCTGCGGAACCTCGGCCAGCATTCCCGGCATCGCGACGGAGATGGCCGCCCGCCGGGCAGCCGCGCACCTCGGCATACCCGTCGCCTGCATCGAGGACTTCCCCGGCAACTATGCCGAGGTGGCGGCGGCGCCCACGCGCCTGCTGATCGTGGAAAGCGGGTGGTCGCGCGACCTCTATCTGGCGCGGGGCCATGCCTCGCCGATCGCGGTCATCTCGCCGGTGCGCTACGACGCGCTGCGCGGCCAGCCGGTCGCCTGCGCCGCCGCCCGCGCGCCGTACGAAGTGCTGTGGGCGGGCCAACCCGAAACCGCCCACAACGTCGCGACCCTGGAGTGGGTGCTGCGCGCGCTGCGCACGCTGGCCCCGACTGTATTGTTCCGCGCGCATCCCCGGGATCCCGGTGTCGCCAGGGGTGCCTATGCGCCCTTTGCTGCCTTGCTCGGCGAACGCTGGATCGACGTCAGCGCCGAGCCGCTGGCGGTGACGCTCGCGCGCGAGTTCCCCCTGGTCGTCACACAGTTCTCGTCGGTTGCGGTGGAGGCGGGCTTCCTGGGCATCCCCTCGCTGCACGTGCTGCTCGCGAGCGCCGGCGGTGGTGCGTTGAAGACCATGAAGGGCTATGACACACCCGCCATCTGTGCCGCGGGCGCCGCGTTTCTCGCCCGCGACAATACCCCCCCGGCGGATGTGGTCGCCGCGTTGACCGACGAAACGGCCCGCCAGACGGTGATTGCGCGCTTTGTCGAGGCCTACCGGACGGACACACCCACCCTGCCGATGGTGATGGCAGCCCTCGCGGGTATAATTCCCCGTTAATTTTCCGGGCCTTGCGCCGGGTGCCTCCATGAGTTCCGTGATCATTCCCATCAAGCAGATCGACCGTTACAGCCAGGACCGCCTGCTGACCGACGGCAGCGTCACGCTGCCCGCCGACCGCATCAAGGGCAAGCTGGCCGCGATCCCGGTCGACGCCCCCGTCACCGCCCTGCTGCACCCCGAGGTGCGCTACGAGGTGACCGACAACTGCAACGCCTCCTGCATCATGTGCCCGCGCGACAAGCACGAACACGCGCGCGACCACGGCATCATGGACCAGGCCAAGTACGAGAAGAGCATCGACGAAGTGGCCGCGCTCGGCGCGAAGAAGGTCGTGCTCACCGGCTTCGGCGAACCGATGCTCGACCGCCGGCTGGAAAAGAAGATTTCCTATGCGCGCTCAAAAGGCCTCTCGACCTACATCATCTCCAACGGCTCGGCGCTGAACAGCAAACGCGCCCGCACCCTGCTGGAAGCCGGGCTCGACGAAATGCGCATCAGCTTCTACGGCATGCGCACCGAGACCTACAACGCCGTCATGCAGGGCCTCGACTTCGACCGCACCATGAAGGGCCTGCTGGAATTCCTGAAGCTGCGCGACGACATGGGCGCGAAGACCAAGGTGCAGATTTCCTATCTCGAGTTGCCGGAAAACAAGGGCGACGAGGTTGCGTTCCGCGAGTTCTGGGAACCGAAGGTCGACGCGATCGAGATCTGGAAACCGCACAACTTCGGCGATGGCCGCGACTATCGCGACCGCGACCCGGCGCTCGAGCACAAGACCACCTGCGGCCGCCCGGAAAACGGCCCGCTGCAGATCCAGTGGAATGGCGAAGTCATTCCCTGCTGCTACGACTACAACAACCAGATCATCCTCGGCAACGCCTTCGAGACGCCGGTGCTGGAGATCCTGAACGGCGCGAAGTACCGCCTGCTGCGTTACGCGCACCGGTCCAAGGAATTCGGCCTGTTCCCCTACTGCGACCAGTGCGACCAGTTGCTGCCGCACGCGGACGCGCTCGTGTACACGAACCGCCACAACCTGCCGCCGGAAGAGGCCGTGAAGCTGTCCAACACCGACCTGTTCGATCTTGTCGCAGGCAAGGACATTGCCAAGGACAATCTGTCGGCGCGCTATCGCGGCGCGTGACCGCGCGGACGTCGTTATACCGCCGAAGCGCTTCGCCCACGCTCCGCAGTCACCACCACCGCAAGCCAGCCCGCGCACGCTTGCTGACGCGACCCGCGATCGCGATGCCCTCGTGAGTTCCGCCAAGCGCTTTATTTTCGCCCGCTCTCTACGTGCGCCCGGCCCCGGCAGTCATTGGGTGACGTGCGGCGCGGCGCGCGACGCCAACCCGCGCAGCGGGAACGGCGCCGCCGAAGTCGATCTTGCCGAGATTTTCCGGACCCGGGGGCGCGAGTGGGGCACGCGGCTCATCGAGAGTCTCGGCGAGCTCAATCGCCGCAACGCCTCGCCCGCCTGGTGGGCACACGCCTCCACCGCCAAGAACCTGCTGTCGTCCGATCTTGGCGATCGCCTTTTAGAACTGATGGCCCTGACCGAAATCGCCGATCGGCAGGAGGTGACCGAACTCCACGTGCTGGGCGCCACGCGCGGGCAGATCGAGGCCTTCACCGCATGGGCACGCGCCCGTGGCTACGAATGTCGCTTCGCATCGCCCGGACTGCGCGAATGGTGCGCTGACCACGTGGCTGCGCCGCTGCGGCTCGCGGGACAAGTTTTGCGGCTGCTCGTGGCGTTCCGTACCGGCACGTGGCGTGCGCCCGCGCCGGCCGCAGTCGATGTGTGCCTGTTTACCTATTTCGACGCGCCGCTGCGGACGGGTTTCGACACTTATTTCGGCCCCCTGCGCGAGATGATCCGCGCCGCATCGCCCCTGCGGCGCGTGCATTACCTGAGCTACATACCCCCGCCCTACCGGACACGGCTGCGCCGGCTGCGCTCGCTGGCGGAAGAATACAGTCCGCTGTTCGCGCAGTTGACGGCCACGGACATGCTCAAGGCTTACGCGGATGCGCGACGCGCGCAATCGCTCGCGCGCTTCGACCTTGAGGTGGCCATCGACAGCGTCCCCATCGGCCCGGTGGTAGCGCAGGCCTTGCGTGAAGATGTGTGGGACCGGGGACTGCTGCACCACTTGCTGATCCTGCGGGCCGCGACGGTCTTTTTCACCCGGCACCAGCCGGCCCTGCTCGTTTATCCCTACGAGAACAAGTCGCTGGAGAAACTGCTGCTGTCCGCCGTGCGGGAAGCGAGCCCCGGCACCAGCGTGTGCGGTTACCAGCACAGCTCGATCACACCCCGCCACCTCACCCTGCTGTTCGCGCCCGGCGAGGCCGCGGCCACGCCGCTGCCCGACCGCATCGTCACGGCGGGCACTGTGACGCGCGATTATCTGGCGCAGCATGGGCACTACCCGTCCGGGCTGCTCGTCGCGGGCTGCGCCCTGCGGCAACGCTGGCGCGATGCGCCGCCGAAAACGGCGCCCGGCACGCCGCCGCGCGTGCTGCTCGCGCTGTCGTCGAGCGTCACCGAGCTCGTGCGCGCGGTCAGTTGGTGGCATGCGGCGATGTCGGCCGGCCTTGCGGTCGAACTCGCGGTGCGACCGCATCCTGAGTTTCCACTGGGACACCTGCCGGCGGCGTTGCGTGACTGGGTGCGCACCGCCGCGCGCGATCTGTCGGGCACGCCGCTCGCCGACAACCTGGACTGGTGCGATGTCGTGGCCTACGTCTCGTCCACGGTCGGACTCGAGGGCCTGAGTGCCGGCCGCGCGGTCCTGCACCTTGACATCGGCGATCCGATCGATCCCGATCCGCTGATCGGCGAGCCGCCGTTCCGCTGGCAGGCTGCGCAAGCCAGCGGCCTCGCGAGCGCGCTGGCGGACATGGCGGCGCTGTCCCGCGAGACTTGGGCACGGCAAGCCGCGGCCGCGCGCGAGTACGCCCGCAACTATCTGCGACCGCCGACGCCCGACTGCGTGGCGGCATTTCTCGACACCCCCGCGCCCGGTGCACGCCATGGCTGAGTGCGCGCCGGTCAGCGTCGTGGTGCCTTACCTGAACGAGGCTGCGACGTTGCCCACCCTGCTGGCCGCGCTCGCCGCGCAGACCGTGCGGCCGCGTACGCTGATTTTCGTCGATGCGGGATCGACGGATGCCGGCCC
>JBOIEQ010000012.1:0-49950 GCA_050741255.1 Burkholderiales bacterium | reverse complement strand
GGCCGGGCTTGCACAGGGCTCTCCCTCCCAGCCCGTACGTGTAATCATCCCGCATGCTGCCGGCGGTCCGCACGACATCGCGGGGCGCATCGTGTTTCAGAAAATGTCGGAACTGCTCGGCCAGCAGTTCGTGATCGAAACGCGCCCGGGCGCCGGCAGCACGATCGGCACGGCGGTGGTGGCGAAAAGTCCGCCCGATGGCTACACGATCATGGTCCATTCGACCACGCACATCGCCAGCGCGCATCTGTATAAGAAACTTCCCTACGACACGCTGAAGGACTTCATCGGCGTGACGCCGATTGCTCAGCAAGTGGGAATTTTGGGCGTGCACCCGTCGCTGCCGGCTAAAACCGTCAAGGAGTTGATCGGCCTGGCCAAGGCGCGCCCGAACGACATCACCTACGCAAGCGCGGGAAGCGGCAGCTACGTGCACCTGGCGATGTCGCTTTTCAACACCATGGCCGGAATCAAGATGACGCATGTCCCCTACAAGGGCGGGGGGCTCGCGGGTATCGGCCTGGCGGCCGGTGAAGTGCAGGTGATGATCGCCACTTATGCCTTGTTCAGCCCGTTCCTCCCGCGTAAGCAGATCCGGCTGATCGGCGTCACGTCCGATACGCGGATCAAGCTCTTGCCCGACCTTCCCACCATCGCCGAGGCAGGGGTGCCGGGCTATGAATTTGCCGCCTGGGTCGGCGTATTCACGCCGGCAGGCGTGCCGCGGCCCATCATCGACACATTGCATTCGTCGCTCAAGAAAACGCTGTCAGACCCGGAGGTGGAAAAGCGGCTGGGCGATCTGGCGCTGGACCCGATGTTCATGAGCCCCGAGGATTTTGCCCGGCGCCTGAAATCGGATTACGACAAGTACGCCAAGGTCGTGGCGCAATCCGGTGCGAAGGTGGAATGAATTCCTAGATCGTTCACGGAATTGTCGTCCCGTCGCCTGCAGCCTGGGTTGTGTCCAATGCGACGGCGCAAATCCCAGCAACGAAAAAGTCACCTTGCGGTCAACTTAGATGACGCTGGAGCGAGTCCCGTTTTGCCAATGTCGAGGTCGGTCTTCACCATCAATCGCGATGGTGTGCGTGCGGGTATGGTGTCAGAGTTCACGGCGAAAGCCCAACAGCTAACTAACACTTGGGTCCGAAATCGTTCTTCTGGGATGTGCTTTCACATGACAAAATATTATTTGATTGGAAGTCGCCTTATCGTCAGTGCTGCAATGTTGGGCTGGTGTGTTGCGCCCACCTTGTCGTGGTCGCAAACTTATCCGGTCAAGCCCATTCGTATCGTCGTTGGCTTTTCCGCTGGCGGTGGCGCTGACCTTGTGGCGCGCATGGTGGCGCAAAAGCTGAACGTTGCATTTGGCCAACCCGTCGTGGTTGAAAACCGGCCGGGTGCCGGAGGAAATATTGCTCATGAATACGTGGCTAGGGCGCCGGCCGATGGCTACACGCTGCTCGCCGCCAATACGGCTTTTGCCATCAACCCCAGCCTCTACACCAAGGTGCCTTACGATCCGGTGAAGGATTTTGAAGCGGTCTCCGGAATGAGCTCATTCATGCTCTTCATGGTCGTGCATCCTTCGCTACCCGTGCGTTCCGTCAAAGATCTGATTGCGTTGGCGAAGGCCAAGCCCGGTACTATCAACTACGCGTCCGGAGGGGCAGGTACTGCTACACATATGGCGGCCGAGTTGTTCAGCTACATGTCCGGTACCAGCATGATGCATATTCCTTACAAGGGATCGGCCCCGCAACTTACTGCGACCATAAGTGGTGAGGCGGCAGTCGCATTCAGTAGCAACACGGTTTTGCCGCTCGTTCAGATCAAGAAGCTCGCGCTGTTGGGGGTTACGGGCAGCAAGCGCTATCCGAGCTTCCCAAATACACCGACGATATCCGAGGCAGGTGTTCCGGGGTACGAGGTGACCGGCTGGACTGCCCTGCTTGCGCCGTCCGGCACCCCGGTGTCCATCATCAAGCGTCTGAACGACGATACCGTCAAGGGGCTCAGGCAGCCGGACGTCAGCCCCAAGCTGGAGGCGCAGGGCATCCAAGAATGGGCAACCAGCCCCCAAGAGTTGACTGATTACATCCAAAGCGAGATCAAGAAATGGGCCAAAGTGGTGGAAGTCGCGAAAATTGAAAGGCAGTGACGTGACCCCTTTTCCCCTCGATTCATCCACGTCAGTTTCGGGAGCGGGCCCTTGGGAAACACAATAGTCGAGAAGATACTGGCCAAAGCCGCGAGCAAGCAGGTGCTAAAACCGGGCGATGTGGCGGTTTGCTGCCCCGACGTGATTTTGCAGACGGATATGGGACCCTCCATATCCGGGTCCTGGTATCGACCCAAAAAAGTGTTCGATCCCGACCGTATAGTGCAAATTTTCGATCACGCCGTACCCGCACCGACGATCAAATCTGCTGCCGGCATGGTTGAAGCCCGTCGATTCGCCAAGCAGTTCGGGGTGAAGCACACATTTGATGTCGGCGCGCATGGCATCTGTCATGTCATCGCGGCGGAGCATGGCTTTGCCCGCCCAGGTGAACTGTTGGTGTGCTCGGACTCGCATACCTGCGCCGCCGGGGCCTTTAATTGCGCAGGACGCGGTGTCGGCTTCGAAGATTTGCTGCAGGCTATTACAAAGGGAGTGGTGTGGTATCCAGTCACTCCGACCGTGCGATACGAGTTTTCCGGGGTATTGCCTCCTGTTGTCAGCGGCAAGGATGTTTTTTTTCATATCGCCCAAACGTATGGTGCGCATACAAATACCAGTCTGGAATTCGGTGGCATTGGTTTGTCCAGCCTGGATATCTCCGCGCGCAGGACGATTGCGACCATGTGCGCTGAGCTAGGCGCTGAGTTTGCGATATTCGAAAGCGATCGCGTTACCGCCGACTACTTTGATAGGCTGAACAGCCCGATCAACCGCGCGCTCACACCCATCGGTCCGGATGAAGATGCGGAGTATCTCGACGTGCGGCAGATAGATCTTGGGGAGATTGAACCCTACGTTATCTTGCCGCATTCAGTGCCGAAAAACGGCAGCAAACTTTCTGCATTCGCGAAGAAGGTCAAGATCGATCAGGCATTCGTGGGCTCATGCGCCAATGGCCAGATTGAGGATCTGAGGGAAGTAGCACGCGTATTGCGCGGCCGGAAAGTCTCCCCTGGGGTGAGGTTCCTGGTGACGCCGGGATCTCAAGGCGTTTACCTGCAGGCGGCGCGGGAAGGAATCCTTACGACGATTGTCGAGGCCGGCGCAGTCGTGACTAATTCAACCTGCGGTGCTTGTTTCGGCGGACACATGGGATTGGTCGGGCCCGGCGAGGTGTGCATCACTGCAAGCACGCGAAATTTCAAGGGGCGCATGGGCAGTGCGGATGCAGAAATCTACATGGGCTCGCCGGCGACGGTGGCCGCGTCGGCAGTTGCTGGGGAGATCGCTGATCCACGGACGTTGCCCGCGCTATGAATGACATGAACGGGAAGTTAGAGTTGATTCGCACCGGACGAGTCTGGAAGTTTGGCGACCAGATCAATACCGACCTCATCATGCCCACGGAGGCGATGAGGGTCGCCGTGAAAGAGCGCGGAAAGTTCGCATTCGCGGCTAGCCGTCCAGGGTGGGCTGCATTGGTCAAGGAGGGCGATTTGCTCGTCGCCGGACACAACTTCGGTCTGGGATCCGGGCGGCCCGTCGGATCCGTGCTGCGGGGGTGTGGAATCGGCGGGCTTATCGCTGAGTCGATCAATGGTCTCTGCCTGCGCAACTGCGTGAATTTCAGTTTGCCCGGCATCGACTGCCCTGGCATTACCGGTGCCTTTGACGAGGGCGACATGGCTTGGGTGAATTTCCTGTCGGGCGAGATCAGGAATCTGACGAAAGGGACGACTTTGCAGGGACGATCCCTGGAGCCGTTGCTGGCAAATATTGTTTCCGCGGGCGGTGTGCTGGCGATGCTGATCAACGAAGACTACATAGAAGACCAGCCGACGAACCCGGCGGCGGATTGAGGTCCAAGATTTCGCTTTGCAATAAGGGAATTCACAGTGACGCAAGCGGCAAAACTGAGGAAGGCACTGGCAGGGAAGTCGCTCATCGCGGCTCCCGGCGCTTATGACTGCATAGGTGCCCGGCTGATCGAGCATGCGGGCTTCGAGGCGGTATATATGACCGGGGCGGGTACCGCGGCGTCACTTTGCGGGTTTCCCGATTACGGTCTGCTCACGATGACCGAAATGGTAGATGTTGCGGGACGCATTGCCGGTGCGGTCAATGTGCCGGTGATCGCCGATGCCGATACGGGATTTGGAAACGAACTGAACGTCGTGCGGACGGTGCGAGAATATGAGCGCCGCGGCGTGGCGGCGTTGCACATCGAAGACCAGGTGTTCCCCAAGCGGTGCGGACATTTTGAAGGGAAGGAAGTTATTCCCGGGGGCGAATTTCTCTCGAAAATCAAGGCGGCTGCGGCTGCGCGGGCGAACCCGGATACGCTGATCATCGCGCGGACCGATGCTCTCGCTGTCCACGGATTCGAGGAAGCCGTGAGCCGCATGAACGCTGCGCTAGGAGCGGGGGCGGATGTCGCCTTCCTTGAAGCGATCGAGACGATGGATCAGATGCGCGAAACGCCTCGATTGATTCGAGGTCCCTGCCTCCTCAATCTCGCTCCCGGAGGAGGGAGAACACCCCGAGTGGATTTGAACCAAGCGGCCGACATGGGGTACCGCATCGTCACCTTGTCGGGATTGCTGACACGCCATGTGCTGCAGTCATGCCAGGAATTGTTGCAGGAACTGTTTGAGACCCGGGCTTATCCTGTATCGGCCAAGGAGTCAAAATCGATGAAGGAACTCGCGCTCCGCATGGGTTCCGAATCATGGGATCGATGGCGCATGTAAAGTGCTTCGAACGTGGCACAACGCCCGGATTTCCGGAGACGATTCCCGCGTTTTCGAATCTTCCTGTGGTTTCGGACCCCCAAAAGTGACAAACCCGGGGTTTTGAGTCCCGGGTTTGCCTTTCCTGCACACCGCGGGCGCGCGGTGCGAGGCGAAATATAGGCGCAAGAACTTTCGCGAAGCTTACATCGTGCGCATTTTGGCAGACGATGCGGGATTTCTACTCGCTTTTCCTGCCGCCGGCTTTGGCGGCGTCCTGTGCCGCTTCCATCGCCTTCTTCTTCTCTTCGTCGCTCATCGCGCTGGCCGGCGCGGCAGGCGGGGTTGCGGGTGCGGTGGCGGCGGGCGGCGTGACGGCCGGTTTCGCCGGAGGAGTGGCTTCCTTGCCGCAGGCGGCCAACAACACCGTCAGTGCAGCCGTGGCGAGCAGTATGCGTTTCATGTGTGTCCTGATCGTAGGTGAGTGAATGTCGGGGACGATGCATCGTCACGACCGCTCGATGTTACCCCACTGTGTTCCGGACGCGTCGGCAACCGTCGCCTCATCGCGTGTCGCGACGCATCCTCCTCTAGAATATTGTGTTGTTTCACCCCTTGATGCTGTCCAGGCGCAGAGAAAGCCCATGCTCCCCTCCCACAACCGTTACCCGTATTCCGGCATCGACACGCGTCCCCGCTACCGCTGGCCCGGGGGCAAGTCCCTTGCCCTCTACATCGCGATCAACGTGGAACATTTCCCGTTCGGCGTAGCCGGCGGTATCGATCTCGACCGCGAGACCAAGCCCTGGAGCCAGCGCAGCTGGCTGTGGCGCGAATACGGGAACCGCGTCGGCGGCTGGCGGCTCGCCGGGCTGTTTGACGAGTTGAAGATGAACGTCGGGGTGATCGCCAACTCGGAAAGCTACGAGCACTGCCCGGAACTGCTGGCGCGCTATCGGGACCGCGGCGACGAGATGATCGGGCACGGCATCTCCAACGGCACCGAGCGTCCGATCGACATGGCCGAGGCGACCGAACGCAGGATGGTCAAGGACGTCACCGCGCTCATGACCAAGGCCGACGGGGTCAGGCCTGCCGGCTGGCTCTCACCCTACCTGACGCCGAGCCTCGTCACGACCGATCTTCTCGTCGAGAACGGTTACGACTACGTGCTCGATTGGGGTACCTGCGACGAGCAGCCGTTCTGGGTCAAGGGCGGCGGCGGGAAGATTCTCTCGGTGCCGTATCCGATCGAGCTCAACGATCAGCCGGCGATCGTCGGCCGGCGCCACACCGCCGCCGAGTACGCGGACATGCTGGTCGATCAGTTCGACGAGATGCTGCGCCGTTCCGAGGACGCACCGCTCGTGTTCGGCCTCTCGCTGCACACCTTCATCGTCGGCCAGCCTTTCCGCATCGTGCATCTGCGCCGGGCGCTGCAGCACATGCTGGGTCATCGCGATCGCGTCTGGGTCACGCTGCCCCGCGAAATCGCGCGTCACTACCGGAGCCTGCCGGACGCGGTCCAGTTGCAGGCCGGGTAGCCAGTTCGGAAAGGATCGACGGGCCCATTCTGTCCGGGGTCACGGGTGCGTCAGCTTGGTGATCAGCGAAACGTCATCCACGTCTTCGATCTTCCAGCACGTCTTGATCAGGCGGTCTGCCACCGCAGTGGGCAGGATCCCTGCCGCCAGTCCCTGCAGTTTGATCTCGATGTCCAGGTCCCTGAGCGGATTGCCGAGACTTCCCAGCGCATGCTCGACCCTGCTCTCGAGAACGCGGCCATCTTTGAGTGTGACCCGCGCCAATGCCTGGTGCCGGGCGAGCGTCTCCACCACCTGCGGGCGGATGCGCGCCCGCAGGTCGAGAACATCCGGTGACAGCACCCGGGCATCCGAGAATTGCGCCTCGCCGGCCGCGCCGTCGATCAGGGCCACGGCCCCGCAATGCACGACGCTGAATTTTCCCTCCAGGCCGGTCGTAGGGGCCGGATTGCCGGTCACCGCGATCGTTGCCGGGTTAACGTGGAGTTCCACCGTTTCGATCTCCGGCGCAGCGAGGGCATGCTCGTTGCGGACGCGGATGCAGGCGTCAATCGCGGCGTGGAGCACGATGCCACAGGCAAACGGTTTGTAGACGTTGTGCGAGACCTCGTACTCCTGCCCGAGATCGCGGACGATCGGCGCCGGGTCCGCGTCGGGGCCGAAGCGCTCCGCAAACCCGTTGGGTGCCTCAAGGCTGGATTCGGAACTGGTGAACCCACGTGCCGCGAGCAGGGCCGCAGTCATCCCGTTCTGGGCGGCGCGCCCGACAATGAAGCTCTTCGACATGGTGCCGAAGACCACGCGCAGGCCAGCGGCCTGGGTGGCGGCGATGCCCAGCGCCCAGGTCATGTCCTGGGGGCTTAGCCGCAGCAGCGTCCCGGCCGCCGCCGCCGCCCCGAACACGCCGGCCATGCTGTTGGCGAACCAAAGGGTGCTGCCCTGTGCCCAGACGGTGTTGGCGATCCGGCATTCGACTTCCAGCCCCAGTACAAATGCGTGGAGGACCTCGGCGCCGCTTGCATGCAGATGTTCGCCTAAGGCCAATGCGGCGGGCGCGACCGAACAGGAGGGGTTGATGTTGGTGTTGCGCGGCTGCGCATCATCGAAGTCCAGCACATGACCGCTGATGCCGTTGATCAGGGCCGCGGTGACGGCATCGACCCGGGTGCCGCGACCGACCAGCGTGGCTTGGCTGCCGCCGGCGAACGGCGCCAGCGCGGCCAGCGCGCTTTCAACGGCTTCATGCTGGCTGCCGCCGACCGCGCATCCCAGCCAGTTGAGAAGAGAGCGGGTTGCCTCATGGCGTACGGCGCGGGGGATGTCTTCCAGCCTGGAGGCCGCCAGGTACTCCGCGAGCGCTCGGGTTACGCCCACGACGCTTCCACGGTTTCCCGAAGGCCGCTTGCGGCAGCCGGCAGGGGGATCAATTGCGAGGGCATGGAAACTTTGCTATTAGAGAAAGAGCACGCCAAACCCAAGAGGATAGATGATGAAGCGAATGTCTATCGCGTTGCTGCTGGCCGTGTGCGCCAGCAGCGTCTTCGCGCAAACGCCGCCGCCGTTTCCGTCCAAACCCATCCGCTGGATCGTGGATTTTCCCGCGGGCGGCGTGTCCGATATCCTCGCCCGAACGATCACCCAGCCGCTCAGTGAGGCCTGGAACACGGCAATCGTCGTGGACAACCGCGCGGGCGCCAACGGCATGATCGCCTACGATCTGGTGGCCAAGGCGCCGGCGGACGGATACACCGCGGGGTTGATCAGCACCGGCTTCGCGCTGAATTTCAGCTTGGTCCGCGCGCTGCCCTATGCGTTGAAGGATTTCATGCCGGTGGCGCTGATCGCGACGCGGCCGAATGCTCTGATCGTCAAGACCGGCCTGCCGGCGAAGACCGTGAAGGAGCTGATCGCGCTGGCAAAACAGAAGCCCGGCGCGCTCAACTACGCCTCGGTCGGCATCGGCAGCTCGCCGCATCTGTCGGCCGAAATGTTCAAGACCGCGGCGGGCGTCGACATTCTGCACGTGCCGTACAAGGGCAGCGGCGCCGCGCTCACCGACCTGATCGCGGGCCGGGTGGACCTGATGTTTCTTACCCTGCCGGCGGCGCTTCCGCATATTCACTCCGGCAAGCTGCAGATACTGGCCGTCACGGACACCCGGCGCAGCCCGGTGCTGCCGACCGTGCCCACCACGGTGGAGTCCGGCCTGCCGGGACTGGTCGTGATCGGCTGGTATGGCGTCGCCCTGCAAAGTGGCGTGCCCAAGGCGATCGCCGCGCGCTATACCGCGGATATCAACCGCATCCTTGCCCAATCCGAAATCCGCGACCGCATCGCCAGCCAGGGCGCCGAGGTGAGGGTGCTCACCGCGCCGGAGTTCGATACCTTCCTGAAGGAGGACATCGCGCGCGGGGCCAAGGCGGTCAAGGATTCCGGCACCAAGGTCGAGGGGTAACAGCGGCAGCCGGCGCTCGCTCAAGGCAGCGCCGCGATGGCATTGATCTCGATCAGCAGCCGCTCGTCGACGAGCCCCGTCACTTCCACCATCGTCGAGGCCGGCGGCTCGCTCGGGAAATATTCGCGGCGTACTGCGTGAATCGCATCGAACTGTTTGACGTTTTTCACGAACACCGTTACCGACATGATGTCCTGCAGGGTGCCGCCGGCGGCGAGCATGGTCTCTTTCAGGTTTTCACAGACCTGGCGGGTCTGCGCGGCGATGTCGCCGACACCGACGATGGCGCCGGTCTTGTCGCGGGAGGTAAAGCCGGACAGGAACACCAGGCGTCCGGGCCGCGTCACGACGACAGCGGGTGACCAGACGCCAGCGGGTTTCGAGATGTTGGCGGGTTGCAGCGCTTGCTTGATGGACATGGGGCTTCCTTGAAAGTTGAGTGACTGGAAAATGCCCGGGTTTCCGATTCCCCGGATTGCTTTCGCAGGGCGATGTTGAGTCGATCACCCGGCAATCGCGTGTCGTTGCCGGCTAGTCCAGCTTGATCCCCGCTTCGCTGATCATCTTTGCGTATTTGGCGGTCTCGGCTTTGATGTAGGTGCCCAGTGCTCCGGGCGTCGAGGGCGTCGGCGTGCCGCCGTCGGCGGCGATGCGCTTCTTCACTTCCGGATCCTCCAGCGCCTTGCGCAGGGCGGCGTTGAGGGTTTCGATGATCTCCGGGGGCGTCTGCGCCGGAGCCATGATGGCGTACCACTGGGTGTACTCATAACCGGGCAGGCCGGCTTCCGCCATCGTCGGCACCTGGGGATAAAACTCCGACCGCTGCAGGCCGGTGAACGCGATCGCCCGCAGGCGATTGGTGGTGGTGAGGGGCAGGGTGGTGGACACGCCCGCGAACGCGAGCTCCACCTGCCCGGACACCAAGTCGGTCGCGAACAGGGCGGTGCCCTTGTAAGGGATGTGCACGATATCGATTTTGGCCATCGACTTGAAAAGCTCGCCGGCCAGGTGGGCCGCGCCCCCGGTTCCGGCGGACGCATAGTTCAGTTTGCCTGGATGCGCCCTCGCCAGTGCGATCAGTTCCTTCAGGCTGCGGGCGGGCAGCGCCGGGTGGATGGCGAGGATGAAGGCAATCTTCGCCGCGAGGCTGACGGGCAACAGGTCGCGCGCCACGTCGTACGGCAGTTTCTGCTTGTAGGCGGGAAAGATGGCGAGCGGCGATGAGGTCCCCCACAGCAGGGTATAGCCGTCCGGCGCGGATTTGGCGACGAACTCCGTGCCGATCGCGCCGGCGGCGCCATCGCGGTTGAGGATCACGACCTGCTGACCCAGCAACTCGCCCATCCGGCGGCCGGTCGTGCGCGCGAAGACGTCCGTCGCGCCGCCGGGTGAGAACGGCACTACCAGTGTCACCGGGCGGCGCGGGTAGTTCTGCGCGACGGCACTGCCGGTGACGCAAGCCGCCGCCAGTGCGCCCGCGATCCATTGGTATCCCTGCATGGTGATGCCCTCTGTAGGTCCGCGCGGCGCCGGCCGCGCAATGGCTGCGTATCTTACTGCATGGTTTCCGGCGGTTCCTTGGCGCCGTATGCTGTGCGAAACTCCCGCGTCGGGATCGACTCCGCATTCCGTACGTGCCGCCGGTGTTTGACGAAGGAAGAGAATGAACGCGCAAGCCATCGCCCAACAAGACGCCCTGGAGCGGGCGCGCCAGCTTCACCGCGAACATATCGTCATCGATTCGCTCGCGCCGGGCTTCGTCTCCGAGCGCGTGCTGACCCCGCCCATGGCCGAACTGGCCCGGCGCCTGCAGGCGGAAGGCAAGAAGCGCTCGGCCATCAAGTCCACCCTCGCCGACTACCTGCTTGAGCGCTGCGCAACCGATGCAGGCACCCGCGAGGCCTACATGGCCTACTGGAACAGCGCGGGCGTGACGGCATGCAGCAACACGATGTATTCGGTCGGCCCGCCGGACAGCGCGTGGGAGGTGGTGCAGGCGGAGTTCGACCGTGCGGGCCGGATGCTGAAGGCGCTCGGCGGGGCGGTGGTGGCCGTTGGCTCGGCCGCCGAAATCGAACGCGTGCACAAGGAAGGGCGGCGCGCAGTGTTCTACAACGTGCAGAACGCGGAGCCCTTCGGCGACAAACTCGACCGGGTGGACGTGCTGCACGGCATGGGCCTGCGCGTCGTGCAACTTACCAACAATTTGCGCAACCGCTTCGGGGAAGGCTGCCTGGAAAAGAACGACGGCGGCCTGAGCCGTCTCGGCGAGGCGCTGGTGCACCGGCTCAACGCGCGCGGCATGCTGGTCGATGTGTCCCACGGCAGCGCGGGGACGGGCCGGGACGCGGCGCTGTCTTCCGCCAAGCCGATCATTTCCAGCCACACGTCCGCGCGCGCCCTCAGCGGGCATGCGCGCGGCACGCCGGACGATGTGCTGAAGGCCATCGCGGACCGCGGCGGCTATGTCGGGGTGGTGACGCTCCCCGCGTTCCTGTTGCCCGCGACCGGCGACGACCGTGCGGCGAAGGCCGGCAAACCGGCGGGCTGGGCCACGCTCGACGCCGTGGTGGATCACATCGAATACCTGCTCAACCTGATCGGCGCGGAGCATGTGGGCATCGGCACGGACTGGGCCAAGCCGTACTACAGTGCTCTGCAGTGGTCGCCGGCCATGGTGACCGAGCAGACCGAGGGGTTCAACTGGGTGGGCTGGCGCCCGCAGGACCGTTTCGATCCCAACATGCAGGTCGTCGATCTGGAAACCTGGGACCAGTGGCCGAACCTGACCGCCGCCATGCTGCGTCGAGGCATCCCGGAGGCGACGGTTATCAAGGTGATCGGCGGCAACTTCCTCCGGGTGTTCCGCGAGGTCTGCGGCTGACCCTGTTGGCCGGCACGCCGCGTCCCGGTGACGTGAATCTGTCGGCAAGTGGCATGAAGTGGATAGGTCCGAAGGGCCATGTGCACTTGCAGCAGACGGCGCAATTTCCGTAATCGGCTGTTTTCTCGCGATTTTCCAAATCCCGTGCCGAGTGTGGCAAATGTCACTGTCATGGCACGTATGTTGCGGTCATCAGGGCATCGGCTGCCCGGGGTGACGAGCAGGCGGAAGGGATGTGACTGTCGTCAATCAAGGCCAACGCGGGGGGAGCAAGTGATGAACGTGGACTTCATGCGGGAATTTCTGCTGTGGGCGACCGTGATCAACTACGGGATATTGCTGGTCTGGGTGTTCCTGTTCGCGTTCTGTCACGACTGGACCTACCGGCAGCACACCAAGCGCTTCAAGCTGTCCGTGGAGCATTTCGACGCGCTGAATTACCTGGCGGTGTCGCTCTACAAGCTGGGGATCGTGCTGTTCAACCTGGTGCCCTTCCTGGCGCTCAGCATCGCGAGCTGATGCGGGATTGAACGGATGGGGTTGGCCCCCCATCTAAGTGGGATGGCCGACGCCTCCGACCTCCAGACACTCGCCGGCACGCTGCGGGAGCTGCACCGTGTGCTGGTCGAGCGCGCGCGGCGCGACTACGAGCGCGACCATGCCGCGGTGCTCTCCCCGGGCGAACTCCTGCGCCTGCTGACCACCGATCCGGCCTTCGGCTGGCTGCGCGGCCTGTCCGAGCTGATGGTCGACCTGGACCTTGCGGGCGATGCGAAGCCGCCGGTGCTGACCGAACTGGCCGGCACCGTGCGCGGGGCGGTGGAGCACTTCATCACGCCGCCGAAGTCCGACGCGGCGGCGCATGCGTTTGCGCAACGCTACTGGCCTTACGTGCGGGAGGATCCGCATGTGGCGATGGCGCACGCGGCGGTTAAGGGGGCGCTGGCCGCGTGGCCGCGCCCGGAGCAGGGCGACGCGGGCAGCCTGCTGCACGAACGGCACCTGCTGACCGAGAAGGTGCGCCACCGCAAGCCTTCCCACTGACGCTGGTACCGCACTACGCTGCTCACAAGGAACCGAACCATGCTGGATTTGACCGGCTACGGCCGCCTCGCGGAATTCACGAAACTCACGGACCGCATGCTCGCCCAGTCATCCAAGGAGACCGTCGCGGAAGCGGCGCGCCTGCTTGCGGCCCAGCTGGCGCACTACCAGCGGAAGCATGGCGCGCTGCCCAGCGATGAAACGATCGACCTGCTCGCCAAGCAGGACCTGACGGAAGACGAGGCGGGCCGGGTCGCGGACGGGCTGGAGAACCTCGCCGTGGCGCTGGCGACGGTACCGGACGACGACGGGCCGGCGGCAACGATGCAGTAGGGACGGGGCGCGTTAGTCCGTTCGGGCTAACGTGCGGGACCGCGGGTGGCCGTGCTGTAGTCCACAGCGCCGCTGTAGGACACTGCGATACCATACTGCCATCGTCGCCAGCCCCCGGTTGCCGGTTGCCAAAATTCCCATGCAGATGACCGTTGTAGAACTGGGATGGACCATCACCGCCACCGCGACCCCGGTTGCGGACAAGTGGGGCGCGTCCTGCCTCCTCAAGAATCGCGGCGAGCCGCTGGATTACATCCTCGACGGCATGTTCGATACGCCGGAAGCCGCCTGCGAAGCCGCGCTGGTGTTCGGCGACCGCATGGTGCTCGAAAACAGCGGCAGCTAAGGTCCCGAAAACCGCAGTTTCCCTGATCCGGCGCCTGGCCCGCGCGGACAGTCTCCCCGGCGAGTGAATGTGCGGCAGCGTACAGAGCGTCGTGCCCGGCGGGATTTACGCTCCCATCGTCGGCAGCTTCCGGTCTGCTTGCCATCCCTTGGCCACCGGCAACGGCCCCGGTTTCGGGTCCAGCGATGAGCTTCCGGGGCCGTTCTTTGTACGCTGCGCGTGCCGCCCCCAGAATCAGACGGAGTCGGACATGCCGGCCCCGGCGAACCCACTATCGTTCCCTGCGTCGGCTCCCCCTGTCCCCAGAGGGGCCGGCAACGGCGCCGGACTCCGCTCCCTCGGAACACCCCGGCGTCGCCTTATTGGTCGCCTCCGGCAGGTGAGTCGCTCTCGCCTGGCGGGGCACGGCGCGGTGTCTGCCACCGGCCCCCTTGATTGCAGGCAGGAGCCAGGCATGCACGCGTTGTTTCGTGAAGGTCCGTGGGTTGTCGTCGCGATGGCCGTGAAAAACCCTCTCGGCAAGTGGGATGCCCAGTGCTGGATCTGCAGAAATGCGACGCCCTACGCCTTTCCGCGCGTCAACGGCGGCTGTCATTACGAAAGGCCGATAGAGGCGATCGAGGCCGCGCGTCTGTGCGGCCAGCAGATGATCGTGGAAGCGGACCCGCCAGCCGACCACCCGGGTAGCCTTCAAGAGTCGTAACAGCGCCGGAATTTGAGTTTCGCGGCGCCGCAGCAAACGCCGCTCGTGTCAGTGCGCTGTCGGCGGGACACCGACAGACCGCCGCTGGAATCCGCGCGCATGCTCACTTTCGGTTCGTGGCTTTTGACGGAGGCGAGCATGATCGAAGCCGATCAAGAGAAGCCCGCTGACGAAGAGGACCCGCTGCCCCTCGCCTTATGGGTGGCCGGCGTCGTGCTTTTCGGCGTGCTGATAGTGATGCTGCTGGCGCATTGACGGACGAACTGCGCGCCGGGGCCTAACCGAGCGTGACGCGGTTCATCGCGTCATCGATCTGTACCCGCCAGTCGCTCCCGTTCGTCACGTCGTGCGCGGACAGCGTCACCGTAACTTCCCGGCGCTTGAATCGGATCACGAACGTGAAATCCGGATCTTCCGGCGTGGGCGGCTGATCCGGCCACTCCAGGGAAACCGAGGTATCGGGCGCCACCGACAATACGTACTGGGCAACCTTGAACCGCAGGGCGGTGAACCCGGTGCTGGTGAAGGGCATGACGGTGGCCGCGCAAGCGGTGCGTTGTGCGAGGCCAAAATACTACCATCGGCATTTTGCGGGGCAGGGCGTTGTGCCGATCAACGGCGGGGCCGGCCCGGTGGGCGGCAAGGGCCTGCTACCATGCCGCCGTTCCGGCCTGCACATCGCAACAGGCTCCACGGCTCCGCACATGCTGCTCATCCTCGAATCACCGCATTTCATCGTCGTCACCCTCGAGCATCCGCATGTCTCGCGCGGCGATGGCGGACACCTGATCATCAATCCGAAGGTGGTGGTGGAAGACCGCACGCAGCTCTCGCGCGAGCAGGCGATTGAGCTGATGAAGCTGACCATGGTCGCCGGCGAGGCGATGCAGACGGTCCTGACGCGCAAGGGCATCGACCTCGGGCGCATCAACTACCAGGACAACGGCAACTGGCGGCACGAACTGCACGTCCACCTGTACGGGCGCGCGCGCAACGCCAAGCTGCAGCCGTGGGGCCACGCGCTGGCGTTTCCGCCGACGGCGGCGGCATTCAAGGAACAGATGGGAAACCTGGAGCCGCTGCGGCCGGACGACATCGCGGCGCTGAAGGCGGAGATGGCCCGCCTGCTCGCGACGGACAAATACCGCAACTTCTGAGCGGGAGAAATTCCGGCGCGCGCCGGGGTTCAGCTCATTCCGCCTTGGCGCCCGAGCTCTTGACGACGGCGCCCCACTTCTTGATCTCGAGCGGCATGAGCCGGGTCAGTTCGTCCGGCGAGCCCGCCACCACGTCGACACCCATGTCGGCGAGGCGCTTGGTGATCTCCGGCATGCGCAGAGCCTTGGCGAAGCCGTCATTGATCTTCAGCACGACGTCGCGCGGCATGCCGGCGGGCCCCATCAGCGCGTACCAGCCGCTCGACTCGAAGCCCTTGATCGTCTCCGCCACGGTCTGCACGTTGGGCAGCGCGGCCGCGCGTTTGGCACCGCACACGCCGATCGCGCGCAGGCGGCCGCTCTGGATGAAGGGCAGCGCGGCGAGGAGCGTGTTCACCTGGAACTGCACGTGGCCGGCCACGGTGTCGTTCAACGCCTGGCCCGCGCCCTTGTAGGGGATGTTGACGGCATCGATCTTGGCCATCGACTTCAGCATTTCCACGGCGAGATAGGCCGAGTTGCCGCCGGCGGTGCCGGCCGTCAGCGAGCCGGGCTTGGCCCTGGCGAGCGCGATGAACTCCTTGACATTGCTGACCGGCAGCGACGGGTGCACGACGAGTACGGTCTGTGTCAGCGCGAGCTGGCTGATCATGCTGAAGTCGTTGATCGGGTCGAACGGCAGCTTGGGCAGCAGCGTCGGGTTGATCGCGTGCGGCGTGGTGGCGATCAGCACGGTGTAGCCGTCGGGCGGTGACTTCGCGACGATCTCGGTGCCGATGTTGGTGAACGCGCCGCCGCGGTTGTCGACGACGACGGTTTGGCCGAAGATTTCGGTGAGCTTGGGGCTCAGCAGTCGCGCCAGGATGTCTGTGCCGCCGCCCGGCACGGCCGGCACGACGATGCGCATCGTCTTGGACGGGAAGGCCTGTGCCTGCACGTGGCCGGAGACCGCCAGCGCGCTGAAGACCGACAGGCCTGCAACGTGGAAGAGTGTGCGGAGACGCGAGCAGGGGCGTGCGGTACGAAGTGCAGTCGGGTGCATTGCGAGGTCTTCTGGTCGGAGATGAGGAGGGAAAAGGGTGCGCATCGTAGCATTCCTCATCCGGGTGTCCTGATCCGCGTGGGCGTCAGGCAGTACTGGGGGGGCGATCATCAAGGCAGAGGCAGCTCATCGAGCATGTCAGCCGGGGTACCGCTGCCCGACCGGTTGGGGGGGTATTCGGGAAGTTCGCCCGCCCGGCCTTGCCGGCGCGTCAGGTCTTCGGTCCGCAGTTCCTTGAGGCCGGCGTATGCGGTCTTCATGTCCGATGTCGTTCGCGTGTAGTTGGCTTTCGCATCGACCACCCGCCACGTCGTGGTGACGCCGTAGCCGCTGCTGTAGACGCCGGCGACGGCGAAATAGTCTCCCACGTAGTAGCCGGTGCCCGCTTTCAATTCGATGTTCTGCAGCAGGGACCCCGTGTACGGCTTCCGCGATCTGACGATGCCGTCCGCATTCGAGAAGACTGTTTCCGTCACACTGCACGTCGAAGGTTGCACCTTGATGACGTGGAGCGGATTCGCGTTGTAGAAGCGCAGGAGGTAGCTGCTGCCGTCCCTGCATTGCAACGTGAACCCCATGGTGTTGTGGCCATCGAGCGCAAGGGGCGTGCTCCTGGAGTCGATGGCAAACCGGCCATAAATGAAAGCATCCGTCGCGGCGGGCCTGGCGGCCTGGTCGAACCGCGGGGTATAGGCCGCGCAACCGGTTACCAGCAGCGCTAACAGGACGGCCGACGGTCGCGCGCACACAGTCACAAAACCTGTTTTCATGAGGTCGTTGGCGGTTGGTATCCGGCGAACGCGCCGGGATGCGGAATTTTCTCTTCAGGCGCCAGTTCCCGGCAACCGCGCCGTGGAATCGCGCACCGGGGGGCTTGGTTTGGCCGGTCGGTTGTGGCAGAGGGGGCGGGGCTGCAGGTGCGGCGGGTTGCCTGTTGCCGGCGGCGACTCCGATAATCGGCTGTCCCGGCCGCGGGCAGGTGCCCCGGCGAACGGACCACACAGGGAGGAACGCGTATGGGCTTGACCGCGCGACAGGCATTTCTGTGTGCGGTGCTATCGGTATTGACCGGCTGTGCCGGCAAGGACTTCGTGCGTGCCGATGCGGAAGCCTTCAATTACGGCCAAACCAACTACGCCGCCGTGGTGGCAAAGCTAGGGCCGCCGACTCAAACCGCCGTTCTTGTGAAGAACGATAAGAACATCAGTGCCATTGCCTATGCCGCGACGACCGCGCGGTCCGCCGTCTTTTATTTCTACGACTACTTGCTGGTCGGTAGTGAATTCGTCTCGTCCCGGGCAGAGGACAAATCGGACTTTGACGACAGCAAGGTGGCGAACATCGTGAAGGGCAGAACGACGCGGCCGGAGGTGCTGAAGCTTTTCGGAAAACCCGGCGGTTATTATGTCTATCCGATGATCAAGTCCCACGAGGCCGAGGCTGCGGTTTACGCGTATGCCGAGACGCGGGGAACAGTGTTCAGTCCGCAGGTTTTTCGCAAGCGGCTGATCGTGACCTTCGATGCGAACGGCATCGTTCAGGACGTGGAGTTCATCACCGGCAGCACTTAGCCGCCCGCCCGCCGAGCCACACGCTGCACAGCCGGAAGTCTCCTACGGGAGATTGGGTGCCATGCCGACACACCGACGCCCCGCGGGCGCGCAAACTCCAATGGCACGCTTAGCCAAAGGAGCCATCATGCACAAATCTCTCACCACCGTCTTGCTTGTGTCCACGCTGGCGCTGGGCGCCCCGATCGTCTATGGTCAGACCATGGTTCAGCCGCCGTCGCGCGCCTCGAACGACTACAACGAAAATGGGGGCGTGAGCGAGGGCTCGGCCCCAGGCCCCGGCGCGCAGACCAACCGGCAGCGCCAAAAGGAGTTCAACCGGACGCAGGGGTACGACACCACCGCGTATTCCCGCTATCGGTTCGAGTCGCAACCGCATTCGAGTGCCGATCCTTCCGCCCCGTATTACGGGTCGCGCGACTCAAGCTTCTGAGCTTTTTAACGTCGGCACCGCCTCACGGCGGCTTCCCTCCCGCCCGGCCTCCTCTCTGGAGGCCGGGCTTTTTACGTCCGGCACCGTCAGCTTTGTGAAATGCGGTTCATCGCGTCATCGATCTGGAGCCGCCAGTCGCCGCCTTTCATCACGTCCAGGGCGGACAGCGTCACCGCCACCTCGCGACGCCTGAAACGGATGACGAACGTGAAGTCCGGCTCGTCGCGGGTGGGAGCCTGCTCAGGCCAGTCCAGGGACACGGTGGTGTCCGGGGACACCGACGAGACATATTCGGTGACCTTGATTTTCAGGGCGAGAAACCCGGCCGCGGTGAGGGGCATGGCAGCCTCAAGCTGAATGATGAAGCGGGGACAAAATACTACCACCGGCATTTTGCGTGGTCGGTTCCGGCGGGAACCGATGGACGGTGCGCCAAAGAAAAGCCCGCCGGCAGAGGGTGTTCTCGCCGGCGGGCCAGTGTCGGCGTGCGCGCCCAGGGAGAAAGCGCAGCCGACGACCGCATCGTGCCATCCCCCGCCGGGCGTGCCTGTCGGCGTGGCGCTGACTTCGTCCTACACGACACAAAGCCACGCGGCGCCGTGCCTGCGGGGGCGTGTGATTTGGCCTTAAACTGCCGAACGGACCGAGCCTAATATTCCGGTCTTGCGGTCTTGTTCAAAGCCGCCGCGCAGGCGCAGCAGCAGGAGACCCCGTGGAACCCGATTCCGACCGTATCGCCGACATTACCAAGATCGCCAGGCAGATGGCGGCGTCCGGCCAGTACTTCGGCTGGCAGGAGATCGAGAAAAAGCTCGTCAGCGACGGCTTCAAGGATGCTTCGGCGGCGCTGACCGATGAATCCCTCAGGGACGATCTCAACGCGACCTGCCAGAACGCCAGCATGCGCATGAAGTGGGGCATGCCGAAGCCGAGCCCCTGATGCCCGCGGTCATCAGTCGACGACCAGCAGTTCTTCGTTCGGGAAGTACTTGGCGTGCCAGATCGGGGCGCCGACGGTGATCTCGATGATGTCTTCCATGTGGTAGCCGACCTTGCCAGCGTAGCGCACGCGAGTCTCCACCGTCGTGATCATGCCCACTTCGTAAGGGATGTCCTCATGGGGATTGATGATCGGATGCTCGTGGCCGTTCAGCCCGATGGAATGGCCGTTGTGCGAGTAGGTGAACGGTAGCCCGAGTTTGATCTGCGTCGTCTTGGCGAGTTCGAACAGCTCGCGGCCGGTCTTGCCCACCAGGCACTGGTCGATGACCTTGTGGTGCACCTCGCGCAGCTTGCCCCAGGTCGAGAGATCCTCGTCCGTCGGTTGTCCGAGCTTGGCCGTGCGGCCAACGTTCGAGAGGTACTGCTTGAACAATCCACCAGAATCCCCCTTGAGGATGTCGCCCTGCTGCAGGCGGTAGTCCGACGGCGCCATGTGCGGGAAGCTGGTGTTGGTGCCGGCGTTGCAGTGGTTGGCGTTGATGAGGTCCGCGCCTTCGGCAAGGATGGCCTCGGCCAGGCGCACGGCCATGTCGCGTTCCGGCTCGCCGACTTTCGCGGTGGAGAAGGCATGCAGAAATGCCTTCTCGGTGGCGTGGAAGGCAAACACGATCTGCGCCTTCTCGCGCGGCGTCTTGAACATCCGGACCTTCGCCAGCAGCGGCTCGGCCGGGCTGACCGTCAGTTTCGGACACTGCCGCTTGAGTTCGTCGCAGTAACGGGCGGCGAGATAGGCGGTCTCGACCGCAACCTTGCCGGCCTCGACCTTCAGTTCGCGCAGGATGCCGGCCAGCACCGCCATCGGGTCCTCGACGAACTCCTGGTAGGTGCGTACGTCGGTGATCCAGCTGTTCGCGCGGACGTACGACGCTTCCATTTCGCAGACGAGGAACAGGGGCTGGCCGTGCTTCGGCCAGACGATGAAGGCAAGGCGGTCGCGGATGCGGCGCTGGGTGTCGATGTGGACGTCGCCGACGTAGCGCACGTTCTCCGGCGACACGGCAACGAGGGCGTCAAAAGGGCTGGCGGCGATCGCGCGCTCGAGCGCGGCGAGATCGCCCATGGCGTCGTTTCTCTGCTTGGGCATGGTGCGGGCGATGAAGGGAAGGTGGGGTTACAGGGATTTGATTTTTGCGAAGGCCACGACTTTACCCCACTTGACCAGCTCGTCCCGGATGAACGCGCTGAATTCGGGCGGCGTCATGCTGACGGGCTGCGCGCCTTCGTTCCGAAACTTCTCGATCACGTCGGGCGACTGCAGCGCGGTCGCGACGTCGGCGTTGATCTTGTTGACGATGTCCCTGGGCGTGCGTGCCGGCGCGCTGAGTCCGTTCCAGGCCACCGCCTGGAAGCCCTTGAGGCCGGACTCGTTCATCGTCGGGATGTCCGGATACTCGGGTGAACGCTGCAGGCTGGTCACGGCGAGCGGGCGCAGCTTGCCGGCCTTGATGAGCGGCACCGCGGACGTGAGCGTGGTCACCGCGAGATCGACATGGCCGCCGACCAGATCGATCATCGCGGGCGCGCTGCCCTTGTAGGGCACGTGCTCGATCTTCACGCCGGCCATCACGTTGAACAACTCGCCGGCGAGATGGTTGGAACTGCCGATGCCGGAGGTCGCGAAATTGAGCAGCCCCGGCTTGCCCTTGGCGATGGCGATCAGATCCTTGATGGAGCGGGCGGGGACCACGGGGTTCACCACGAACACGAGCGGCGTGATGTTGAACAGGGCGATGAATTCGAAGTCCTTGAGCGGATCGTACGGCAGCTTCGGCGAGATGCTCGGCACGATGGCGAAGGGCACGGGGGTCACGAGCAGCGTGTAACCGTCGGGCGGCGCCTTGGCCGCGAGTTCGGTGCCGATGACGGTGGTGCCGCCCGGGCGGTTCTCCACCACGACGGGCTGGCCCCAGGCGTCGCTGAGTTTTTGTGAAACGACGCGGCCGATGAAATCGGTGCCGCCGGGCGGGAAGGGGACGATCACGCGCACGGCGCGGGCGGGGTAGGTTTGCGCCCGGGCGTCGGCGGTCGCGAGCAGCCCCAGGACTGGCAGCAGCAGGGGCAGTGCGGATAGAATTTTCATGCAGGCAGATCCTTTCGTGGATTCGTCGACGCCGTATGACGGGCAACAGCGGCTGCAGGAAGCACGATCAATGCCTGCCGCTGCGGCCGTGACGCGGCTAGTCCAGCTTTGCCCCGGAGTCTTTCACGGCCTTCGACCACCGCGCGATCTCGCTGCGCACGAACACCATCAATTCTTCCGGCGTTGTCGTCTCGACGGCGGCGCCTTCGGCGACCAGGCGGTCGCGGATCTCCGGGCTGTTCAGGAGCTTGACCAGCTCGGCATGCAGCTTCGTGACGATGGGCTTCGGCACGCCGGCCGGCGCGACGATGCAGTACCACGACGTCGCTTCGAAGCCCGGCAGGCCGGACTCGGCGATGGTCGGCACCTCGGGCAGCGCGATTGACCGTTTCGGGCTCGACACCGCGAGCGCACGCAGGCGGCCCGCCTTCACCAGCACACCGACTGACGGCACCTGCAACACCGCCATGTCGAGTTCGCCGGACATGAGCGCGACCGCGGCGGGCGCGCCGCCCTTGTATGGGATGTGGACCATGTCGATGCCGGCCGCGGACTTGAACATTTCGCCGGTCATGTGGTTGGAACTGCCGTTGCCCGAGGAGCCGTAGGTCAGTTTGCCCGGCCGCGCCTTGGCGAGCGCGATGAACTGCTTGACGTTTCGCACCGGCACGTTGGGATGGACCGCCAGCACCAGCGGCACCTTGGCGATCAGTGTGAGCGGTGTGAAATCCTTCTCCGGATTGAATTTCATCTTGTCGCCGTAGAGGCTGACGTTGATCGCCATCGGACTGACCGGCGCGAGCAGCAGCGTGTAGCCGTCGCCGGGAGACTTGGCCGCGATCTCGGATCCGAGATTGCCGCCCGCGCCCGCGCGGTTGTCGGGGATCACGGTCTGGCCGAAGGCCTCACCGAGTTTCTGCGCGATGGCGCGGCCGAGGATGTCGGTGGTGCCGCCCGGCGCGTAGGGAATGATCAGGCGGATCGATTTGTCGGGGTAGTTCTGGGCGGCGGCGCCCTGGACTGCAAGCGCGAGCATGGCGGCCGCGCATCCGGCGGTGATCTTCATGCACTCCTCCAACCTGCCTGTTGTGATGTGTGCGGAGATTCTACGGAGGCGACCCACCGGTCGCAATGAAGGCCCCGCCCGGGGTGCGGGCGGGCCCGTTCCGGTACATGAGATATAGGTATTGATTTGAGACAATTGTCTCATTACAATGCGCGCACCACCGACCTGCCGGAAAGACCCGACCATGGCGATGACCCGCGAACAGATGGACCGCAAGATCGACACGCACTTCGGCTTCGAGGCCCGCGATGACGTCGAGGGCGTGCTCGCGACACTGGCGCCGGACGCGGAGCACGACATCGTCGGCCTGCCGTCCGGGCCGACGCGGGGCCGCGAAGCCGCGCGGCCATTCTATGAGAACCTGTTCGCGGACCTGTCCGAGGGCAAGGTCGAGTGCCTGCGCCGTCTGTACGGCGAGAATTTCCTCGTCGACGAATCGCTGTGGCGGGGCAGGGCACCGGGCCGGCCCTTCGGCCTCGAGGGTCGGGACCGGCCGCTCGAATTCCGCCTGCTGCATGTCGTGGAGTTCGCGGACGGCGGCGACATCCAGCGGGAGAACGTGTGGATCGACCTCGCCACCATCCTCCGGCAGTTGCCGCAGGACTGACATGAAGGCCACCGAAAACGTGGGACGCCCGAACCAGAAAATGCGGACCCGCAAGGATCTGCTACAGGCCGCCGCGCGCCTGCTGAAGCGGGGTCGCAAACCCAATCTGGACGAGATCGCCGGCGAGGCCCTGGTGTCGCGCGCGACGGCCTATCGTTATTTCCCGAGCGTGGACACCCTGCTGCTGGAGGCGTCGCTGGATGTCGTGGTGCCCGAGGCCGCTGAGATTTTCGTGGGCGGATCGTCCGACGACCCGGTCGTCCGCCTGGAGCGCGCCGATGCGGCGCTGCATGAAATGATCCTCGCCAACGAGGCGCCGCTGCGCATGATGCTGGCGCAGTCGCTGGAGCGTCGCGCGCGCGGGACGGAAGAGGGCGACATTCCCGCACGGCAGAATCGCCGCACACCGCTGATCGAGGCCGCGCTCGCGCCCGCGCGCGGGCAACTGAGGCCGGCGGCGCTGAAACCATTGACCCGCGCGCTGGCGCTCATCATCGGCACGGAGGCGATGGTGGTGTGCAAGGACGTGCTGCAACTGGATGAGGCGGAAGCCCGCAAGGTCCGGCGCTGGGCGATCCGCGCGCTGGTGGAGGCCGCGAAGAAGCCGGACCGCGGCCGTTGAGTGACATCCGATAGCCCACAAGGAGGAAGCAGGACATGAAACCGTACTTTGCCCGTTGCATGGTGCTGGCCATGGCGGCGCTGCCGCTGGCCGCGTCCGCGCAGGACAGTGCCCAACTCAAACGCGGCCAGTTCATCGCGCAGGTGGGCGGCTGTTCAGACTGTCACGCACCATGGAAGCCCGGTCCGAAGGGGCCGGCGCCCGATCTGTCGCGCGGCTTGTCGGGACATCCGGAGGACATGGTCATGCCGCCGGCGCCCAAACTCGGCGGAGGGCCCTGGTTGTGGGTGGGCGCCGCGACTAACACCGCGTATGCCGGACCGTGGGGCGTGAGCTACGCATCCAACCTCACGCCGGACAACGACACCGGCATCGGCAAATGGCGCGAGGCCGATTTCATCCGCGCGATCCGCACTGGCCAGCACGTCGGTGTCGGCCGCCCGATCATGCCGCCGATGCCGTGGCCCGCGTATAAAAACTATTCCGACGCGGACCTCAAGGCGCTCTTTGCCTGGCTGCGCAGCCAGCCGGCCGTGAGGAACAAGGTGCCGGAGTACCAGCCGCCGGCGAAGTAACGGACTGGCTGCCGATCAGGAGAGCGGCGGCCGCCGGCGGTGCCAGTCGGCCGCTTGTTCGTAGGCCCAGCCGATGCGCAGCACGCGCGCTTCGTGGTAGCCGCGCCCGACGATCTGCAGGGAGAGCGGCAGTCCCTCGCGGCTGAATCCGCAGGGGAGCGCCAGCGCACAGAGGTCGAGCAGGTTGACCGGCCGGGTGAGACGGGTGAGCGGCGCCTGCCCCTGGTCGATGCCGGCCAGCGGCGGCGCGGGCAGCGGCGTGGTCGGCGTCAGCAGACCGTCGAAGTCCCGCAGCGCGTGGTCGATATCCCGGCACAGGCGCGTGCGCCTGGACATGACGCCGATGTAGTCGGCGGCGCTCGTCGTCCTGGCGGCACGGATGCGCGCGCGCACGTCGGGATCGAAGGGCAGATCGTCGCGTTCGATCCAGTCCCGGTGCAGGGCGTAGCCTTCGGTCGCGATGATGGTGCCGGTGTCGGCGGCCAGCGAGGCAAAGGGCACCGGCAATCGGAGCGGATCGATGCGCGCGCCGAGGCCGCGCAACACGTCGAGTGCTGCAGCAAAGGCGGTGGCCACTTCGGGATCGACGTCGCCCAGGTCTTCTTCCGGCAACACGGCAAGGCGCAGGCCGGCGATGCCGGCCTTGAGGCTGGCCATCACGTCCACCGGTGCGTGCGCGCAGGTTTTGGGGTCGTGGGGGTCGGGGCCGTGCATCGCCGCGAAGAGCAGGGCGGCGTCCTCCACGTCGCGCGTCATCGGCCCCAGCGTGTCGAGCGTGTCGCTCAGCATCAGCGCGCCGTGGTTGCTCACCCGTCCTACGGTGGTTTTCAGGCCGACGATGCCGCACAGGCTGGCGGGCGCGCGGATCGAACCGCCGGTGTCGCTGCCGAGCGCGGCGGGCACGAGGCCGGCGCCGACGGCGACGCCCGAGCCGCTGCTCGATCCCGCCGCCACGCGATGCACCTGCGGGTCCCACGGATTCCACGGCGAACCCATGGTGGTGTTGGTGCCCCAGCCGCCGAAGGCGAACTCCACCATGTGCGTCTTGCCGAGTACGATCATGCCGGCGGCTGCAAGCCGCTGCACGACGGTGGCGGTGACTTTCGAGACGCGTTCGCGCCAGTACTGCGAACCGGCCGTCGCGACCTTGCCTTCGATTTCCAGCAGATCCTTCAGCGCGATGGGAATACCGTGCAGCGGGCTGAGGGCGCGGCCGGCCATCCGCGCGCGGTCGGCCAGCGCCGCGGCCTCGCGCGCTTCGTTTTCGTACACGGCGACGAAGGCGTGCAACTTGCCGTCGTGATGGCGGATGCGCTGCAGGCAGCCGTCGACCAGCGCGGCGGAGGTCAGGCTGCCCGCACGCAGCCGGTCGGCCAGCGCGTGGATGGGCGAAAAGGGATCGACCGCGTCCATGCGTCGTTCTACAACAGGCGGTAGAGGGTTTTCCGCTTGTTGTAGGTGTGCGGGCGGATCATGTCCTTCCAGTCGCCCGTGTCGGACGCTTTCACCCAGGCCGGGCCCTGCGGGACATCCGGCGAGGACACGCGGTAGATGGCAGTGTACTTCGGTTCGCCGGGTTCGGGCGTCTCCAGCACGTAGCGCGTCACGCCCAGCACGCCCGGGACCTTGGAGATATCGGGTACGTGCTGTTCATCGTAGATGCGGTTGAACTCGGCTTCGACTTCCGGTTTCACGTCCATCTGGACGATGTAGATGTATTCGCTCATGAGCTGCTTTCGGTGGCTAGGGGGAGCAGGTGCACCAACTTCGAACCGGAGGGATTCTATCGGTGCATCGAGGGGTGGTCGAGACGGGCACCCGTTGCGCATCGCCGGGGATTCCGCTGCGGCGCGAATTCGGTGGAACATATCTTGCTACCGGTGCACTATACCGCGTGATGTTGACGGTGCAGCGGCGTTGCCATCGCAGCGCAATGCAGTATTGATTTCTACAAGGAGTGATCGACATGCGTTGCCCGCTTTTGCGCCAATGGCTCGCCGGCAGTGCGCTGGCCCTGACCCCGCTCGTACTGTACGCACAGGCCGCGCAGACATTTCCCGCCCGCCCCATCCGGCTGGTCGTGCCGTACGCGCCGGGCGGGACCACCGATTACGCCGCGCGCA
Source organism: Burkholderiales bacterium (assembly GCA_050741255.1). Lineage (GTDB taxonomy): Bacteria > Pseudomonadota > Gammaproteobacteria > Burkholderiales > SG8-41 > CAZXNF01. The sequence goes on along the minus strand of JBOIEQ010000012.1, from coordinate 23,467 downwards.
TCCTCGGCACCAAACTTTCCGAGACGCTGGGACAGACCGTGGTGGTCGACAACCGACCCGGCGCAGGTTCCATCATCGGCTCGGACGTCGTCGCGAAGGCGGTGCCCGACGGCTACACGCTGCTGATGGTCGATACGGGCTTCAGCGTCACGCCCGCGCTTTATGCCAAGTTGCCCTTCGATGCCGTGAAGGACTTTGCCCCAGTCACGGAGGCGATGCGTGTGGCGAACTGGCTGATCGTGCATCCATCGCTGCCCGCCAAGTCGGTGCAGGACGTGGTGGGGCTCGCGCGGGCGAAGCCGGGCACGCTGACGTTTGGTTCGGGCGGCGTTGGTTCGCCCTTTCACATGGCGGGCGAGCAGTTCAAGCTCGCGGCGAAGATCAACATCGTCCACGTGCCGTACAAGGGCGGCGGCCCGGCGATGACCGACCTGCTGGGCGGGCATATCGGACTGCTGTTCCCGACGATGACGATCGCGCTGCCGCATGTGAATGCCGGCAGATTGCGCGCGCTCGCGGTGATCGCACCCAAGCGCTCGGCCGCGCTGCCGGAGGTGCCGACGATGGCGGAGGCGGGCTACCCGGCGGTCACCATGACCTCGTGGTATGGCGTCATGGCGCCGGCCGGCACGCCGAAGCCGGTGGTCGACAAGCTCTATGCGGAGATCAAGAAGATCCTCGAGCAGCCGGAGGTCAGGGAACGGCTCTCCAGCCAGTTCGCCGAGCCGGTTGCCAGCACCTCCGCGGCGTTCGGCAAACTGGTCACCGGAGAGATCGCGACCTGGACCGCCGTTGCCAAGGCGGGCGGCATCAAGGCGGAATGAAGATTGCGCGCCGGCTAGAAGCCGTAGCGGCGCGCGGGATTCGTCACCAGGACTTGTTCACGTTGCGCCGCATCGGGTATCCAGTCGGCGAGCATGTCGGCGAGGTCGCCGTCGTTCGGCATCTGGTGCAGGCCCATCGGATGCGGCCAGTCGGTCGCCCAGACGGTGCGGTCGGGGGCCGCGGCAACCACCGCGCGGGCCAGCGCGGGCACGTCCGCGAAGCCGGGCGCGCGCTCGGAGACGAAGTACACGCCCATGATCTTGGCCCAGACGTTCTCGCGGCGCAGCAGCCGGAGCAGGGCCTGGAAGGGCGGCGCCGCGATGCCGTCCTTCGCGTTCACCCGGCCGAAGTGGTCGATCATGATGTCGATCGGCAACTGGCCGAGTTGCTCCTCGATGTCCGGATACTTCTTGAAGTCGATGAAGAACTGCAGGTGCCAGCCCATCTCCTTCAGCCTGCCGGCGAGCTTCGGCGCCTGCGCCAGCGTCAGGCCGGGTGTCGAGGCGGCGAGATTGATGCGCACGCCGCGCACGCCGGCATCGTGCATGGCGGCGAGTTCGCGGTCGGTCACGTGTTCATCGACGACGGCGATGCCCCGGAACGGAAAGACCTTCGCGCGCAGCACGTCCAGCATCGCGGTGTTGTCGGTGCCGTACACACTGGGCTGCACGAGCACGCCGCGCTCGCAGCCGATGGTCGTCAGCATGCGGATGAAATCGTCGGCCGATGCATCGGGCGCGATATAGCCCGCATGCGGCAGGAAGGGGTAACGCGACTGGGGGCCGAAGACATGCGCGTGACAGTCGCATGCGCCGCGCGGCAACTTCAGTTTCGGTGTGCGGGTGTCCGGGTGCGGGCCGGGAATGGTCGGGGCGCGGGGTGCGGCAGCGGGCATGAATACTCGTCCTGAAGGGGTTGAATCGCGCGGGGATGCTAATCGACGTCGCGCGCAGGGTCAAAGCAGGAGACGGTGCGCCAGGATATCGTTCAACGTTTAACCAGGGGAATACGCATGAACGCACGCAGCAGGATGCTCGGCATGATCGCTCTGACGCTCGCAGCGCTGTCCGCCGGCGCGCAGGCGCAGGGCTACCCCAACAGGCCGATACGGTTGATCGTGCCCTTCACCACCGGCGGCGGTAACGACACGCTCGCGCGGCTCTTCGGCCAGAAGCTGACCGAAGCGTGGGGGCAGACCGTGGTGGTGGAGAACCGCCCCGGCGCGGGCGGCACGATCGGCACCGCGCTGGTCGCGACGGCTCCGCCGGACGGCTACACGCTGCTGATATCGTCGATCGCCACGCATGCCGTCAGCCCGCAGCTCTACAAGGATCCGGGCTACGATCCGCTGAAGAACTTCACGCCCATTGCCCTCCTGGGGGTGGCGCCGGTGGTGATGGGCGTCAACCAGTCGGTGCCGGCCAAGACCGTGGCGGAGTTCATCGCGCTGGCCAAGGCCAAACCCGGGGCACTCAAGTATGGATCCGGTGGCAACGGGTCCGTGATGCATACCGCCGGCATGGTCTTCAGCCAGGCGGCCGGCATCAGCATGCTGCACGTGCCGTACAAGGGGGCGGGACCCGCCTATATCGCGTTGGGCGGCACCGAGGTGGACGTGGTGATCGACACGACCGCGGCCTTGTTGCCGCTGATCCGTTCCGGGCGCGTGCGCGGGCTTGCGGTCGCACGGAAATCCCGGCTCACCGATTTTCCGGAGCTGCCGACGTTCGCGGAGGCCGGCTTGCCCGGCTATGAGGCCAATGGCTGGTATTCGATGCACGCGCCGGCCGGAACCTCGCCGGAGATCGTTGCCAGGCTCAACCAGGAGATCAACCGCATCCTGGCCCTGCCGGACGTGCAGGAACGCTATCGCCTGCTGAGCACCGACGGCACGCCCGGCACCCCCGCGCAACTGGACGCCTTCGTGAAGTCGGAGCGCGCCAAGTACGTCAAGGTCATCAAGGACGCCGGCATGGTCGCGGAATGACCCGCGGCTACGGCCGCACCGTGAAGTTCAGCTCGATGGCGTGGCTGCTGGGGCCCAGCGCGGGCATCGGTGCGGTAGTGGCGGGCACACACTGGTAGGCCGCCTGTTCGGCGCCCGAGGCGCGTGGGTAGGAGGTTCTGCGGCACTGCAGGTCGAGGCGCGGAAGCGTTGTCGGCGCGTCGCCGAAGGTGAACAGCGAACGCCCCGGCTTCGGCGGCTCGCGCCGTGACGCCACGCTCACCACATCCAGAAACACGCCGGCCGGCTTCCAGCCGCACGCACCGCCCACGTGCGCGTCGAGCGGGAGCGCAATGCGATAGGTCGTACCCTTGCGCACGGGTGGCAGGAACACGGTGCGCGTCCGCTGCGTGGTCACGCCGGCGAGACGGTTGACGGACACGCAGTCGGGTGTCGTCGCGGTGGTGGCATAAGCGACCGAAAACCCCAGCCCGAAATCGGCGTCTTTGCTGCCCTGCAGGGTCAGGCAGCGTTCGCCGCACGCTGCAGCGGGCGTGGCCGCGGTGGCGACCGTCGGCAGGATGCCCGGCAGTGCGACGCACGCAATGCCGAGCAGCCATCGTTTCATAGCCATGCCAGGTTTTCCTTTGCGCGCCCTCAGGCGCGTAAAACCATACCATACGGACTCGCCGCCATCCCCGGCGCCCTGACGCCATTGCCTCCATGAAACCCGCCGCTCCCCGCCGTCGCTACCCGCTCTACATCCACCTGAGCGTGCTGTTCTCGGCGCTCGTTCTCGTGGCGGGCGCCGCCATCGCCTGGCTCGGCTACGCCGGGAGCCGCGACATCGCGCTGGCCGACGCGGAAGAGGCGTTTGGCCATGTCGGGCGCGAAACCCAGGCGAGCGTGCGCGAGGCGCTGCAGCCGGTCGCGAACTTCGCCGACCTGCTCGCGCTCGATCCGCTCGTCCGGGCACGCACGCTCGCCGCGCGCCTCGAGTCGCTGCCCGTCCTGCGCCTCGGTCTCGCCGGCGGTGCGCCGATCGCGGCGGCGTACGTCGGCTACGACGACGGGGATTTTTTCCTGCTGCGGCCGCTGGCCGACGACGGGGCGAGGCGCTTTTTTCAGGCGCCGGCCGGCAGCGCGTTCATGGCGCAGAGCGTGGAGTCCGTCGGCGGCACTCGGACGGCCACTTTCGTGTATTTCGACGTCGCGCTCCGTGAACTCGGGCGCCGCGCCACGCGCTCGGACTTCGATCCGCGCGTTCGGCCGTGGTATCTGCTTGCGGCCGAGCCCGGACGGCGGGTGCTGACCGAGCCCTACGTGTTCTTCGCCACCGCATCGCCCGGGGTGACCGTGGCGCTGCGCACGCCGCGCGGGAGCGTGGTCGGCGTCGACGTGACGCTCGAACAGGTGTCGCACCGGCTCGCCGCGCTGCGGGTGCTGCCCGGCATGAAGATCGCGCTGTTCGACGCCGAGCGCCGGCTGCTCGCACGCGCCGACACCGCGCGCACGATGGTGCGCCAGGACGGTGACCGCGCGCTGCTCGCGACGCTCGACGAATTCGGCGACCCGGCGCTGGCCGCACTGCAACCCGTCGCCGCCGGCGCGGCCCCGGCGAGCCGCACGGTCCTCGCCGGCGGCGAAGAGTGGAAGACGATCGTGCTGCCGATTGAAACCGTCCGCGGCACGCTGTCCCTCGGCATCGCCGCGCCGCTCGACGCCTTGCTCGCGCGGGCAAACGCGATCAAGGTGCGCGGGTTCATCGCCGCGCTCGTCGTGCTCTTGCTCGCGATTCCGCTCACGATGTGGATCGCGCACCGGGTGGCCGCCGCGCTGGTGCGCATCACGCGCGAAGCCGAGGATATCCGGGCGTTCCGCTTTGACGGCCCGTCGGCAGGCGCCTCGCCGGTGCAGGAAATCGACCAGCTCTCCGGCGCGGTGGACATGATGCGCAATACCATCCGCAACTTCCTCGACATCACCACTTCGCTCGCGGCGGAAACCGACTCGAAGCGGCTGCTCGACCTGGTGGTGAGCGAAACGTCGGCGATCATGGGCGTGGCGGGCGGCGTCATCTATCTTGCCGAAGAGGACGGCACGCTCGAACCCGCCCCGATCGTCAGTGCCGATGGCAGGCCGCTCGACGCGCGACCGTCCGCGCAGCGTGCGGACGCCGAATCGCCGGTGGCGCAAGCGTTCCGGTCCGGCCGCACGGTTGTCGCCACGCTCGCGGGAAATACCGCCGGCGCGCTGGAAGTCGTGCACACCCTGTGGCCGGGGAGCGCCGTGGTGGTGACGGCGATCCCGCTGGTCGACCGGGCGCGCGAGACCGTGGGCGTGCTCGCGCTGTTCCAGCCCGGGACCGAACAGCCGTCTGCCGCCCACCTTGCGTTCGTGGAGGCACTGTCGGGCACCGCCGCGGTGGCCATCGAGACGCAGCGCCTGCTCGAAGCCCGCAAGGCCCTGCTGGACGCGTTCATCAAGCTGGTGGCCGGCGCGATCGATGCCAAGTCGCCCTATACCGGCGGCCACTGCGAACGCGTGCCAGAGCTGACCTTCATGCTGGCGCGCGCGGCGTGCGAGGCGAAGGAGGGGCCGTACCGGGACTTCAGCCTGTCCGACGAGGAGTGGGAGGCGGTGCAGATTGCGAGCTGGCTGCACGACTGCGGCAAGGTCACCACGCCGGAGTTCGTGGTGGACAAGGCGACCAAGCTGGAGACGATCTACGACCGCCTCCACGAAATACGCATGCGTTTCGAGGTGCTCAAGCGCGACGCGGAGATCGCGTACTGGAAAGCCGTCGCCGCGGGTGGCGACCGGACGGCGGCGTCCGCCGCGCTTGCGCGCGAACACGCGGCGCTCGACGAGGACTTCGCTTTCGTCGCCGGCTGCAACGAGGGCGGCGAGTTCATGGACCCGGCGAAGGTGGAGCGGCTGCGCGCGATCGCCGGCCGTACCTGGCTGCGCACCCTGGACGACGGCATCGGTCTGTCGCGCGACGAGCGGGCGCGCAAGGCGCGGACGGCCACGCCCGCGCTGCCGGTGACGGAGCCCCTGCTCGCCGACCGGCCGGACCATATCATCCCCCGTGCGCCAGGCGATGTCCTGCCGGCGGACAATCCCTGGGGCTTCAGGATGGCGATGCCCGAGCATCTCTACAACCGTGGCGAACTGCACAATCTCGCGATCGCGCGCGGCACGCTCACCGACGAGGAGCGCTACGTGATCAACCACCACATCGCGCAGACGATCATCATGCTTTCGCAATTGCCGTTTCCGAAACACCTGCGGAACGTGCCGGAGATCGCCGGCGGCCACCACGAGAAGATGGACGGCACGGGCTACCCGAAGCGCCTGCACGCGAACGACATGAGCCCGGTCGCGCGCATGATGGCGATTGCCGACATCTTCGAGGCGCTGACGGCGGCTGACCGCCCCTACAAACCGGCGAAGAAGCTGTCGGAAGCGCTGAAGATCATGGGCTTCATGAAGCGCGACCGGCACGTCGACCCGGAACTCTTCGACCTGTTCCTGACCTCCGGCGTGTACCTGCGCTATGCCGAACGCTTCCTGCGTCCCGAGCAGATCGACGCCGTGGACATCGCATCGTACCTCGGTCCGGTGCCCGCGCGGCTGGCGGGTTGAGCCCGGATCTACGGCTGGTCGAGGTCGATGGTTTGCCCGGGCTGCGCGACGTGGGCGTTCCACCCGCGCTGCCGCACGCGGTCGCAGAGGACGCGGGCGGGCAGCGCTTCCCCGTGCACCATCCAGGTCTGCGCTGGCGGACGGCGAAAGCCGTCCAGCCAGCCGAGCAGGGCGGCCTGGTCGGCGTGCGCCGAGAGGCCGTTGATGGTGAACACTTTCGCGCGGACGGGATGGGCTTCGCCGAACATGCGCACCGACTTCGCGCCATCCACGATGCGGCGGCCGAGCGTGCCGAAGGCCTGGAAGCCGACGAAGATGACCGCGCACTCGGGCCGCCCGATGTTGTACTGGAGGTGGTGGCGGACGCGGCCGCCGTCGCACATGCCGCTGGCGGAGATGATCACCGCACCGGCGCGGATTTCGTTGATGCGCATGGACTCCTCCACGCTCTCGGTGAAGCGCACGTGGTCGGGGGAGGGCAGCTTCGCGTATTTGAGGGTGATGCGGGTGGCCGCCGTGGCCATCGGCGAGTCCACGTAGATGTCCATCTTCGGAACGCGCTTCGCCTTCTGCAGTTCCGCGATGTAATACAGGATCTCCTGCGTGCGGCCGACGGCGAAGGAAGGAATGATGACGTTGCCCCGGCGGCTCGCAAGCGTATCGTTCAAGGCGTAGGCGAATTCATCCAGCGTCTGCACCAGGCTCTTGTGGCAGCGGTCGCCGTAGGTGGACTCCAGCAGCAGCACGTCGGCCGCGGCGATGCGTGCCGGATCCTCGACGATGGGCCGGTCCGGCTGACCGAGGTCGCCGGAGAACACGAGGGTGCGTCCGTCGGCGGCGACTTCGATGATGGCCGAGCCGAGGATATGTCCGGCATCATGGTAGGTGCAGCGCACGCCGGCACAGGGTTTGAAGGGCGTGCCGTAGGCAGTGGACTGCAGCAGGCGCAGGCTGTCTCGCGCTTCCGCCTCCGTATAGAGGGGGACGCTGCCGTCCCGCCGTGCTTCCACTTCCTGCAGGTGACCGCTGTCCGGCAGCATCACGCCCAGCAGGTCGCCGGTGGCCGGGGTGGCATAGACCGGGCCGCGGAAGCCCTGTACGGCAAGGCGCGGCAGCAGTCCGGAGTGATCGATGTGCGCGTGCGACAGCAGCACGAAGGCGATCTCGCGCGGATCGAAGGGAAAACGCCGGTTCTTGCGGTCGGCGATGCGGCCGCCCTGGAACATGCCGCAGTCCAGCAGGAATTGCACCCCGCCGGTTTCGATGCGGTAGCACGAGCCGGTGACCTCGCCGGCGGCGCCGTGGAAGGTAAGCTTCAACGCAGTGTGTTCAGAGTTTCGGCGTTGCTGCGTGCGCGTGAGTCTTGTCGTGCCTTTCCTCGCAGGCAATGCAGCGCGTCGCCGTGGACAGTGCTTCCAGTCGCCTGGCGCCGATCGGCCCCCCGCAGTCCGTGCAAGTACCGAACTGGCCCTGTGCAAACCGTTCGAGCGCGGCTTCCAGCGCGCGCAGTTCCTGGACATCGCGGTGGACGCTTTGCAGCGTAACGTCGTGCAGTAGATTGGCGACGGATTCGTCGCCGGCGTCGCGCACCACACCGGCGAGTTGCTGGTGCTCGTCGGTGCCGGAGACCACCAGCGCCGCGCGGATTTCGTCCCGCAGCACCTGTTGCCGATGGGTGAGCGCCGTGCGTATGCCGGCGGCCTGTAGGCTCGTCAGTGCGGTCATGTGCGTGCTCCGGTCGGAGGGTTCTTCAGAGCAGCTTAGGGCAACCGTCGGCGTCCGCCTTGATCCACGTCAAAGGGCGGGTCCTGGCGTGGTCCGGCCCCGTCGTGTTGTGGGGGCAGGCCGGAATCACGGTTTCTCTGGTGTTCGTGCCGGTGGCGCGGATACAGTATGCGGACTTGCCGGCAAGAGGAGACTTAGCCATGAAAGTGCACGAACTGGTCGCGCGTTTCGCGCAGGCCGCCGACAGCGCCAATCCCATGCAGGCGGTGCGCGCGGAAGTCGACGGTCTTGCCGCCGATCCGGCCGCGGTCGAGCAGGCGCTCGCTTATGTGTCGGGCATCGGCGGCAACGCGCGGCAGGTGTTCTACCGCTCGCCCAACCTGACGTTGCTGAAGGTGTGTTTCCCGGCAGGGCGCCGTACGCCGCCCCACGACCACGGCACCTGGGCGACGATCCTGCTGCTCTCCGGCGAGGAGAAGAACACGCTGTACCGGCGCGAGAACGGTACGCTCCGCAAGGCCGGCGAAGTCACGCTGACGCGCGGGTCGGTGTTGCCGATGCGGCCGGATACCGTGCATGTCGCGGAGTGCCTCGGCAGCGTTCCCGCGATCGGCCTTCATGTCTATGGCGGCGACATCCTCGAGTTGCCCCGCCGCATGTGGAATCCCGATACGCTGAAAGAGCACCCGCTCGACTGGACGGTGTATGAGACGTTCGCCCGCGCCGCGTCTGCCGCCGCTCGCGCGCCGGCGCCCTAAACAACAAGCAAAGTGAAACCATGAACATCACCATCCTCGACGATTATCACGACACCATCCGCACGCTCGACTGCTTTCCCAGGCTCGCGGGCCACCACGTCTCGATCTGGAACGATCATACCCAGGACGTCGACGCACTGGCCGAGCGCCTGAAGGATACCGAGGCGCTGGTCCTGATCCGCGAGCGCACGGCGATCCGCGGGCCGTTGATCGAGCGCCTGCCGAAGCTGAAGCTGATCAGCCAGCGCAGTGTCTATCCGCACATCGACGTGGACGCCTGCACGCGGCGCGGCGTCATCCTGTCCTCCAGCCAGCACGATCAGACGCCTTCCTACGCGACCGCGGAGTTGACCTGGGCGCTGACGCTGGCCGCGATGCGACAGATTCCGCAGCAGATGAACTCGCTCAAGGCCGGGCGGTGGCAGTGCGGTATCGGCACCGAATTGCGGGGCAAAACCTTCGGCGTCTACGGCTACGGGCGCATCGCCAGGGTCGTGGCGGGCTATGCAAAGGCTTTCGGCATGGAGGTGCGGGTGCTGGCACGAGAGGCGTCCCGCGCGCGCGCGATCCAGGACGGCTATGCTCCGTCAGCCAGCAAGGATGCGTTTTTCGCGGAGTGCGACGTGATCTCGCTGCACCTGCGGCTGATCGAAGCGACCCGGGGCATCGTGATGGCGGCCGACCTCGCCGGGATGAAGCCGACGGCGCTCATCGTGAATACGAGCCGCGCGCCGCTGATCGCGCCGGGGGCGCTGGTGGCGGCGCTCAAGGCCGGCCGCCCCGGCATGGCGGCGATCGATGTATTCGAGGAGGAACCGATGCGCGATCCCGCGCATCCGCTGCTCAACATGGACAACGTGGTGTGCACGCCGCACATCGGTTATGTCGCGCGCGGGGCATACGAGACGCAGTTCAGCGAGATCTTCGACCAGATCCTCGCCTACACGAACGGCAAGCCGATCAACGTGGTGAATCCCGACGCGCTCAAAAAAGCCTGAGCCCGGAAACAACAAACCCCGCCGGAGCGGGGTTTGTCTGGATGCTGCTAAAGCCGGTGAGGCTTACTTCTTCTCGGCGGCTTTCAGGTCTTTCTTGTCGGTCGCCACGGCCTTTTCCTGGCCTTTGACGGCTTGCTTGTCCTTGTAGACTTTTTCCGCGTCCTTCGACTCGGCGGCCATCTTGCCGGACTTGGTGTCGGCTTTCTGCGTCTTCTGGTCGGCTTTCATCTGCGCCTGTTCGCGTTTCAGCGCGGCTTTGTCAGACTTCATTTGCGCCGAACCCGCCTTGTCGCCGGCGATGTCTTTCTTCTCGCCCTTGATCGCCTGCTTGTCCTTGTAGACTTTTTCCGCGTCCTTCGACTCGGCGGCCATCTTGCCTTCCTTGCTGTCGGCTTTCAGCGTCTTCTGGTCGGCCTTCATCTGCCCTTTTTCACGGGCGACCGCGGACTGGTCGGCCTTCATTTGCGCCTTGTCTTCCTTGACTGCCGGCGATTGCGCGCTGGCGGTGAAAGCGAAGCCTGCGGCGATGAGGGATAAGAAAACCTTGTGCGTTGCGTTCATTTTGACCTGCCTCCTGGTATGGGCGTATGCACCAGTGAAGGTGCAACGCGGGCGCGCATCCTAGCACAATGGCATGAAGCCCATGCTGCGGTTGCGGGTACTCACGCCACCGGGGAAACGGCGGGTGGCGGGTCCGCGGCGCCAGTTGCCACCGCGCCGCGAGTCGGTTAAGTAAGCGTGGATGGCGCTCCTCCTGACCTTCGTCGTTGCCGTGATCGGCTTCACCGCCTCGAACGCGGCCCGCGTCGTGTTCCCGCTGTACGCCTTGTCGCTCGGCGCGCAGCCGTTCGAGATCGGCGTGCTCACCAGCGTGTTCTTCGTCGGTCCTTTGCTGCTGTCGTGGGCGATCGGCGCCTTCACCGACCGCGCCGGGCCGCGCTGGCCGCTTTGGTTGAGCGTCTTCTTCGGCACCGTCGGCGCGGTGCTCCCGTATTTTGCCGGCACGATGCCGGTGCTCTATCTCGCGTCCGCGCTCTCCGGCCTGTCGTTCGCGCTGTTTCTCGGCATCCTGCAGAACCTGGTCGGCTTGCTGAGCGCGCCGGAGCATCGCGCTCAGAACTTCAGCAACTTCAGCATGACCGGCGCCGTGGCAACCTTTCTCGCACCGCTGATCGCCGGTTTCTCGATCGACGGCTGGGGCAACGCACTGGCTTGCCTCGTGGTGGCGGGAATGACGCTGGTGGTGGGCGCGATACTGTGGCGCTGGGGGTCGTCGCTGCCGGGCGGCAACCGCCACATCGGGCCGGGCACGAGCATCCTCAAGTCGCTGCGCGATCCGGGCGTGGTGCCGCTGCTGACCACCAGCAGTTTCGCGCAGCTTGGGACGGACCTGTTCCAGTTCTACATCCCGATCTACGGCTACGGGCTCGGCTACTCGGCATCCGCCATCGGCGGCGTGCTGGCGTCCTTCGCGGTGGCGTGTTTCGTCGCGCGCTTCGTGCTGTCGCGCCTGATCGTGCGCTACGGCGGCGCGCGGCTGCTCGCGTACTCGTTCTACATCGGGGCCTTCGGCTTCGTGCTGATTCCGTTCTTCCAGAGTGCGGTCGCGCTGGCCGTGGTTGCCTTCATCTTCGGCTTCGGCACCGGCTGCAGCCAGCCGCTCATCACCACGCTGATGTTCAGCCATTCCACGCACGGGCGCACGGGCGAGGCGCTGGGGCTGCGGCTGACCGCGAACAACGTGGCGCGCCTCGCGGGGCCGTTCGTGTTCGGCGGCATCGGCTCGGCGTTCGGCATCATGCCGGTGTTTTTCACGAGCGCGGCAATGATGGGCGCGGGCGGGCTTTTGAGCCGTGCCAGCGCCGGCGGCGGCAAGCAGGGCGGGCGCATGCCGTGACGGGCGGCGCGGGTGTCCGCCGGCCGCGAATGTCGCGGGCGGCCGGTGAAGCGCGCCGATTGAGAGTAAACTCGCTGCCCTGCCAGTCTATCCGGAGTGGCATCGACAACCACTATTCAGGAGACAGACATGGCCAACGGCACAGTGAAATGGTTCAACGCGGGCAAGGGTTTCGGCTTCATCGCGCCGGACGACGGCTCGAAAGACGTGTTCGTGCACATCTCGGCGGTGGACAAGGCCGGGATCACCCTGACGGACGGCCAGAAAGTGCAATACGAACTGGTCAAGGGCGCCAACGGCAAGGCCTCGGCGGAAAACCTGAAATCGGTCTGAACGCCGCCGGCGGAATGAAACAAGGAAGACTCGCATGAACCTCATTTGGCGTTTTTACTCGGACGACAGCCAGCGCTGGAAATGGCAGCAGATTTCCGCCAGCAAGGAAGTCATCTACGAATCCGCCCAGGATTACGTGAACTACGAGGCGTGCCTGGTCGATGCGAAGGACAAGGGTTACGTCTTTCAGGCCTCGCACGCACGGCGGGTCTCGTCCGCGCCGCGCCGCAAGTAGCGCGCGAAACGGGCAGGGCGGGGCGGCATTGCCGCCCCGACGGCGACAGCGGCTGACGGGGTCCAAATCCCGCACCGCGGTTCAAGGGGGAGGCGTCGTGATCGGATCCATCGAGACGGGGTTGGCGGGGGCCGCCGTGCGGCCGCCGTCGGCGTCCGTCGGCGATGCCCGTACCGCGGATGCCGGCCGCGGACGACGGGTGCAGTCGTTCCAGTCGTTCCAATCGTTCATCAGGCAGGTGTGACCACGCGGTCCCTGCGCAGGGGTTCCCGTGGCGCGGCAGCATGAGCGCGCCGCCGCAGTTTTCCGCGCTCGCGCCATTCCACGTCCGCAGTTTCCGTTTCCAGTGGCCCGCCGACCTGGCTACCTCGTGGGCCTTCGAGATGGAGACACTGGTTCTCGGCTGGTACATCCTGGTCGAGACCGGTTCGGTGCAGATGCTGACGCTGTTCGGCGCGCTGCAGTTCATGGGTACGCTGGTCTCCCCGATGTTCGGCGTGGCCGGCGACCGCATCGGCCACCGCAACCTCCTCTGCATCATGCGGGCGTTCTACGCGACGCTTGCCGCCATCCTGATGGCGCTGGCGTTCGCCGGGCTGCTGACGCCGGTGGCGGTGTTCGTCGTGGTCGCGCTGTTCGGCCTGGTGCGGCCGTCGGATCTCGCCATGCGCCACGCGCTGGTCGCCGAAACCATGCCGCCGGGGTTGCTGATGGGCGGCATGGGCATCTCGCGCACGACAGGCGATTCCGCGCGCATCGCGGGCGCATTGGCAGGGGCCGGCCTGTTCGCCACGCTCGGCATGGGACCGACCTACGTAGTGATCGTGTTGCTCTATGTCACCAGCGTTCTGCTGACGCGTCAGGTCAGCCACACCCGGGCCGCGCATCCGGCGGCCGCGATCGGCGACGTTCCCGCGCCGTCTTCGTGGCGTGACCTGCGTGAAGGGCTCGCCTATGTGCGGCGTACGCCGCTGCTGCTGGCGTCCATGGGGCTGGCATTTCTGCTTAACCTGACGGCGTTTCCGCTGTTGAACGGCCTGCAACCGTATGTGGCGCGGGAGATCTATCACACCGACCAGACCGGGTTGGGCTATATGGTCGCGAGTACGGCGTTCGGTGCGCTGCTCGGTTCGATCGTCGCGAGCCGGCTGGGCTCCGCAGCCCGCCAGGGCCGCCTCATGCTCACGGCCTGTGTGTGCTGGTACGGGCTGCTGCTGGTGTACTCCCATTTAACCCATCCGGCCGCGGGCATCCCGGTGCTCATGCTCACGGGCTTCGTGCAAAGCGTGGGCCAGGTGACGATGGCGACGCTGCTGCTGCGCCATTCGGCACCGCAGTTCCGCGGCCGCGTCATGGGCATCCGGATGCTGGCGATCTACGGCCTGCCGATCGGCCTGCTGGTGTCGGGTCCGCTGATCGGGCGCTTCGGCTACCCGGTGACGGCGATCGCGTATTGCCTCGTGGGGCTCGCGTTCACCTTGCTGATCGCCCTGCGCTGGCGTGCGCACCTGTGGCGGCGGGATGCCCCGGTGAATCGCGGGTGAGCGCCGGCTGCAAGGTAAACTTCCCGGCCCGCCTTCCCGCTGCCGTCCCTATCGTTAACCGACCATGACCCTCGCCACCGCTTCCACCGCCACACCGCCGTCCGCATTGCCGCTGTCCGGTCTCACCGTACTCGACCTGACGCTGGCGCGGGCTGGCCCCACCTGCGTGCGGCATCTCGGCGACTGGGGCGCGGACATCATCCGCATCGAGCCGCCGGCGTCCGCGGGCGAGGACGTCACCGGCCGGCGCGAGGGTTTCGATTTCCAGAACCTGCACCGCAACAAGCGCACGATGCACCTCAACCTGAAGACGGACGAGGGCCGCGCGGCTTTCATGAAGCTCGCGGCGGGTGCCGATGTGATCGTGGAGAACATGCGCGCAAGCGTGAAGCACCGGCTGGGCGTTGCCTACGAGGACGTGCGCAAGGTCAATCCGCGCATCGTGTACGGCAGCATCAGCGGCTTCGGCCAGACCGGACCCTACGGCAAGCGCGCCGGCGTCGACCAGATCGTGCAGGGGATGGGCGGTCTCATGTCCGTGACCGGACTGCCCGGCCAGGGACCGGTGCGCGTCGGCATTCCGATCGCGGACCTGACCGCCGGCAACCTGCTGGCGCTGGCCATCATGATGGCGCTGTTCGACCGCACCCGGACGGGCGTCGGCCGCTGGGTGCATACGAGCCTGCTCGAATCGCAGGTCTTCATGCTCGATTTCCAGGCGGCGCGCTGGCTGATGGACGGCGAGGTGGCGCGGCAGGCGGGCAACGATCATCCCACCGGCATTCCGACCGGGGTGTTTCCGACGAGCGACGGGCACATCAACATCGCCGCGGCGTCCGAACGCGTATGGGCGCGCTTTTGCGAGGCGATCGGCAAACCCGAATGGATTGCGAAGCCGGAATGGAGCGACCGCAAGAAGCGCAGCGGCGACCGCAAGGCGATCAACGCCGCGATCGCGGAGATCACGCGTGGAAAACCCGCGGCGCACTGGGTCGAACTGTTTGAGGAAGCCGGGGTGCCCTGCGGCCCGATCTATTCGATCGACCAGGTGTTCGCGGATCCGCAGGTGCAGCACCTGGGCATTGCCAGTGCGGTGGCCAGCACCAGGCGCGGCAGCTTCAAACTCGTCGCTTCGCCCCTCAATATGGAGGGCGTGGCCAAGGGTATTCGCAGCCCGACCCCCGACGCCGGGCAGCACACCGACGAGATTCTCCGCGGCCTGGGGTATACGGACGCGGAAGTGGAAACCATGCGAACCAACGGCGTGATCTGAAGAGGAGCAGGCGAAACTCATGAGCACCGACAAGATTTTGTCCAGGAAAAACGGGCCCGTCGGCCATCTGGTCTTCAACAACCCCGAGAAACACAACGCCTTCTCGCTCGACATGTCGCTCGCGGCGGCGGACGTGATGGAGGACTTTCTCGCCGACGGAGCGATCCGGGTCATTGTGTTGTCCGGTACCGGCGACAAGGCCTTCGTGTCCGGCGGTGACATCTCCAAGTTCGATAAGGCGCGTGCGACGAAGGAGGACGTCGAGAACTACAACAAGACGGGCGACCGCTTCCGCGTGCTGCTGCGCGGCAGCGCCAAGCCGACGCTCGCGATGATTCGCGGCTACTGCCTCGGCGGCGGCATGGCCATCGCGCTCAATTGCGACATCCGCATCTGCACCGAGGACGCGCAGTTCGGCATTCCCGCCGCGAAGCTGGGCATCGGCTATGCGGCCGACCGGCTCGGGCAACTGGTCGATCTCGTCGGGCCGTCTGCGGCCAAGGATCTGCTGTTCACGGGGCGGCGCGTGCCTGCGCCGGAAGCGCTGCGGCTGGGCATTGTCAGTTACGTGCTGCCGGCGGGCGAGCTCGAGGCCTTCGTCGATACCTACGCGCGGACCATGGCCGGCAACGCGCCACTGTCGATACTCGCCTCCAAGCGCGTGATCGATGAATACGTGAAGGATGCCGGCAAGCGCGACAACGCGCTGACCGAGCGAGTCGTCGCCGACTGCTTTGCCAGCCAGGACTACGTCGAGGGCAGGCGCGCCTTCATGGAGAAGCGCAAGCCAGCGTTTACCGGGAAGTAAGACGCTGATCGTTTCAGACATCACACAGGACCAGAGATCGCCATGCCCAGAATTGCTTCCGTTTCCGTCTGCATCGCGCGCGTCCCGCTCGACAATGAGGTCACGTTTTCCACGCGTACCGTCACCGCGCGGGAATATTGCCTCGTCAAAGTGCGTTCCAGGGACGGCGTGGAGGGGATCGGCTACTGCTACGCGGTCAACACTTCGGGGCGCCTGCTCTCAGTGGCGGTGACCGACTTGCTGGCCGCGCGGTTGATCGGCGAGGAGTCGCTGCGCGTCGAAGGCTTGTGGCAGGAGATGTACCAGGAAGCGCTCTTGCAGGGCAGGGTGGGCGCGGTGATGCGCGCGTTGTCGGCGATCGACACGGCGATCTGGGATCTGAACGCCCGCACGGCCGGACTGCCGCTATATCGCTACCTCGGCGCGGTCGTGGACGACCGCGTGCCCGCCTACGCGAGCGGCGGCTATTACCAGCCGGGCAAGACGCCGCAGAAGCTGGGCAAGGAGATGGCGGGCCACGTGCGCGACGGCTTTACCGCCGTCAAGATGAAAACCGGCCGGTTGTCGCCGAAGGAGGAGGAGGCGCGGGTGCGCGCGGTCCGCGAGGCCATCGGCCCCGACGTGCTGCTGATGCTCGACGCGAACAACGCCTGGCCCGATCTGCCGACGGCGCTCCGCTACATGGACCGCTTCGAGCCCTACGATCCGTACTGGATCGAAGAGCCATTTTCGCCAGACGATCTCGACAACCATGCCCGGCTGGCGGAGCGCACCCGCGTCATTGTGGCCACCGGCGAGATCGAGGCGGGGCGCTGGCGTTTCAAGGAAATGCTCGACAAGCAGGCCGCGGGCATCCTGCAGACCGACGCCACCGTGTGCGGCGGCATCACGGAGTGGCGGCGCATCGCCGCGACCGCGGCCAGTTACGGCGTCACGGTGTCGCCGCACGCCTGGCACGACGTGCACGTGCACCTGGTGGCGTCCGCCCCCAACGCCCGCTACGTCGAGTTCATGCCCGACGACCACATCGTGAATTTCCGGCGGGTCATCGATCGGCAACTGGTCGCGAAGGACGGACATTTGCTGCTGCCGCAAACGCCCGGTCTCGGCTTCAACTTCGATCCGGCGGCGATACGCAAGTACGGGACACGGGAAGCGGGCAGCAAGGACGCCTGGCAGACCGTCCGCTGAAACGGCATTCATAAAACACAGGAGGAGACAGCACATGAAACCCGGACGCATTTTCGCGGCGATCCTTGCCGCTTTCGCAATGGGGGCCGGCACTGCCGCCGCGCAGACCGCATCCCCCGGGCCCACGTATCCGGCCAAGCCGGTACGCATCCTGATCGGCCTGACCGCGGGCGGTGCGACCGACGTCATCACCCGCATCGTTGCGCAGCGGCTGACCGAGCTGTGGGGGCAGACCGTGATCGTCGACAACCGCCCCGGTGCGACGGGCATGATCGCCGGCGAACTGCTCACGAAGGCGGCGCCCGACGGCTACACGCTGATGACGGGGTTCCAGTCGGGGCTGGCGGTGGCGCCGGCCCTCTACGGCAAGGCGCCCTATGACACGCTCAAGGACTTCGCGCCGATCACGCTGATCGGCTCGACGCCGCTGTTGATGATCGTGCACCCGTCGTTCCCGCCCAGGACCTTCGGCGAATTCGTCGCGCTTGCGAAGAAAAGCGGCAACACGCTGACCTATGGCTCGGGCGGCATCGGCTCCACGCCGCACATGACCGGCGAACTGCTCAACGCGCTGCTCGGTATCCGCATGAACCATGTCCCGTACAAGGGCGAGGGACCGGCCATCGCGGATACGGTCGGCGGCCAGATTCCCATCATGTTCGGCAACCTGCCGGTCGCGCTGCCCCACGTGCAGAGCGGCAAGCTACGGGCGCTGGCGAACACGAGTGCAGCCCGCTCGCCGCTGGTGCCGGACGTGCCGACCATCGCGGAGTCCGGCTTCAAGGGGTTCGTGATCGCGACGTGGTACGGATTCCTGGGGCCGGCCGGCATGCCGCCGGATCTTGTCAGGCGCATCCAGCAGGACGTGGCCAAGGTGCTCAACCAGCCGGAGACGCGCGATCGACTGGTCGCGATGGGCGTCGACATCAGCGCGAACACGCCCGAGCAGTTCGCCGCGCTGTTGCGCGCCGAGATCCCGCGCTACGCGAAGGTGATCAAGGACGCCAACATCAAGGCGGAGTAGGACTTGGCCATGCGCGTGGGCGTGCTCGGTCTCGGCGTCATCGGCCAGCCGATCGCCACGCGCCTGGTGAAGGCGGGATTCGACGTCGCCGTGTTCGACGTGCGGGACGAGCCGATGATCGCTTTGCAGCGCGGCGGTGCGGTGCCCTGCGCCTCGCCCGCAGCGGTGGCCGCGCGCAGCGAGCTGATCATCAGCCTGGTCTCGGATGCGGCGCAAACCGAGGCGGTCGTGTCCGGTAACGACGGCATCCTGGGGGCGCTGCGCCCGGAGTCCATCTTCGCGACCGGCAGCACGCTGGGGCCCGCGCCGGTGCGCGCCCTCGCGGAACGGCTTGCTTCCAACGGATGCGCAACACTCGATGCGCCGATCTCCGGCGGTTACCTGGCCGCGGCCGAAGGCACGCTCAGCCTGATGATCGGCGGCGCGCAATCCACGCTGGACCGGGCCATGCCCGTCCTGCGTGCTTTTGCGACGAACATCACCCGCGTGGGTGATGTCGGCGCAGGGCAGGTCGCGAAGCTGGCTCACCAGCTCGTCTGCAGCGTGAACGCGATGACCCTGCTGGAGGGACTTGCACTGGGTGTGGCAGGCGGCGTGGCGCCCGACGCCTTGAAGCAGGTGCTGCGGGAGGGCGTTGCCGACAGCCGCGTGTTGCGGCTGTGGGACGATTTGGGACCGCGCTGGAAGGGCATGTTGAAAGGCATCTCACCCGGTGAGTCGCCGTCGAATCTGCAGAAGGATCTGCATCTCGTGCGGGCACTGGCGCAGGAGCTTGGCCTCGAGCTGCAGGTGACACCGGCGGCCTCCGATGCCGCCGACCGCGGCGTGGCAACCGGGCGTGACAACCCGGGGCTTTAGCGCGGTGCCTTAGATGGTGCCGAGTGGCGCGTAGAGTTCCGGCCGCCGATCGCGCCACCATGGCAGGCTGGTTTGCGCCTTGGCGACATGGTCGAGATCGATGGTCGCCACGAGGAGCTCCGGTGTGTCGTTGGACGCAATGGCAATCATGTCGGCGCCGACCGGATCAACGATCATGCTGCGGCCGATGTGCTTGCGCCCGTGTTCGTCACCGGCGCGGTTGACCGCCACCACGAACACCCCATTTTCGTAGGCGCGTGCCTGCAGCGGCACGTCCCACGTGTTGCCGCGCAGCGCGGTCTCGCCGTAGGTCGCCGCACAGATCGGCATGAAGATGATCTCCGCACCCTGCAGCGCCAGCAGGCGTGAGCCTTCCGGATACTTCCGGTCATAGCAGATCTGGACCCCGACCTTGGTGCCGCACAGGTGAAAAACGGGAAACTCCGTGCCCGGCGAGAAATAGAACTTCTCGTAGCTGCCGGTGCCCCCGGCCAGTTCGGAGGGCAGGATCGCGGGAATATGCGTCTTGCGATAGAGGCCGAGATGCCGGCCGTTCCGGTCCACGACGAGGCATGAGTTGTAGTAATGCCTACCGTTCTTTTCCCCAAACGGGAACAGCAGGCCCATCCTATGATCCGCCGCCGCCTGGAATACCGGCTGCAGCGCCGGTTCGGGGAGTTCGACGAAGTAGCGGTCGAAGTCATGCGTCAGCCGGTTCGGGAAAAACGGCGTCATGAACAGCTCGCTGAAGCACACGATGTCCGCCTGCTGGCGCGCCGCCGCCTCGATCATCCCGCACGCGGCCGGGATGCTGTCGCGCCAGTCATCGCTCAGCACGGGGCCGGTCTGCGCCGCGGCCAGTGTGATCATCCTTGCCATCGGGTCCGTCCTCTCGTCATCATCGTCAAACGGCTGATTCAGCATCGCGCATCCTATCGCGCAGGGTGCGCGCGCAGCAAGGCGCGCCGATAAGCTAAGATCGAAGAGAAACGATGGAAGGGGTGCGCCACGATGGCAGGCTGGGATGATTTTCTGACGGAGCGGGACAAGCAGCTGCTCGCGGTCTGGGGCAAGCAGGGGAAAGACGAACTGGGCGTGCGCCCGGCCTTGCTCGTGATCGACGTCTATTACGGCGCGGTCGGGCACGAACGCAAGCCCATCCTCGAGTCGATCAAGGACTGGCCGATGAGTTGCGGGCTCGAGGGCTGGGAGGCCATCGACCGCATGGTGGGACTCATCGCCGCCGCCCGCGCGCATCGCGTCCCCGTCATCTATGCGCATGCGCTGGAGGGCTTCCCGAGCGACCGCACGCGGGTCATGGACCGCGGCGGCAAGGCCAATCGCGGCGTCGATCACTTGCCGGCCGACATCCGTGCGCTCTCCAATCAGATCGTGGCCGAGGTTGCACCGCAACCGGGCGACCTCGTGATCGGCAAGACCGCGCCCAGTGCATTCAACGGCACGCCGCTGCTGCACTATCTGCGCCAGTCCGGCATCGATACGCTGATCGTCTGCGGCGAGTCGACGAGCGGCTGCGTGCGGGCGGCCGTGCTGGACGGCCAGGCCTATCGCTACCGCATCGGCATCGTCGGGGACTGCTGTTTCGACCGGACCCAGGCGTCGCACTGGATCAACTTGTTCGACATGCACCAGAAGTACGGCGAAGTCATGGACGTGAAGGCGGCGGCGGACTATTTCGCCGCGCTGGGTCCGCGTGGCTAGCCTCCGGCGCCGGTACGGGCACCGCTGGCGTTGAATTTGCTTGTGTAGTGGGAGCGTAGACGGCAATACCCCGTCTCCAGCCGATTCGACCGACCTTGGAGAGCACTGATGAAATGGCATCGCGTGGCATCCGTTGCGGGTGCGCTGATTCTCATGCCGGTCTGCCTGAGCGCCGCGGCGCAGACGCAACCGTATCCCAGCCGTCCGATCCGCATTCTCGTCGCCTATCCCCCGGGCGGGGGCGTGGACCTCGCCGCGCGCATCATCGGCCAGAAGTTTACTGAGTCGTTCGGGCAGCAGGTCATCATCGACAACCGCGGCGGCGGCGGCGGCAACATCGCCATGGATCTGACGGCGCGGGCGCAGCCGGACGGGTACACCCTGGTGATGACGGCGGCCGGGCCCACCGCCATCAATGTTTCCCTCTACAAGAAGATCCCGTTCGATCCCGTTCGCGATTTCGCACCGGTGGCGATGGTCGCCACGACCGTCTACGCGCTGGTCGTGAATCCCGGCGTTGAGGCGAAGTCGGTCAAGGAACTGCTGGCGCTCGCGAAAAGCCGACCCGGAAAGCTCGTCCTCGGCTCGTCCGGTGTCGGGTCACCCGGGCATCTGGCGGGAGAACTGCTGAAGACCATGACCGGCGTGGACTTTGTGCACGTGCCGTACAAGGGCACCGGCCCGGCGCTCGCGGATGTCATGGGCGGACAGATCACCATGATGTTCGCGGACGCGGTCGCCAGTGGTCCGCAGATCAGCGCGGGCAAGCTGCGTGGACTCGCGGTCAGCAGCGCCAGGCGTTTCGCGTTCGTGCCGGACCTGCCGACGGTGGCGGAAGCCGGCGTGCCCGGGTTTTCGGCGGTGGGATGGACGGCGCTGCTGGCGCCGGCGGGGACACCCAAGGCGGTCATCAGCAAGCTCAACGCCGAGGTTGTGCGCGTGCTGCCTTTGCCTGACGTGAAGGACAAGCTGGCGGGCGATGGCAGCGAATTCGGCAAGAACACGCCTGAAGAGCTCAGCGCGTTCATCAAGGCCGAGATCGCCAAATGGGGCAAGGTCATCAAGGCCTCCGGCGCGAGCGCCGACTGAGCCTGACTTCGCGCGTGCCCTTGCTCGCGTACGCTGTTACTCCAGCCTGATGCCGGCGGTCCGGATGACCTTGCGCCAGCGTTCAGTTTCCGCCTGCATGTAAGCCTGCAGTTCCTGCGGCGTGGTCCACGCCGGCTCCACGCCCGTCGCTGCGAAGAGTTGCGCGATCTCCGGGCTTTTCAGGATCGTCAGCAGTTCTGCATGCAACCGCCCGATGACGGGCGCGGGCGTGCGGCGCGGCGCGAAGATGCCATACCAGGTCACGAGGTCGTAGCCGGGGATCGTCTCGCCGACCGTGGGCACGTCCTTGATGGCATCGGTGCGCGTGCGCGCGCCGGTGGCGAGCAGCTTCACGCGGCCGGCCTGCACGTGCTGCTGCACGCTCGGCAGGCTCGAGAACATGAGCTGGATGCGCCCGGCGATGAGATCGGTCAACGCGGGCGCGGTGCCTTTGTACGGCACGTGAACCATGTCGATGCCGGTGGCCTGCTTGAGCAGTTCCATGCCGAGGTGCCCGGTGCCACCGGTCTGCACGGAGCCGTAGCTGATCTGCCCGGGGCGCTGTTTCGCGTACGCCACCAGTTCCGCGACATTGTTGGGCGGGAATTTGGCGAAGGCGAACAGCACCTGTGGACTGTCCACGACCTTGGTGACCGGCATGAAGTCGCGCTGCGCGTCGAACGGGAGCTTCGCCTCGAGCAGAGGGAGAAGCACGAGTTGGCCCGGCGTGCCGAGGAGCAGCGTGTAGCCGTCGGGCGCGGCTTTGGCGACGATCTCCACCGCGATGACGCCGCCGCCACCCGCCCGGTTGTCCACCACGACCTGCTGGCCGAGCACCGCCTGCAGGCGCTGCGCGAGCGCGCGGCCGACGAGGTCGGTCGGTCCGCCCGGTGTGTAGGGGATGACGAGCCGGATCGGCTTGGTCGGGAAGGGCTGCGCAGGCGTGGCGGCTGCAAACAGGACGCCCGCAAGCGCGAGTGCCCCAGCGGTCAGGCGACGGGCCGTCTGAAACATCATGGTGAGTCTCCTCCTGCTTGTTGTTCTGGCCGGCGACCCGCTGGCGGGCCGCCGGGAATTACGGGGACGGAGGTCGCTTGTCCGAAACGATGATCCCTTCCTTCAGCACGAGCTGCAGTTGCCGCACATGGTTGATGTCCTCCAGCGGATTCGCGCCGACCACGATCAGGTCCGCGAGCTTGCCGGTTTCCACCGTGCCGAGGTCGTCGCCTACGCCGCAGAGGGTGGCGGCGTTTTTCGTGGCCGCCAGCAGCGTCTGCCAGGGCGTCGCGCCGTCCTTCACCCACAGTCCCATCTCCAGCAACCCGGCTTCCTTGAGCGGCCGGATATCGGAGCCGAGCGCCATCTTCACGCCGGCCTGCAGCGCCTTGCGGAACCAGGTGGCGTGCACGTCGGACGCGGCATCCGCGCGGCAGCAGTGCGACTGGTGCATGGCGCGCTGCTTCACCCACGCGCGCTCCCAGTCGTTGTCGACCTGCTCGGGCGTGAGGTGGCTGATGGCGAGGGTCGGCACGTACCAGGTGCCGTGCTTCACGAACAGCTCGATGCATTCGTCGTCCATGATGTAGCCATGCTC
>JBOIEQ010000011.1:0-50232 GCA_050741255.1 Burkholderiales bacterium | reverse complement strand
GCCGGCGCCTGCCGCGCGCCGCTGCCCGTCCCCGCCGTCCCCGCCGCCACCGACGCCGCGCCAGGGGCCGCCGCGAACACGATCCGCATGGCGGTGGTCGGCGCCCATCTGTCCGGTATGCCACTCAACCACCAGCTCACCTCCCGCGGTGCACGCCTGGTGCGCAGCACCCGCACCTCGCCGCACTACCGGCTCTACGCGCTGGCCGACCAGATGCCGCCCAAGCCGGGCCTGGTGCACGTCGCGCGCGATGCGCGTGGCGCGAGCGTGGACGTCGAAGTGTGGGAACTGCCGGTCGCGGCCTTCGGCGCCTTCGTCGCCGACATTCCCGCGCCGCTCGGCATCGGCACGCTCACGCTCGAGGATGGTGAAACGGTGAAGGGCTTCCTGTGCGAGCCCTACGCCACCGCCGGCCGTGAGGACATCACCGCCATGGGCGGCTGGCGCAAGTTCGCCCAGCTGCGCCTGCAAGGAGCCTGACATGAAGCGCCATACGCCACTCCCCCTCGCCTGCCTGCTCGCCGCCGCATGCGGCACCGCGCTCGCCGACACCTATCCGACGAAACCGGTGCGCATGGTCATCCCGTTTCCGCCGGGCGGCGCCTCCGACTTCGTGGGCCGGGCCGCGGGCCAGGCGCTCGCCGAGCAGTGGGGCCAGGGCGTGGTCGCCGACAACCGCGGCGGCGCGGGCGCCACCATCGGCACCGACGTGGTGGCCAAGGCGCCGGCCGACGGCTACACGCTGCTGATGGGGGTCAATGCCGGCATCGTCGTCGCGCCCAATGTCTACGACAAGCTGCCCTACGACCCGCGCCGCGACCTGATCGCCATCGCCTCCTTCGCGCTGTCGCCGCAACTGCTGGTGGTCACCAACGAGCTGCCGGTGAAATCCGTGAAGGACCTGATCGCGCTCGCCAAGGCCAAACCGGGCCAGCTCTCCTTCGCCTCCTCGGGCAGCGGCGCGCTGCCGCACCTGGCGACCGAACAGTTCAACCTCGCCGCCGGCATCAAGGCCGTGCATGTGCCCTACAAGGGCAGCGGCCCCGCGCTGCCGGACCTGGTGGCGGGCCGCACGCAGTACATGATCGACATCATCGTTTCCGCGCTGCCCCTAGCGCAGAGCGGCAAGGTGCGCGCGCTCGCGGTGACCACGTTGAAGCGCTATCCCGCGTTGCCGGAGCTGCCGACCGTCGCCGAGTCGGGACTGCCCGGCTACGAGGCCGCGCAGTGGTACGGCTTCTTCGCGCCAGCCGGCACGCCGCCAGCGGTCGTGAAAAAGATCGAGGCCGATGTCGCGAAGCTCGGCGACAGCAAGCACCTGCGCGACGCCATGGCGCTGCGCGGCACCGAAATGGTCTACGGCAATTCCACGCAATTCACCGGCGTCATCCAGCGCGACCTCGCCAAGTGGGCGAAGGTCGTCAAGGAAACCGGCGCCAAGGCCGATTGAGTCGAATCCTGAATCCCGAGTCCTGAATCCTTCCTAGGAGAGCCCCATGAAACGACGCGACTTCCTCAAATCCTCGGCCATGATGGCGGGCGCCACGCTGGTCCCGCTCGACGCGCTCGCGCAATCGCGACGGCAGGAACTGCTGATCGTGGCCAACGAGACCGGGCCCAATTCGCTCGATATCCACACCGTCGGCGCCAACCGCCCGAGCTACGGCGTGTCCTGGCTGTGCTACGACCGCCTGATGACCTTCGGCAAGAAGAAGGGCCCCAACGGCGTGATGATGTACGACTACACGAAGCTCGAACCGGAACTCGCAGAGTCCTGGCAGATGGCGAAGGACGGCATGTCGGTCACCTTCAAGCTGCGCCGCGACGCGAAATTCCACGACGGCACGCCGGTCACCGCCAAGGACGTGAAGTGGTCCTTCGACCGCATGGTCACGGTCGGCGGCTTTCCCACCTTCCAGATGAAGGCGGGCTCCATCGAGAAGCCCGAGCAGTTCGTCGTCGTCGACGATTACACCTTCCGCGTGGACTTCATCCGCAAGGACAAGCTGTCCATGGTGGACCTCGCGGTGCCGGTGCCCTGCGTCTTCAACTCCGAGCTGGTGAAGAAGAACGTGACCGAGAAGGATCCCTGGGGCCTCGACTGGACCAAGAACAACACCGCGGGCGGCGGCGCCTACAAGCTCGAATCGTGGAAGCCGGGC
Source organism: Burkholderiales bacterium (assembly GCA_050741255.1). Lineage (GTDB taxonomy): Bacteria > Pseudomonadota > Gammaproteobacteria > Burkholderiales > SG8-41 > CAZXNF01. The sequence continues at coordinate 48,070 of JBOIEQ010000011.1, read as the reverse complement.
CAGGAAGTCATCTACACCCGCTTCGAGGAATGGAAGAGCGGCAAGCTGCCCAAGATCCGGCGCGTCGTGCAGCGCGAAATTCCGTCGGCCGGCAACCGCCGCGCGCTGCTGGAGAAAGGCGACATCGACGTGACCTACGAGATGCCGCCCAAGGACTTTCTCGAGATGTCGCAGGCCGGCAAGGTCAACGTCGTCAGCACGCCGATCGAAAACGCGCTCTGGTACATCGGCATGAACGTGAACAAGCCGCCCTTCAACAACGTCAAGGTGCGGCAGGCGGTCGCCTACGCCATCCCCTACGAAAAAATCATGGACACCGCGTTCTACAAGCGCGCGACCAAAATGTGGGGCGACAAGGAGAACAAGGCGAGCGGCACGAGCTGGCCGCAGCCCACCGGCTACAAGTACGACCCCGCCAAGGCCAAGGCGCTGATGAAGGAAGCCGGCGTCGGTCCCATCGAAACCACGCTGTCCTTCGACCTCGGCAGCGGCACCATCTCGGAACCGGCGTGCATCCTGGTGCAGGAAGCGCTGGCCGCGATCGGCATCAAGGTGACGATCGAGAAGATCCCGGGCGCGAACTGGCGCGCGGCGCTGCTGAAGAAGGACATGCCGATGATCTTCAACCGCTTCGGCGGGTGGCTGAATTATCCGGAGTACTTTTTCTTCTGGTGCTACCACTCGCAGGACGCGGTGTTCAACACCATGTCGTACAAGAATCCGGCGATGGACAAGTTCATCGAGGCCGCGCGCTTCGAGTCCGACCCGAAGAAGTATGCGGCCGATGTCGCCGGCTTCGTCAACATCGCGTTCGACGAGGTGCCGCGCATCCCGGTGGCCCAGCCCAACATGGACGTGGCCATGCAGAAGAACATCCAGGGCTACGTCTACTGGTTCCACCTGCAGCCGGATTACCGCAACCTGGAGAAGGTGTGAGCGACGACGACATCCTCGACGAGGACTTCGTGCGGCAGGCGGCGCAGCTGCAGGGCCTGGGCCTCGCCGCCGCGCACGTGCCCGGCGTCCTCGCCAACCTGCGCCTGATCGCGCGGCTGTCGCAGCCGGTGCTGGTGGTGGACCTCGACCCCGCGGACGAACCCGCGCCCGTATGGACGCCGTAAAACGGCGTGGGACGTCATGAACCGCGTGGAGACACCGTGAACGCCGCACCCTCCATCGGGCAGGTGTTCGCGGACATCCGCGCGCGCAACCCGGCGATCAACGCCTTCGTCGATCTCACGGAGGCGCGCGCGTGCGAGCAGGCCGCGCGCGTGTACGGCACGACGGGCCCGCTCGCCGGCATGCCGTTCGCGGTGAAGAACCTGTTCGACGTGGCGGGCCTGCCGACGCTGGCCGGTTCGAAGATCAACCGCGAAGCGCCGCCCGCGGCGCGTGACGCCACGCTCGTCTCGCGCCTCGAGGCGGCTGGCGCGGTGCTGGTCGGCACGCTCAACATGGACGAGTACGCCTACGGCTTCACGACCGAGAACACGCACTACGGCCCGACGCGCAATCCGCACCGCCTGGACCACATCGCGGGCGGCTCCTCCGGCGGATCGGCCGCAGCCGTCGCGGCGGGGCTGGTGCCGCTCACGCTGGGCTCCGACACCAACGGTTCGATCCGCGTGCCGTCGTCCTTCTGCGGCGTGTGGGGCCTGAAGCCCACTTACGGCCGGCTGTCGCGGGCCGGGACTTATCCCTTCGTGCATTCGCTCGATCACGTCGGGCCGTTCGCCAACAGCGTCGCCACCCTCGCCGCCGCCTACGATGTCATGCAAGGTCCCGACGCGGGAGACGCCGCCTGCACCACCGCCGCGCCCGAGCCGGTGTTTGGGCAACTCGAGCACGGCATCACCGGCCTGCGCATCGCGCGCGCGGTCGGCTACTTCGAGGACAACGCCGAACCCGAAGTCGTCGCGCTGGTGGAGCAGGCCGCCGCCGCGCTGGGGGTCACGCAGACGATAGAGATCCCGGAGGCCGCGCGCGGCCGCGGCGCAGCCTACGTCATCACCGCTTCCGAGGGCGCCCAATTGCATCTGCCCGACCTGCGCAAGCGGCCCGATGACTTCGAGCCGCTGATCCGCGACCGCCTGCTCGCCGGCGCCCTGATGCCCGCGGCCTGGTACCTGCAGGCACAGCGGGTGCGCCGCTGGTACTACCGCCAGGTCATGGCCCTGTTCAAGACCGTCGACGTGATCCTCGCGCCCGCCACGCCGCGGCCTGCGCACCGCATCGGTCAGGACACCTTCACGCTGCGCGGCACGGAAATGCTCGCGCGGCCGAATACGGGCCTGCTCACGCAGCCCATCTCCTGCATCGGCCTGCCGGTGATCGCGGCACCCGTCGGCAGGCTCGACGGCCTGCCCGTCGGCATGCAGATCATCGCGGCGCCCTGGCGTGAAGACCTGTGCTTCCGCGTCGCGCGCGCGCTGGAAGCCGGCGGCGCGGCGAGCTTTCAGCCGGCGGAGAGGCACTGATGCTGCGCATGATCCTGAAACGCCTGGTGGGCGCGCTGCCCAACGTGATCGGCGTGATCATCGTCACCTTCCTGCTCACGCGCGCGCTGCCGGGCGACCCCGCGGCCTACTTCGCCGGGCCCGCCGCGACCCAAGAAGCGATCGAGCAGGTCCGCAAGACCCTCGGCCTCGACAAATCCCTGCCGCAGCAGTTCGTGGTCTACATCAAGGAGCTGGCGCAGGGCGATCTCGGCAACTCACTGTCCACCGGCCAGCCGGTACTGAAGGAGATCAAGTCGCGCCTCCCGGCGTCGCTCGAACTGACGCTGTGCGGGCTGCTGTTCGCCTGCTCGCTCGCCATTCCGCTGGGCGTGCTGGCCGCCACGCGTCCCGGTTCCTGGGTCGACCACCTGTGCCGCCTGCTCGCCACCGCCGGCGTGTCGCTGCCGACCTTCTTCACGGGGCTGCTGCTGGCGTACATCTTCTATTACCTGCTCGGCATCGCGCCCTCGCCGCTCGGCCGCGTGGACGTGACGTTTTCGGCGCCGCCGACCGTGACGGGGCTGTACCTCATCGACAGCCTGCTCGCGCGCGACTTCGAACTGTTCCGGGCCTGCGCGACGCAGATCATCCTGCCCGCCATCACGCTGGGGCTGTTCGTGATGGCGCCGCTCATGCGCATGACGCGCGCCTCCATGCTCGGCGTGCTGTCCTCGGACTTCATCCGCACCGCCCGCGCCTCGGGCCTGTCCCGCACCAAGGTGCTCTACGCCTACGCCTTCCGCAACGCGCTGCTGCCGGTGGTCACCACGCTCGGCATGGTGTTCTCCTTCCTGCTCGGCTCCAACGTGCTGGTGGAAAAGGTCTTCGCGTGGCCCGGCATCGGCTCCTACGTCATCGAGGCCCTGGTCTCTTCCGATTACGCCCCCGTGCAGGGCTTCGTGCTGACGATGGCGCTGCTGTACGTGGCGTTGAATCTCGTGATCGACATTCTGTACGGCGTGATCGATCCCCGCGTCGGAATGGAAGGATAAGCGATGGCCACCGCTGCCCTGAGCGCTCCCGGCTGGCGCGCGACCGCCAGGCACATCCGCTACGTCGCGACCGAAAACCCGGTCACGCTCGGCGCCTTCCTGCTCTTCACCTTCTTCGTCGTGCTCGCGATCTTCGGGCCGTGGATCGCGCCCTACGACCCGCTGGCCTCCGACACCCAGGCCGCGCTGCAGGCGCCGTCGGCCGCGCACTGGTTCGGCACCGATTCGCTGGGCCGTGACATCCTCTCGCGCATCATCGTCGCCACGCAGCTCGACTTCGGCATCGCGATCTCGGCCGTGTTCGCGTCCTTCTTCATCGGCTCCGCGCTGGGCTCGATCGCCGGCTTCTACGGCGGCTGGGCCGACCGCATCATCGGTCGCGTGTCCGACACCATCATGGCCTTCCCGCTGTTCGTGCTGGCGATGGGCATCGTGGCGGCGCTCGGCAACACGGTGTTCAACATCGTGCTCGCCACCGCCATCATCAACCTGCCCTTCTACATCCGCGTCTCGCGCACCGAGGTCAACGTGCGCCGCAACGCGGGCTTCGTGGAAGCCGCGCGCCTCGCCGGCAACTCTGACCTGCGCACGCTCGCCGTGCACGTCTTTCCCAACGTACTGCCGCCGATGATGGTGCAGATTTCGCTCAACATGGGCTGGGCCATCCTCAACGCCGCGGGACTCTCCTTCATCGGCCTCGGCGTGCGCCCGCCGCAGGCCGAGTGGGGGATCATGGTTGCGGAAGGCGCGACCTACATCATCTCCGGTGAATGGTGGGTGGCGCTGTTCCCCGGCGCCACGCTGATGCTCGCCGTGTTCTGCTTCAACCTGCTCGGCGACGGGCTGCGCGACATCATGGATCCGAGGACGCGGACATGAGCGAAGTCCCACTGCTTTCAGTCAAAGATTTTTCCCTCGAATTCCGCACACGCTCGGGCACCGTCCACGCGCTGGAAAACCTGACGCTCAGTGTCGCCAAGGGCGAAACCGTCGGCATCGTCGGTGAATCCGGCTCGGGAAAATCCGTGCTGTCCTTCGGCATCCTGCGCATCCTCGACGCCGCGGCGCGCATCGCCGGCGGCTCGATCAATTTCGGCGGCCTGGACATGCTGGCCGCCAGCGAGAAAACCCTGCAGGAAGTGCGCGGCCGCGAAGCGGCGATGATCTTCCAGAGTCCGCGCACGGCGCTGAATCCCATCCGGCGCATCGGCAAGCAGATCGAGGATGTGCTGCGCACGCACACGGCGACCATCCAGGCGGACCTGAAGAAGAAGGCCATCGATTGCCTGACCCAGGTGCGCATCCCCGATCCGGAGCGGCGCTACCACGCCTATCCGTTCGAACTGTCCGGTGGCCAGTGCCAGCGCGTCATGATCGCCATCGCGCTCGCCTGCAACCCGCAACTGCTGATCGCCGACGAGCCGACCACCGGCCTCGACGTCACCACCCAGGCGGCGATCATGGAACTGGTGCGAGACCTCGCGCGCGAACGCAAGATGGCGACCATCCTCATCACGCATGACCTCGCGCTCGCCTCCGAGTACTGCGACCGCATCGTCGTCATGCACGCCGGGCACGTGGTGGAAACGGCGCCGACCGCGCGGCTCTTCGCAAAGCCCTGTCATCCGTACACCGCGCGGCTCATCGCCTCGACGCCCACGCCCGCGGGTAACGTCGATGCCCTGTCCTCGATTCCCGGCAACCTGCCCGACCTGCGCCGCGACGACCTGCCGGCCTGCCGCTTCCAGGCCCGCTGCGACCGCGCGCTGCCGCGCTGCACGACCGACCCGCTGCCCACGGTGGACGTGGAACCGGCCCACGAAGTGCGCTGCTTCAACCCCCTATCGGTGTGACATGGCGTCCAATATCCTCGACTGCGTCGAACTGAAAAAGCACTTCCCGGTCGGCGGCACGCCGTCCCTGCTGTCCGCGCTGCGCGGCAAGGCGCGCCACGTGCCACTGCTGCACGCGGTGGACGACGTCAACTTTTCGATCGGCGAGGGCGAAAGCGTCGGCCTCGTCGGCGAATCGGGCTGCGGCAAGTCCACGCTGGTGCGGCTCATCACGCGCATGCTTGACCCGACCGCCGGCGACATCATCTTCAGAGGCCGCAACATCGGCTTCATTCCCGCGCGCAAGTTCGCCGAGACGCAGTTCCGGCCCAAGATCCAGATGGTGTTCCAGGACCCCACCGACAGCCTCAACCCGCGCTACACCGCCTTCGACGCCATCGCCGAGCCGCTGCGGCGGCTGGAACCCGCGCAGGCCGCGGGCAAGCTCGACGCCCGCGTCACCGCTGCCGCCCTGCAGGTGGGCCTGCCCGTCGAACTGCTGCCGCGCTATCCGCACCAGCTCTCCGGCGGCCAGAAGGCGCGCGTCGGCATCGCCCGCGCGATCGTCGTGCGGCCCGACCTGCTGATCCTCGACGAACCGACCGCGGCGCTCGACGTCTCGGTGCAGGCGACCATCCTCAAGCTGCTGGCGCAACTGAAGCGCGACCTCGGCATGAGCTATCTGTTCGTGTCGCACGACCTCAACGTCGTGCGCATGTTGTGCGACCGGGTGATCGTCATGTATCTGGGCCGCGTGGTCGAACAGGGGCCGACCGACGCGCTGTTCCGCACGCCCGCCCATCCGTACACGCGGGCGCTGGTGCGCGCCATTCCGTCGATCGGCGGCCGCCCCGATGAACGCGAGGTGCTGACCGGAGAGCCGCGCAGCCCCATCGACCCGGATCCGAACGTGTGCCGTTTCGCCGGCCGCTGCCCGCAGGAGGTCGAACGCTGCCGCACCGAAGGCCCGGTGCTGCGCGAACTCGCGCCGGGCCACCTTGCGGCCTGCCATTTCGCCGGCATGTCGTAGCGTGCGTTATCCTCCGGGCCGGAGGAAAACCCCATGCAGATCAATATCCCCGAAGTCGTCGCCGAAGTCACCGCCGCCCTTGCCCGCTACGAGCAGGCGCTGGTGACGAACGATGTCGCCGTCCTCAACGAGCTGTTCTGGGTCAGCCCTCACACCATCCGCTACGGCCCGGCCGAACAGCTCTACGGTCACGACGAGATTTCCCGCTACCGGGGCGCGCGCCCCGCGGCGGGACTCGAACGCACCGTCGAGCGCCAGGTCGTCACTACCTTCGGGCGCGATGCCGCCACCGCCAGCGTGCAGTTCACGCGCGGGGGCCGCATCGGCCGCCAGATGCAGACCTGGATGCGGATGCCGGAAGGCTGGCGCGTGGTCGCGGCGCACGTGAGCATGCTGGCGACGTAGAGCCTGTTATGGACCTAAACGTATGCGGCGAACGCGGAAGTCGGGGTTCAGTGCTAGGAGCCGGTCGCGCCGCAGTGCCAGCACTGCAAGCTGAGCGGCGACAACGCAATGGACCCCGAATCCCGCGTTCCCTTCGGGTTGAGCCAAAAGGACCCGTCTGCGTCGTTGCTCGTCGTTGCATAGAAGGGCTATGCTGCCTCCTCGCGCCTAGCATCCGAGCCCTTTTGGCTCAACGCCGCGCACGTTTAGGTCCATAACAGGCTCTACACTCCGGCATGCGCGGTTATCACGATATCGGCGGTCTGCCCGCCGGCCGGGTACGCAAAGTGCCCGAACGCTTCGAAGGCTGGGAGCCGCGGGCGGAAATCGTCCGCAACCTCCTGGCCGACGCCGGGCGGCGCATGACTTACGTGGACGAACTGCGGCGTGCCTACGAAAGCTTCGGCGCGGAGAAATACAAGGCCCTGTCCTTCTACGAGCGGCGCGTCGAGGCCCTGCTCTACCTGCTCGAGGAAAAAGGCATCGTCAGCCGCGAAGAACTGGACGCACGCATCGCGCAGATTACGCACCGCGAGCGCGGTCGCCGCGAACGCAAGGCCCGGCGCAAGCCATGAGCGCCCCCGCCTTCCGACCCGGCCAGCGCGTGCGCGTGCGTGACCTGCGCAAGACGGGTCACGTCCGCACGCCGTCCTTCATCCGCGGCAAGACGGGCGTCGTCGACACCTGGGTCGGCACCTTCCTCAACCCGGAAGAAATCGCCTACGGCCGCACCGGCGGCCCCGCCGTGCACAACTACCGCGTGGTATTCCGGCAGCACGACGTGTGGCCCGACTACGCGGGCAGCCGCGCCGACCGGCTTTTCCTCGAGGTGTACGAACACTGGCTGGAACCCGCCGCGGGAGCGTCGCGTGGCGGTTAAACCCAAAGCGCGCAAGCCGGCGGAGCGCGGCTACTACGACCTCGCCGCGCAGGCGGTGAAGGAACTGCTGGTCGAGAAGCGCGTCATCTCCGAGACGGAGATCCTCAACCTGCTGGCGACCGCCGCGAAACGCGGCCCGCAGGTCGGCGCCCGCATCGTGGCCCGGGCCTGGACCGATGCGGGATTCAAGAAGAAGCTGCTCGCGGACGGCAAGCGCGCGCTGGCGGAGATCGGCGTGCCCTTCGGGGAAGCGCAGCTGAAGGTGGTGGAAAACACCCCGCGCGTGCACCACCTGATCTGCTGCTCGCTGTGCTCCTGCTACCCGCGCTCCATCCTCGGCCAGCCGCCCTTCTGGTATCGCAACCCGGAATTCCGCTCGCGCGCCGTGCGCGACCCGCGCAAGGTGCTGAAGGAACTGGGCGTCACCGTGCCCGCGCGCACCGCGGTGCACGTCCACGAAAGCAACGCCGACATCCGCTACCTGGTAGTGCCGCGGCGGCCCGCCGGCACCGAGGCCCTCGACGAGGCCGCGCTGGCCGCGCTCGTCACGCGCGACTGCCTGGTCGGCGGCGCGCAGGCCAAAGCCCCGCGCGCATGAAACTCGTCGCCAAGAACAACCTCGCGGCCCAGGTCTACGACCAGGTCAAGAGCGACATCTTCGAGTTCCGGCTGCTGCCGGGCGACCGCTTCTCCGAAAACGAGGTCGCGGCCCGCACCGGCGTCTCGCGCACGCCCGTGCGCGAAGCGCTGTTCAAGCTCGAGCAGGAAGGCTACCTGACCGTCTCCGCGCGCAACGGCTGGGCGGTGAAGCCCTTCGACTTCGAAGCGCTCGAAAACCTCTACGACCTGCGCGTAATCCTCGAGCTCGCCGCCGTGCGCAAGCTGGTGGAACAGCCCGACAAGCCCGATGTCGAGGCACTCAAGGAAACCTGGCTCGTCACGCCCGACAAGCGCGTGAAGGACCCGGCGCGCGTGTGCGTGCTCGACGAAGCCTTCCACCAGGACCTCGTGCGGGCGGCGGGCAATCCCGAAATGACCCGCGTGCACCGCGACGTCACCGAGCGCATCCGCATCGTGCGCCGGCTTGACTTCACGGAAGCGCCGCGCATCGACGCCACCTACGACGAGCACGCGCAGATCCTGCGCGGCATCATCCGCCGCCGCGCGGACCAGGTCGGCCTGCTGCTGCGCTCCCACATCGAGGCGAGCAAGGCCGTCGTGCGGCGGATCACGCTGCACCGCCTGCATTCCGCGCGGGCCGTCACCCCGCCGCGCGCCGCGCGCCGGACCGGAGCGGGCGGATGAGCGCCGGACCCGCAGCGCTGCGGACCGCCCTGGCCGGGGAACTCGCCGACGCGAGCAATGGCTGGAGCATGGGCGTGTTCGGCGCGCTGGCCGAGTTTTCGCACCTGGCGGAAAGCGCGACGACGCACCCCGACCCGCTCACCGCCATCAACGCCGCCGGCGCGATCCGCATCACGCTGCCGCCCGCCGCCCGCGGCTACGCCTTCGAAGCCCTGTCCGCGCGCGCCGACGCCTGGCAGCAGGGTGTGGCCTTCGGCCTGCCCGCCGGCGTCTGCGACGGACCCGCGCGCGAAACGCTGACCGAAGTCAGCCCCGACCGCGAGGCGATCCGCGCGCAAGACCGCGACGCCCTGCTGTTCGATCTCGGTCTCGGCATGCCCTGCTGCGAGTTCCTGGTGCGCACCGCCGATCCCGCGCTGATCGCCTACCTGCGCTCCCTCACCGGCCGTCCGCTGTTCGGGGGCGCCGATGCGGCACCCCTCGCGCGCATGCCCGAATTCCAGCCGCACCGCGTCGTGCGCTCACCGCTGGGCCGTGTCGAAATCTTCCAGCGCATTCCACTGCACGGCGAGACGACGCCCGAGGGCCCGCATACACACCTGCTGCCGGACCTCGTCGCGCATCGCCGCGTACATGCGGCGGATCAGCCCATTCCCGGCTCGCTCACGCCCTGCCTCACGCTGCACCCGGCCAACCCCGTGCGCGACGAACACGGCCGTGCGCGGCCGTTCGACGCCGCCGGCTTCACGCGTTTCCAGACCCTGCTCGATCGTTACGGCGATCCGGCGCTCGCGCGCTTCAAGCGCACCGTATGGTCGGCGGTGCGCACCGGTGATGCGCCGCCACGCCACCCGCCCGCCACCCGCGCCGAGCGCATCGCCTGCCGCGTGGCCCTGCGCCAGCTCGCGCATCTCGACGGCGAATCCGCTGCGCTCGCGGCCTGGCTTAAGGCCTTCGACTCCGGCGCCGAGCGGCGCAGCCGGCAGGGCGCGATACCCGCGCCCCACTAGCACCGGCGAGTCCCGCCGCCGCGTTGAGCACGCCGCGGCGCGTGTGATAACGTCCGCGCTCCCGACGAAACGCGCACCATGGCCGACCTCTCCGCCACTCCCCGCACCGCCCTCTTTCCGCTGCTCGAACCGTACGCCGCCGGCATGCTGGCGCTCGACGGGCGCCACGCGATGTACTGGGAACAGTCGGGAAACCCGGACGGCGTGCCGGTCGTGTTCCTGCACGGCGGGCCGGGCGCCGGTTCGTCGCCCAACCACCGGCGGTTTTTCGATCCCGCGCACTACCGCATCATCATCTACGACCAGCGCGGCGCCGGACGTTCGACGCCGCTCGGCGAACTGACCGACAACACCACGCCGCACCTCGTCAGCGACCTCGAACGCCTGCGCGAACACCTCGGCATCGATCGCTGGCTGGTCTTCGGTGGATCGTGGGGCTCGACGCTCGCGATCGCCTATGCCGAAGCGCATCCCGACCGCTGTACAGGGCTCATCCTGCGCGGCATCTTCCTGTGCCGGAAGTCCGAAATCGACTGGTTCCTCTACGGCCTGCGCGCTTTCTTCCCCGAGGCGTGGCGCGCATTCGCCGGCGCGATCCCCGAGGCCGAGCGCAGCGACCTGCTGACGGCCTACCATCGCCGCCTCATCGACCCCGATCCCGTCGTGCACATGCCGGCGGCGCGTGCGTGGTCGGTCTACGAAGGCTCCTGCTCGACGCTGCTGCCGAGCGCAGAGACGGTGTCCTACTTTGCCGGCGACGTGGTCGCACTGGGTCTCGCGCGCATCGAGGCGCACTACTTCAGGCACGACATCTTCCTGCCGGAGAACGCGCTGCTCGCGAACGTCGGGAAGCTGCGCCACATCCCCGCCGTGATCGTGCAGGGCCGTTACGACGGCGTATGCCCCATCGTCACCGCCGACGACCTGCACGCGGCGTGGCCCGAAGCGGAGTACATCATCGTCCCCGATGCGGGGCACTCGGCGTGGGAACCCGGCATCGCCGCGGAGCTGGTGAAAGCCGCCGAGAAGTTCAAGACCATCATCAGCCGGCCGCAGATACACGCAGATACACGCTGATAGATCAACGACGATCAGCATTCACCGCAAGTTCGGCTTTTTCTGTTTTATCTGCGTTCATCTGCGTTTATCTGCGGCTGGCTTGTTGCAAGCATTCATTAAAGGAGAACACATTGAGACTCGTCACTTTCGCCAACGCCCCCGGCCAACCTTCCCGCGTCGGCGTCCTGCGGGGCAATCACGACCGCGTGGTCGACCTCGCCGCGTCAGGCGCGAAGCTGCCCTTCGACGCCACGGACATGCTGTCGCTGATCGCGGCCGGCAAGCCGGCGCTGGCGGCAGTGGCCGACCTCGCGAAAAGCGCCAAGGCCGACCTGCCGCTCGCGAGCCTTGCGCTGCTCGCCCCCATCCCGCGCCCGCGCAAAAACGTGTTCTGCGTCGGCTGGAACTACGTGGAACATTTCGACGAAGGCGTGAAGGCGCGCCCGCACGTGACGGAGATGCCCGCGCACCCGGCCTTCTTCAGCAAGGCCCCGACCGCGGTGAACGCGCCGTACGGCGACATCGTGCTCGATCCGAAGGTGACGCAGAAACTAGACTGGGAAGTGGAGCTCGGCGTGATCTTCGGGCCGGGCGGCAAGAACATCACCGAAGCCGACGCGATGAAGCATGTCTTCGGCTACACCGTCATCAACGACGTCTCCGCCCGCGAACTGCAGCGCCAGCACGGCCAGCAGTGGTTCAAGGGCAAGAGCATCGACGGTTCCTGCCCGATGGGGCCGTGGATCGCCACCGCCGACGAGATCGACCCGTCGGACCTGCGCGTGACCTGCCGCGTGAACGGCGTGGTCAAGCAGGATTCATCCACGAAGCACATGTACTTCAAGATTCCGCGCCTGATCGCGGAGTTGTCGCTGGGGCTGACACTGGAACCCGGCGACGTGTTCTGTTCCGGCACGCCGGCCGGCGTCGGCCACGCGCGCAACCCGCCGGAGTTCATGCAGGTGGGTGACGTGATGGAGACCGAGGTCGCGGGGCTGGGGCTGCTGCGTAACAAGATAGTCGCGCCCTAGAGCCTGCCGCACCGAGAGGGTGCAGGCACGCCTCACCAGGTCGCGTCTGCTGCCGAAAGACGCGCATTTCCCCCTCAAAACGGACAGGCGGGCCGTTTTTTGCCCCGGCGCCCGTCTGGCACGCCTGATGCATGGGTCAGGACATTTCCTTTCAGGAGTGTCCCGTGTATTCCGTCCACGCTTGCCGTCTGTCCCTGGCGATCGCCGCTACGCTCACCGCCGGCGCCGCGTTCGCCACCCCCGACGCCTATCCGTCCCGGCCCATCCGCTTCATCGTTCCCTTCGCGCCGGGCGGGGTGTCCGACATCATCGGCCGCACCATCGCCTACAAGACAGCCGACGGACTCGGCCAGCCGATGGTGATCGACAACCGCGGCGGCGCAGGCGGCACCATCGGCGCCGAGATGTTCGCCAAGGCCCAGCCCGACGGCTACACGCTCGGCACCGGCAACATCTCCACCCACGCCGTCGCGCCGCACATGTACAAGAAGATGCCGTACGACCCGGTGAAGGACTTCACCCCCATCGTGTTCGCGGCGGTGTCGCCGAACGTGATCGGCGCTTTCCCGGCGCTGCCGGTGAAGACCATCCGCGAACTGATCGTCTATGCCAAGGCCAACCCGGGCAAGCTCAGCTACGCGTCCTCCGGCATCGGCACCGTGCTGCATCTCGGCGGCGAACTGATCAACGTGATGGGCGGCATCGACATGGTCCACATCCCCTACAAGGGCGTGGCCCTGGCGCTGCCGGACGTAATGTCCGGCAAGGTGCAGTTGATTGTGGACGCGATGATCTCCGCCTCCGGCCACGTCAAGGCGGGCCGCATCAAGGCGCTGGCCGTCACCAGCGCCAAGCGTTCGCCAGCGCTGCCGGACGTGCCGACCGTCGCCGAGTCGGGCCTGCCCGGCTACGAGCTGGATTTCTGGATCGGCGTGTACGGCCCGGCGAACATGCCGCCCGCGATGGTGAAAACGCTGAACGTGGAAATCAACAAGGCGCTGAAGGCCCCCGACGTGCGCGAGAAGCTCGCCGCGCAGGGTGCCGAAGTCGTCGGTGGCGCGCCGGCCGCGCTGGACAAGGTGCTGAAGACCGACTTGCCGCGGATGGGCAAGATCGTGAAGGCGGCGAAGATCGAACCGGAGTAAGCCTGAAACTTATTCCCGGCTACGGCGCCAGGAAAATCAAGATCGAGAATCGCTGCAGAGATCTAGATACCGCCTTGAGGGGTACGCAGAGAGCGCAGAGAAATGAAAGTAAATGTCCGCAATGAGGGGCGCGCGGCTTATCGCGCGCCCCTTCGAACGCGCTTTTAAGTGCCTCGGGCAAAGCTTTATCCAAGCCGATCTTCATCAAGCCATTTCGCATCAAATTAGTACCGCTGCCTCTTGTCTGCTTCATAGCGAGAAATCAGCTCTTTGAGCTCCACTAGCAGGCCGTCGAAAGAGAGGCTCGGTTTTGCTGCCCCCGTGCGAAGAATCTGGACTATTTCAGCGCGTGGAAATCGCGCAACGTAGACCCAATCATCGCGCCGGCCAGGCAGAACCCACCCCAGCACCGGTCCTCCGAAATCAAAGAGAATCGGCCCCTGCGAATCTGACCACTCCCTCAGCAAGACAGATTCGGCTACGAACAGATTCTTTACGACACCATTTGATCCGACCGCGGTCCCGTCATTCCATGCCCTCTCGAATTGTGGCGCGTCTCTCTTACGCCGTGTTCCGTCAACTATCCAGATAAGACGACCGTAGAAGGAATCTCTCGACCGACGTTCCTCGGGCTTGATCGACGAATGTTGGAATTCGATTACCCATCCGTGTTCGGTTTTGACGTCCGCGATATGTCTCGTGCCGTCTGGCGCTGAATGAACGATCTCCCTCCAATCATCTGGAAAGCATCTCTTCCAGTTGAGGTGCCATTCCGTTTCGTTCTCCCACCACGGGTCGCACATTAGCCGCCCCTTGTGTGCCCAGTGCCAAGCTCGCTGTTCGCCACGCTTTGGCGTCATCGGGCGGCTACAGTTCTGGCATTCCCCAGCGATGCCCGGCTCGGCCGCTTGGCGCTTCCCGTTGACGAGAGCGATCTTCATGAGAATGGGTGTGAAAGGGAGGTAGCCATCCCGAACTGGCGCCTAACGCTGGCACTCATCGGCGACCCTCGTATCAGGACGAGCAATCGGGGACAGACCCTGAGGTTTCCCCACAGAATGCACTGACTCTACCGGTCACTGTGAAATGGACAGCAGTCCTTGTAGGGCGCGGTGCTGCTGTACAGCCACCAGCCAGCAACGGGGCTAGTGCGTATAGCGCAAACTGACTCACCGAGGTCTCGATCAATCAACAAGTGATTGCATGGTTTCTTCGCAGTTGCCCAGTCGAGTTCTGCGCCTTCCTTCTTCCAAGCCTCTGGGTAAATTTCTCGCCAGTCCGGGTAAACGAAGAAATCGGCGCCGCAGACGCCCTCGTATGGAATGTGGATTTCGCCCCCCATCTTTTCCTCTAGCGTATCGCCTGTAAACCACTCTTCCGGCCGCATGTCCTCAAGTCCTGGATGAAGTTTGGCGACGCCGTGAATACCGCTGTCCGGGCCACATAGGAAAAACGCATCTCCTGGTGGTTTGCCACTCATACCTACCCGCCTGGCCTGCTCTGCCAACAAGCCCTCCCATAGCCTGAAATCGTGGAACTGACAGGAGACGGAATTCACGTCGTCGCGTCGTGCCATCGAAAGAATAAACTCGCGCAATTCGTCGGGGATGTCAGGTCGATTCATATCAAAGAAGTAGACAAGTAGGCGCTTTAAAGAGCGATGCGCTTCTTTGGTGCCCAACGTGCCGATAACCCGCACTCGCCGGCCCTAAGACGCGCGGGCGTTGAACGGATGGTTGGGCGCCATTTCTTTCAAACAAATAAAGGGCGCAAAACAACCCAATAAATTGGCCAGATAGCTGCCAAGAGTTCATTGATCGGCAAAACGATGATCCAATTCCACCAGGTGTACTGATATCCGTCGAAGAAGGTTAGCTTGATAAAGGTGGCGATATTCCCGACCCAATAGACAGTCCAAGCAAACGTCCTCATCGGTTAGCTCAGCAGTCAACTGCGGCTGTATTTTTTCTTTAACTCCGCGATCGCCGCATTGACCGCTTCTTTCGGATGGGTGCCGGACTCAAGGATTGCGGTGAACACCGTCAGCCAGAAAATCTCCGAAGGTCCTTGGAGTAGAACTGGGTACTTGTTCTGGAAGAATTGTTGTACCGGTTGAACAAAAAAGTCGAGCTTCTCCGAAAGCGGGACTTCTGCCTTAAGGTGGACCGTCTGATGGAAGTGAACCCATTTTGCCTTGACGTCTTCACATGCTGAGGCGGTGAGCCGTTTCAGTTCATCCGCGGACGGGACAGGCGGTTTCTTCTTAAAAATTCCGAACATGCGGATAACCTCGTTTTACTGACGCCCAACGATAGTTAGAGACCCGAAAAGGCGGAATGCATGCCGCATTTATGCGGGCACCAAAAAATTGACCGCAAACCATTAAGTTATCCCCGCATTAATCCCATTGCGTTCAGGATACAAGACCCGCCGCCGAACTGGATAGAACCCCGTTTTCACACACGCCATTCCCGGTTTTCTCTGCGCTCTCTGCGCCTCTGCGGCTAATCGATCTTGTGCAGTTCTTGGCGGCTAACCGTTTCAGGCGTTAACGCGAAGGCTTCCGCATCAGCTCCGGCAAAATCGATTCGTTGAAGAAACGCTCGCCGACTTTCCCAATGCGCTCAGCCCCCACCTTCGCGATCACGGCCTCTTCCGACCCGGCCGTTTTCCACGCCGTATATTCGTCCTCCAGCGGCACGCCCATGGACTCGCACAGCAGGTTGACGTAGTTCGTCACCCGGAAGGGCTCGGTCGCGGCCAGGCCGCACAGCAGGCGCTGGCAGGAATGGAACACCGTCACCACGGTATCCGCGCCCGCAGCCTCTGCCGCCGTGCAGGTCTCCCGCGTGGCGTCCTTGAGCGACTCGGGGATGCGCGCCAGCGCCGAGCACATGTGGCCGGGCGACGACTGCGCCGTCTCCACCAGTTCAACGCCGGGAATCAGCCGCAGCAGGTCCTCGACCAGCGGATTGACGTCCACCTCGTGGAAGCCGAAATGCCTGTGTAGCATCACGCGGCGGCCGACCGGATGCGTGAGCTTCGCGGCAAGCGTATCGCGGCGCGCGTGCAGGATCTGGATGAAATGCGAGAGGGAGAACTGCGTGTCGGTGTAGTGCCCCATGAAGGAATTCATGTGGCGGTAGCAGGACGGGCACCACGTCACCAGCGCGCCCGTTTCGTGGGCGTTGAACTTCTGGACCGTGCGCCGGGCCATGCCGTCGGCGGCCTTGAGGTTGGCGTCCTTGGTCGTGCCGCAGCAGTAGGCAGCACCCCCGGCCGGCGTGACCTCGATGCCCACCGCCTCCAGCAGCGCGATGGCGCCGTGGATGATGTCGCCGTGTCGCACGGCATTGCAGCCGTACCAGAAGGTGATCTTCTCGGGGACGTTGGTCAGCGCTGCCACTGCTTCACCTCGTCTTCGCTCAGCTGCAGCTCGGAAAACGCGTTGATCTTCTGGAAGAACTTCGGTTCCTCGTTGTTCGGCAGCCGCGCTTCGCCGCCGCGCGCGCCCAGCGCGCTGATGCGCGCCACCCGCACCATCTTCATGGCGTCGATGCCTTCCGGGCAGGCCGTCTTGCAACGCCCCGACTGCGAGCAGACGCCCAGCCACGCCAGCGCCTGCTCGCTGCCCGGGCCGTGCTGCAAAAGGTCGAGGATGGCCGGCACGACCTGACGGCTGTCGGCCCCCTTGAGCGCGGGCGCGTAGCCGGTCATCGGGCAGGCCTCAAAGCATTTACCGCAGCGCGTGCAGCGGGCAAGCGTGTCGTCGACGAAACCGTCCAGGTATTCGTGGAGGCTGTCGGCAGACGGAATGTAGGTCAGCGGGTCCATAAAATTGGCTGAAGTCGCCATCCATTATGCCCGCTTGCCGCCGGGACGCGCCCGCAGTAGATTCACCCAAAACCGGAGGAGATGGAATATGGACACCCCGCAAGCTGGCACCGGCAAGATCACGGTCATTCCCACCGGCGCCGCGCTCGGCGCCGACATCGTCGGCGTGGACCTGGCGCAGCCGATGGACGACGCCACCTACCGCCAGATCCGGCAGGCCTGGCTCGATCACCTGATCCTGCGCTTCCGCAGCCAGCAGCTGGACGACCCGAAATTCCTGGCCTTCGCCCGCCGCTTCGGCGTGCTCGACAAGGCGCCCAAGCACGCCCACGGCGACGTGGAAGACCCCTTCCCCGAAATCACCGTGATGTCCAACATCGTGGAGAACGGCAAGCCCATCGGCAACCTCGGCTACGGCGAGGCGGTGTGGCACACCGACATGTCCTACAACGACATCTCGCCGATCGGCAGCCTGCTCTATTCGCTGGAAGTGCCGCCGTCGGGCGGCAACACCGGCTTCAACAACATGTACCGCGCCTTCGAGACGCTGCCGGCCGAACTGAAGCGCGAGATCACCGGCAAAACCTGCCGCCACGACTCCAGCCGCAACAGCGCCGGTGAACTGCGCAAGGGGTTCAAGGCCGTGTCCGACCCGCGGGAATTGCCGGGCGCGATCCACCCGCTGATCCGCACCCATCCGGAAACGCGGCGCAACGCGCTCTTCCTCGGCCGCCGGCCCGGCGCCTACATCATCGGCCTGCCGCTCGACGAGAGCGAAGACCTGCTGAACCGCCTGTGGGCGCACGCGGCCAAGCCGGAATTCGAGTGGTACCAGGTGTGGAAGGTCGGCGACCTGATCCTGTGGGACAACCGCTGCGCGATGCATCGCCGCGACGCCTTCGACCCCGCGACGCGGCGCCTGATGCACCGTACCCAGATCCGGGGCGACAGGCCGTTCTTCGATCCGGCGACGCTGGCGGCCTGATCCCCTGGTGAACTTCCCCCGGCCTAGCCGCCGGGTTTTTTCTGTGCGGCCGACATCTGGTCGCCCGCGCTCTTGATTCCTTCCAGCGCCGCCTTCTGCATCTCCAAGGTCTTGACGGTCATCTGCACCATGCCGGTGCTCATGGTCAGCCAGGCTTCCACCGCTTTCAGTTCGGTGATCTTCTTGTTGATCTCGTCGAGGTTGACCGTCGGCAGGCCCATGCCCGGCATCGGGAAGGACATGGGATTCCACATCTTCATCCAGTCAAACATGTCGTTCGAAGTGGGCTGGTCGGCCATGCAGTACTCCGGAGGTTGCCGGTGAGGTGTTTTTCACTCTAGCACAGGGGCTGCCGGGCCACGGCGCCCGGTGCGCTCGGGCGAAGACCGCCGGGCGCGGTTACGCCGGACGGACTGAACTCGGGGAGGAAATTGCTTGATGAGCCGTTCGTATTGAGCGCAGCGAGGCGGAGTCGAAATACTAACGTCCTGCAATCAATGATTTGCTGTGCTTCGACTTCGCGCCTTTGGCGCTGCGCTCAGCACGAACGGAGAACTTCAGGAAACGGTCAGCCCGGCGTGCGGGCGCTGCGGGATTCCGTCTGGGCGGTGCGGGCGGCGGCGTCGAACGGCTTGGTGATCTGCTTCAGGCGCTGCAGTTCGGCCATGACCTTGTTGGGATAGCTGAAATCGGAGTCGTCGGAGGTGCCGACATACATCTGGAGCGCCTCGGCCACGTCCCGGGTGCGCACCGTGTACTCCTTGATGATCTTGGCGCCGGCCGTGATGTTGGCTTCCGGCTCGAACACCGATTTCACGCCGCCGAAGGCCTCGAACTTCTCCGGATGGAAGCGCGGCATGATCTGCATCAGACCCTTGGCACCCATCACGCTCTCCGCGATCGGGTTGAAGCGCGACTCCACCGAGATCACGGCCAGGATCAGCAGGGGGTCGACCCCCACCTCGCGCCCCACGGTATAGGCCGTGGTCACGTAGTCCGTGGTCTGGTCCTGGGACACCCGGTAGCGCTTGGCCAGATACTCGCCCAAGGCGACGTATTTGGGGTCGGCGGGTTCCTGGGCGGCCGCCTCGGCCGGGGCCACGGCACCCCGCACCTGGTCGATGGAATCAGCGACCTGGTTCCAGGTCGCCGCCAGTCCGGGCGTGAGTTGCGTGCTGAGGAAGAGGGCTACCGCGATCAGGCCGGTGGCCACCGCGATGCCGTTGACGATCTGGCGCGGCCGGATCGATGCCCGGGCCGTGCCGTCCAGCTGTATGTCGAAGTCCGATTTTGCCATGACGCAAAACCTCCTTTCGCTATGTCCCGGTCCGCTTCCCGACCGGTCCCTGACCGCCTTGCTCGGGCGGTGTTTCGCCTTTGTTACCTAAACCAGCGAGTTATCCAAAAACCACAATTAGTTGTGGTCTACCCAAAAAATTTGCGCGATTCTAGTGGCTGCCCATGAGCGTTGCAACCGGAATCTCGACTCCCGGAAGGGCACTCGCCACCGTCTGTAGAGGGGGCATGCTGCGATGCAGCAGGGCGCGAATTATATGTAAATTCAGGCGCCTGTCAAACTTGCGCCCTTCGCCCACCAACCCCTATGCGGCAGGACAACCACCGCAAATTTGCCACGGTCGGACCGGGGCCGACCATAGGAGTTCCGCTGATATTGTATTTGTTAGTGCTTACTTATGGCTGCGGAGGCGGATGCCGCTGCTGCCAGGCCGCCAGGTTTTCTTCGTACTGACGCAGCGCCTCGGCGTACAGGTCGTAGACGCAGGGCTCGCAACCGCTGTCACAGCACTCGTGCGGGTACGGGGCGCGGGGTGGCTCGGGCGGCGGATCGTCGGCGGGCAGCGTCATGGCTTGATGCCCTCCGCGAGGTCCGGTGGCAGCGCGTAGCCGGGATGGCGCTGCCGGAATTCCGCGAGCACCTTGGCCGCCTCGGTGAGCCGACCCTGCTTGCGCAGCTCGCGGATGCGGACCAGCCACTTGTCCGGGGTGTCCAAGCCCGCGTAGTCGCCCTCCGCCTGCGCCTTGGCCAGCGGCGGCGCGGGCTGCGTCAGGCCACTGACGACCGGCGGCGCGGAGGGTGCGACGGGCGCGGAAAACTCGGGACGTGGCGCCGGCTTGGCCGCGGGTTTCGCTTGCGGTATCGGCGCCGGCTTCATCGCGGGGGGCGGCGGCTCCGGCCGGGGCGCCGCCTGGGCCATGCTGTCGGCTGCGATCGCCGATGCGGGCGCAGGGTCGGGCTTGGGCGCGGCATCGGACTTGGCTCTGGCCTGTACCGACGGCGCCGGGACTTCCGCCGACCGTAACTCGGCCTGTGGCGTCTGCCGCTGTGGCTCGGCAGTCTCCGCCACATTGTTGCGGGCAACGGACCCTGCCGCGTCCGACGTGTCGCGGCGACCCGGCTGGACTTCCATGCGGAGCTTCTCCTTCTCCTCGCGGGCAACCGGTGCCTGGGCGGCCACCGACCCGGCCGCAGCCGGCGCTTCCCGCGGCATGGCCTCCAGTTTGCGTTCCGGCGCAGGCGCGGCGGCAGCGGCGTCCTTGGCCGCCGCCTGATCCCGCAGCGCCTCGTTCTTCGCCCGTCCGCCTTCCTCCTCGCGGTATTGGTACTGCGGGTACGGCGGCAACCGCTTGGCGGCATCCGCTTCCGGCACAGCCGCCAGCGCAGGCGGCGGGCTGCCAGGCCTGGAGGTTGCGGGCGGCGTGGCCTGCAGGACTTCCGGGTGTTCTTCCCGCACCAGCGTCACGACCGACACACCGATCACCAGCATGGCGGCGATCGACACCGGCACCCTCCACGCCTTGAACCCGCCGCCCCCCGCGGACTGCGGGCGTGCCCCGACTTCGCGGCGGGCGGCCGCGCGGATGGCATCGTCCAGCCGCGCGGGCGGTTCGTCGCGAGCGCCCTCGCGGTAGGCCGCGTCGAGCGCCGGATCGCGGGCGACGTCCTGCGGATCGGGGCGTTCGCTCATGTGAATTCCCGGGCGCCGGCGCGCAGCTTGGCGAGCGCGTAGCGCAGCCGGCTCTTGGCCGTCTCGCGGTTCACGCCGGTGGCGGCGGCGATCTCGTCCACGCCCATGCCGCCCTCCTCGTGCAGGAGGAAGGCCTCCCGCTGCACGGCGGGCAGCGCCTCGATCAGCGCGAGCAGCTTGCCCGCCGCGAGGCGGTGTTCGACCTGCACCGCCGGGTCGGCGGACGCGGGGGCGGCGATCGCCAGCACCTCGGCCGAAGCGTCCTCATCGTCGAGCGAAACGTGAGCGCCCTTGTGCGCCCGGAAGTAATCAATCGCGCGGTTGTGGGCCAACCTATATAGATAGGTCGTGAACTTGGCCTGCACGGTGTAGGCGGCGCGCGCCCGGATCAGGTTCATCCACACATCCTGGAACAGTTCCTCGGCCGGCCCGCGGTCCTTCACCAGCCGCAGCAGATAGCGGAACACGCCCCCCTTGTGCCGGGCGTAGAGCCGGTCGAAGGCGGCCGCATCCCCGTCGCGGTAGGCGAGCATGAGGTCCTCGTCGGTGGCGGCTTCATCCCGGGGCATGGCGGGTTGCGAGTATGCGCAAGGCGGCCCGACCGCACAACGTGCCGCCGCGCTGCCGCGCCGCGTGAGGGGTGAGGCGTTAGGGGTGAGGGGGAAAACCCACCCAAAACCCGCACCACGAACCACCGCATTTTCCTCACCCCTCACCCCTCTCCCCTCACTCCGCACGCTAGCGCGGATCGGGCACGAACTGACCCGGAAACGGCGCCGGCAGGGCCAGGCTCGGCCGTTCGCGGATGACGCCCTGCGCGACCAGGTTGCGGTGGGTGTCGTAGTAAATGGTGATGACCTCGTTCGGGGTCGGCAGCTCGCGCTCGAACTGGGTGTGCGTCACCAACGAGGTCTCGGCGCGGCCGTGGCCGGTGCCGAGTCTGGATTCGAGCTTTGCTTCCGGCCGCTGCTGTTCCATCGACGGCGCGGCCGCGCGGCCGGCAGCGCCCACCGCATCGGCCGCCGCTTTGCTGTCCGTTTCGGCTTCGTTCATCCCCTGCGCCGCGGCGTCGGCGCGCTGCCGGTGCGGGGACGGCTGGTGGCGCGAGAGCGGCGGCACGATCGCCACCGGCGGTTCGGCCTTGCGCCGGAACACCGCCACGCCGATCACGCCCACGTTGTCCGGCCGGCCGGTGCGCGCGGCGTACGAATTCGCGTGTTCGGTGAAGAAGAAGGTCGCGATGCGGTCCATGCTCTTGCGCCAGCCGGCCACCGCGTACGACTGGTTGGCCGCGGACACGTAGCCGGTCTGGCTCCAGTTTGCCGTCTCGCCGGACACCGCGTTGACGCCGTCCACCGAGATGACGGACAGGATCTCGGCCGGCTGGCGGTTGTGGACTGCGATCTGGTATTCGTTGCCGGGCTTGCCGACCACGTAGTGCCGGCCCTGGTGCCGGTAGACCGGCAGCGTGCGGCCCTCGGTGCGGTCGTAGATCGTGATGTCGGCCAGCGTGCCGACGGCGTGCGCCGGGCCAGCGGCCAGAACAGCGGCGGCCGCAAGGCCGGCGAACAAGGCGAAAGGACTTTTCATGGGATCTCCCGTGAGTGCGTGGCGGGGTGTGACCGTGCTGTAAACGGCCGCCGCCGGCCGCCGGGGTTAAACGAACCAGCCCGGCCTGCCGCAGGCCCCGTTCGACCCGCGGCCGGGCAATCCCCTAAAATCGCCGGTTCTCCGGGTTCTCCGGTTCGGCCGCATGCCACCCCTTCCCCCCCTTCCCTGCGCGTGCCTGCGCCACTGGCTCCTGACGGCGCTCGTGCTGTGCGCGGCGGGTCCGTCGCCCGCCGCCGCCGAGTCGCTGCCGGTCGGCGGCGACGGCCGTTACGCGCTCGCGCCGGTGCTGAGCACGCTCGAAGACCCGGAGGGCCGGCTGACGATCGGGGACATCACCGCGCCGGACAACACGGTCCGCTTCCGGCCGGCGGCGCCGGACCGGGGCGAACTCAACTTCGGCTACTCGCGCGCCACGTACTGGATCGCCGTACCGCTGCGGCTGGCGCGCGACGCGCCGGCGCACTGGCTGCTCGAGGCGGGCTACTCCTCGCTCGACCGGGTCGAGGTCTACACGCCGCGGCCGGGCGGCGGCTATACGCAGCAGGTCGCGGGCGATCTGCAGCCCTTCGCCGAGCGCCTGTTCCCCCACCGCCACCTGGTGTTTCCAATCGATCTCGTCCCCGGCGCGGCGCAGACCCTGTACCTGCGCGTCGTGTCGCAGGGCAACCTGACGGTCCCGCTCACGCTGTGGCAGCCGGCCGCGCTGCACGCCCACGACCAGCGGACGTATGCGCTGCTCTCCCTCTACTACGGCATGCTGCTCGCGCTGCTGCTCTACAACCTCCTGCTGTACTGCGCGGTGCGCGATCCGGCGTTCCTCGCCTACGTCGCCTTCGTCGCCTGCATGATCGTCGGCCAGGCTTCGCTGAACGGCTTCGGCAACCAGTTTCTGTGGCCGGCGTGGCCGGCGTGGGGCAACGTCGCGCTGCCCTCGGGCATGTCGGCCGCCGGTTTTTTCGGCATCCTGTTCACGCGGCTCTTTCTCGGCACACGCGACGCCGAGCCGCGGCTCGACCGCATGCTGGTGGCGCTGGCGGTCGCCTTCGCCTTCTCCGCGCTGTCGCCGCTCGTGCTGCCGTACCGCTTCGCCGCCATGTTCACCTCGATCGCGGGCATCGGCGGCGCGGTCGTCATGGTCGCGAGCGGCGTGGTCTGCCTGCGCAAGGGGCATCCCGGCGCGCGCTACTTCCTGATCGCGTGGACGCTGCTGCTGGCGGGCGTGGCGATCCTCGCGATGCGCAACATGGGCTGGCTGCCGACCAATGCCTTCACCACCTACGCGATGCAGATCGGCTCCGCGCTGGAGATGCTGCTGCTGTCCTTCGCGCTCGCCGAGCGCATCAACAGCATGCGCCGGGAAAAGGAGCTCGCCACCCAGGAGGCGCTCGCCGCCAAGCAGTCGGCGGTGGAAACGCTGCGCAACTCGGAGCTGGAGCTGGAACGGCGGGTCGCCGAGCGCACGCTCGCGCTGGGGATGGCGAACCAGCGGCTGCGCGAAAAGGAGCAGGAGCTGCAGCACATCGCGCGCCACGACCCGCTGACCGGGCTCGCCAACCGCGCACTGCTCGACGAACGTATTCCCGAGGCACTGTCGCGCGCGCGGCGCGCCGACCGGCGCGTGGCCCTGCTGCTGGTCGACCTCGACGGCTTCAAGGCCGTCAACGACGACTACGGGCATGCGATCGGCGACGAGTTGCTGGTGATCGTCGGCCGCAAGCTCGCCGGCTGCATCCGCGAGACGGACACGATCGCGCGGCTCGGCGGCGACGAATTCGTGGTGCTGCTCGAAAGCCTGGGCGAACGCGGCGAGGCATCCCAGGTGGCCGACAAGCTGGTCGCCGCGGTCGATCAGCCGATGGCCCTGTCCTCCGGCGCGGTGGCGGTGACGGCCAGCGTCGGCATCGCCTACTTCCCTGATGACGCGGACAACCCGCAGGCACTGCTGAATCACGCCGACTCGGCGATGTACGCCGCCAAGGCGGACGGGCGCAACCGCTGGCGGATGGCCGACCGCGAGGCGGAGCGCACGCGCGGGAAGCCGGAAACTTAGCGCGCCCGGTTGCGCGCCGTCGGCGGGCCACCGACAGTGCAATCGACGCCCTTGACTTACCCTGCGGTTACCGCGCCGTCGCCGGCCGCGTTTCCCGGTGCGTCGCGGGGTTTTCGTGTATTACAGGCCTCCCCCCCGTTCCCTCTGCGCGATCCACCGGTCCCCATGCCCACTTCCCCGATCAGGAAAATCGCGCTGCTCACCGGCGGCGGCGACTGCCCCGGCCTCAACGCGGCCATTCGCGCCGTCGTGCAGGCCTGCGTCCTCGAACACGGCGTGGAGGTGGTCGGCATTCCCGACGGCTTCAAGGGCCTGGTCGAGAACCGCTTCGTTCCGCTCGATCTCGTCAACACGGCGGGCATTTTTTCCCGCGGCGGAACGATCCTCGGCTCCTCCAACGTGGACACGCCGTTCCGGGTTCCCGTCACCGGCGCGGGCGGCACGACCTACGAGGACCGGTCGGACGCTGCGCTGGAACACCTTGCGCGCGCGAATGTCGACGCCATGATCGTCGTCGGCGGCGACGGCACGCAGGCCATCGCGCACGCCATGGCCCGCAAGGGCGTGAAACTCGTCGGCATTCCGAAGACGATCGACAACGATCTCAACGGCACCGATTACACGATCGGCTTTTTCACCGCCGTCGGCACGGCGGTCGGCGCGCTCGACAAGCTGCACACGACCGCGGAGTCGCACCACCGCATCATGGTGGTGGAGGTGATGGGCCGCAACGCCGGCTGGATCGCGCTGTTCGCCGGACTCGGCGGCGACGCCGACGCCATCCTGATCCCCGAGATCCCCTTTGACGCCAACCGGCTCGCCGCCTTCCTGAAGGACTCCCATCACACGCGCAAGCCGTACTCGATCGTCGTCGTCTCCGAGGGCGCCAGGCCCGTGGGCGGTGAGGTGACGGTGACGCGCACCGTCGAGCACTCCCCGGAGAAGATCCGGCTGGGCGGCGTGGCGCATCGCGTGGCCGCCGACCTCGAAGCGCTCACCGGGCGCGAGACGCGGGCGATCGTCCTCGGCCACCTCCTGCGCGGCGGCGCGCCGGAGGGTTTCGACCGCATTCTCGCCAGCCGCTTCGGCGTCATGGCGGTGAAAGCCGTGATGGCGCAACGGTTCGACACCATGGTCGCGGTGCGCGGCAACGAAGTGGAACTGGTGCCGCTCGAAACCGGCGCGGGCAAGAACCGCTTCATCGATCCCGGCTCGCCGTTCCTGCAGGCCGCGCGCACGCGCGGCATCTGTTTCGGCGACTGAACGGATAGAATCGCGGGCCGACCCGCGCACTTCGCGCGGCGGTCCGTCTTGAGGGGAGATCAGGGATGAATCCGACCAGCAGAATCGCCATCGTCACCGGCGCCGGTTCCGGCATCGGCCGGGCCACCGCCCTCACCCTGCTGAAAGACGGCTGGAGCGTCGTCCTCGCCGGCCGGCGCGCCGATGCGCTGGAGGAGACGGCGAAACTGTCCGCTGCCGGCGCCCGCGCGCTGGCGGTGCCGACCGACGTGATGAATCCGGCTTCCGTGGCGAACCTGTTCGCGCGAACGAAAGCCGCGTTCAAGCGCCTCGACATGATCTTCAACAACGCGGGCGCGAATGCGCCGGGTGTCGCCTTCGAGGACCTGCCCTACGAAAAATGGAAGGCCGTGGTGGACACCAACCTCACCGGCCTCTTTCTCTGCGCGCAGGGCGCGTTCCGCCTGATGAAGGACCAGGACCCGCGCGGCGGCCGCATCATCAACAACGGCTCGATCTCCGCGCACGCGCCGCGCCCGGACTCCGCGCCCTACACCGCAAGCAAGCACGGCGTGACCGGGCTCACCAAGACGATCTCGCTCGACGGCCGCAAGTACGACATCGCGTGCTGCCAGATCGACATCGGCAACGCGGTGACCGAACTCGCCGCGCGCATGGCCAAGGGCGTGAAGCAGGCCGACGGCACGGTGAAGGCCGAAGCGATGATGGACGTGCAGCGCGTCGCCGACGCGGTGCTCCACATGGCTAACCTGCCGCTCGAAGTGAACATGCAGTTCCTCACCATCATGGCCACCAAGATGCCTTTCGTCGGACGGGGCTGAAAGCCCCGGGAGACGAACGTTGCTCTCTCGGACGGAGCTAGTGTCTCCCGCGGCCTAGCGGTCCTCCTCCGCCACGCCGGGAATCTCGAGCTCGGCGATCGTCGCCATTTCCCCCGGCCGCAACAGCACGGACATGCTGCGCACTTCGTTCTGCGCGGTGCCGAATTTCGTGTGCAACCACAGGGTGACGCGGGTCGGGCCCGCACCGGCCACCTGCTGGCGATGACCGACGAACACCACCTGCAGCTGGTACTTGCCGGGCTTCGCGTTGCGTAGCGAGTATTCCTCCGGCCCGTAGCCGCCCGTGTAGTTCTGCGACATGCGGCCGCCCTGGTAGGTGAATCCCGTCCCGGGCCGGCTTTGCTGCTTGTTCGGGTCCCACACCACGAGATCGATGTTGGTGTTGTCGGTGTCCCAGCTGAGCACCGCCCGCAGGTCGAGCGGCAGGTTGCGCAGCAGCCGGGGGTCGATGCGGCTGACATCGATGCCGCCGGGCGCCGTCGCCACGATGGCGTTCAGGTCGGCAAGCGCGATCAGCTCGATGCCGGGAAAGCGCGCGTTCCACGGACGGATCACGACCTCGTAGAGGTTGTCGATCGCGCGCTGCGCGTCGCCCGCCACGGCGTAGGCGACGCCGAGATCGCGGAACGATTGCGGCTCCTCGGGGCTGAGGATGGCCACTTTGCGGAACAGCGCGATGGCCAGCCGGGGCTCGTCGAGCTGGATCAGGCGCTGGGCGAGCGCCCGCAGCAGCTGCCGGTTCTCGAGGTCGATCTCGGCAAGGTTCGACAGTACGCGCAACGCGAGTTCCCGCTGCCCTTTGGCGAGCAGCAGATGCGCCGTGTCGAAATAGAACGCTGGTGTCTGGCGGAAATTCGGCCGTTCGTCGAGATAGATGCGGTAGAGCGCATCGGGCGCCGCATCGCGCAGGCGTGCCAGATAGACGGGATCGGAAGTGCCCGGCGCCAGCCGCCCCATCACGCGGATTTCTCCGCTTTGCACGGACCGTGCATCCGCCTCCATGCGCAGGGCGGGCTTGGCCTCAGGCTTGGGTGCCGGCTTCGGCGCCGGCGGCGGAGGCGACTTCGCCATGGGCACGGGGGGCACGCGGCTCGCCTGGTCCTGCACGCTCGAACCCATCACCTGCTCGCGCATCGCTTTTTGCCGCAGCAGATCCTCGTCGGTCGGCACGCGCCGCTCCTCGACCGGCGCCGGCAGGCGCCCCTTGGGAAACTCGCGCTTCCACCAGGCGTCCTTCTCGTTGAGCATGGCGACCACCCGCTCGATCTTCTGCGCGGGGTCCGGCGCGGCCGCCCGGCGCGTGCTCTGCCGGACGCGTTCGTATTCCGCCATCAGTTCCGGCGGCGGCGGAATGTCGAACAGCACGTAGTCGCGGACGAACTCCAGCACGATCAGCGAGGTCTCGCGGGTGACGATGCCGAAGGTGCGGCCCACCCGCAGAATCTCCGCCCGGTTCACGGCGTAGTCCGCCTCCAGTTCCTCGACGCGGGCGCGCGCCCAGAAGGCCGCCGCCAGCGCGCTTTCGTTGCCGCGGGCGTCGACCTTGAGCGTCAGGGTGCGCGGCTTGCGCCCTGGCATGGCCAGCGTGACCCGGACCGTCGCGCCCGGTTCGGTGAGCACGCCGGCGATCGCCACCTGCCCGTTCTCCGGATAGGGCGACAACGCGCGGAGCTCGGTCGCGCCGGTGGCGGTGACCGACTCGATGCGCTCGAACGCGCCCAGCAGTTTCCCCGCGGCAACACCCGCGTCGTCGGCCAGCAGATCGACATACCGTCCGCCGCCGCGATGCGCCAGATGCTTGAGCAGGGACGGGTTCGCCTGCGCGCTGGAGGTGATCGCGTAGAGCGGCGCCTGCAGCGCCGGGAAACCCGCTTCGCCGTAGTTGGCGAGGCCGTCGCTGAACAACAGGTACTCGCCCGCCGCGGGATCGGGCACGACGGCGCCGAAGTTCGTCGCCCCGTCATACACCGTCGTTTCCAGCGCGCGCCGCAGCGCCCGCCAGTCGCCGTTGACGATCCGGAAAGATTCGGCCGGCTCGGCCGCATCGCGCAGCCGGGTCAGGCGCACCTCGCCGTTCCGCATGCGCTGGAAGTAGGCTTCGAGGAGTTCGAATTCGCGCGCGTGGTTGCGCGCGGCGCCGGAGGCCGAGCTGTCCCAGAGCAGCCCCACCACGGCGGGCAGGGAGCGTTCCAGCTTGCGCGTGCCCACCGGCATCTCGGCAAAGAAGTAGCGCCGCCCCTCGACGATCTGCGTCAGCGTCCGGGGTCCGGCCGGCAGGGCGACCGCAACCTCGAGCACGCCCTGCAGGGCCTGATCGCGGCGCTCGGTCGCGAGGGTATAGGCGTCCTGCTCGCGACTCCAGGCCAGGCCGGGCAGGTCCGCGCCCGACAGCACCGGACGGGCCGTGGCGCCCTTGACCGCGATCGCCAGCGAGAAGGCGGCGACGCGGGCGCCGTACGCGAGCGGCAGGCGATAGACGCCGCGGCCGCCCTCCCGGTCCAGGTTTTCGCTGTAACGGACCGCCACGGTGCGCTTGCCGCCCGCGAAGATCGGATAGACCCGCAGCTTGAAGTTGTTGCCCTCGGTCGTCTGCAGCAGCCCGGGATCGACCCCCCGCCTGGTGATGTCCTCGAACACCTCCTGGCCGCGGGCCTTGCCCACCGGCACGGCATCCCGCAACTTTCCGTTCACATCCAGCGCGAAGCCCACGATCTGCTGGCCGTCGAGGAGCGGAAACTGCAGCTCGCCTTCGAGGTGGCGCCGGTTCGGGTTGTGGAAGTCCATTTCCACCGTCGTCAGCGCAACGCTGCCGGTGATCTCGGTCGTGATCTTCAGGCGCTGCAGCACGATCGGCGACTCGGCGGGCGCGGCGACGAACATCCGCGGCGCCTGCGACTGCGGCCGGGGCGACGACGCCAGGCAGGTGCCGGCCAGCAACAGCACTATTGGAAGTCCCCACCAGGCGTAAGCCGCTGAATGGCGTGATATTGTTGGCATGGCAACGCTCCCTTTTGATTCGTCAGCCAGCATAAACGGTTCCGCGGGCCCGCCGGGGTTAAACCCGGTGCCGCTTGCGCAACAGTACCGGCGGGGCGAGCGCGGCCTCCACTGAAACGGCAACCTCATTGACCCCTCCTGACTGGCTCTGGATCCCGATCACCCTGTGGGCGGCGTTCGCCCAGACGGCGCGCAACGCCGCCCAGAAAAGCCTCACCGCGTCGCTGGGCGCCCTGGGCGCGACCCTGGTGCGCTTCCTCTATGGACTGCCGTTCGCGTTGCTGTGGCTCGCCGCGGTCAAGGCGGTCGGCGGCTACGCGTGGCCGACGCTGAACATGGTGTTTACGGGCTGGGTCACGCTCGGCGCCGTCACGCAGATCGTCGCCACCGCCCTGTTGCTGCGCGCGATGGCGGAGCGCAACTTCGCGCTCGGCGTGGCGTACGCCAAGAGCGACGTCATCCAGGTCGCGGTGTTCGGCTTCGTGTTTCTCGGCGATGCGGTCACCGGCGGCACCGCGGCGGCCGTGCTGATCGGCACGCTCGGCGTGCTGCTGCTGTCGCCGCCGGATCCCCGACGCCCGTTCCGCGCACTGCTGACCGGCTGGACCCAGCGCTCGGCCCTGCTGGGGCTGGGGGCGGGCGCCGGCTTTGCGCTGGCGGCCGTCGGCTACCGCGGCGCGGCGCTGGCGCTGGACGCGCCCTTCCTGATGGCCGCCGCCGTGACGCTGGCCGTGGCGCTGACGCTGCAGACCGTGCTGCTCGGCGGCTGGCTGCTCGCGCGCAACCCGGCCGTCGTCGCGCACACGCTGCGCGCCTGGCGGCCATCGCTCTTCGCCGGCTTCATGGGCGCCGCCGCTTCCGCGGGCTGGTTCACCGCGACGACCATACAATCCGCGGTGCACGTGCGCACGCTGGGGCTGGTCGAACTGCTGTTCACCTACGTAGTGTCGCGCCGCGTCTTCCGCGAGCGGCTGTCGCGGCGGGAACTCGCCGGCCTGGGCCTGCTCACGGTAGGGCTCGTCCTCGTCACCGTGACGCACTGACGCGCCTGCCCTGCCGGCATTCGATAGACTTGCACCCCATATGAACTTCCGCATCACCGACCGCATCACAGACAAGCGCCGCCTCATCGCGGCCCTCGGCATCGTGCTGGCGATCGGCTTCATCGCCACCACGCTCATCAACTACACCGTGTCGAAGGCGTCGATCCGCGGCACGCTGATCGCGAGCGAGCTGCCGCTCACGTCCGACAACGTCTACTCCGAAATCCAGCGCGACCTGGTGCGTCCCGTCGTCATTTCCTCGATGATGGCGAGCGACACCTTTCTGCGCGACTGGATGCTCGCCGGCGAGCGCGACGGCGCCACCATCACCAAGTACCTGCGGGAGGTGAAACAGCGCTACGGCGCGTTCACCAGCTTCCTCGTCTCCGAACGCACGCGCACCTACTACCAGACCGAGGGCGTGCTGAAGAAAGTGAGCGAGGACGAGCCGCGCGACGCCTGGTACTTCCGCGTGCGCAAGATGGAGGCGCCCTACGAAATCAACGTGGATCCGGACCAGGCGAACAAGGATGCACTCACCATCTTCATCAACTACCGGATCAAGGGCTACGACGGCCAGTACCTCGGGGTCGCCGGTGTCGGCCTCACCGTGGATGCCGTGCGCGCACGCATCAACGAATACCAGAAGCGTTACCAGCGCACCATTTATTTCGTCGACAAGCAGGGCCAGCTCACCCTGTACGGCGATCACGCGCATTTCACGCGCAAAAGTCTGCACGAGATCGACGGCTTGCGCGACATCGCGGACGAAGTTCTGCGCGCGGGCGAAGGGTCCTTTCAGTACCGCAGCCGGGGCTACAACCACCTGTTGAACGTGCGGTTCATCCCGGAACTGAACTGGTATCTGTTCGTGGAGGGCAGCGAGGACGAGGCGCTGGCTGGCATCCGGAAGACGCTGTACGTGAACATCGCCATCGGCCTGCTGATCATGGCGATCGTGCTGGCGGCCACCAGCTTCACGATCAACCGCTACCAGGGCCGGCTCGAGGCAATGGCGACCACGGATCATCTGACGGGACTCGCCAACCGCCAGGCCTTCGACCTCCTGATGCCGCAGGCCATGCGCCAGGCGCGCCGCAACAAGAAGCCGCTGCAGGCCTTGCTGATCGACATCGACCACTTCAAGGACGTGAACGACCGGCTGGGGCATCCGGCCGGCGACAGCGTGATCCAGCAGGTCGCCGCCACGATCCGGGGCGCGATGCGCGAATCCGACATCGTCTGCCGCTGGGGCGGCGAGGAGTTCCTGGTCGTCGCCGCGGGCGTTGCCGATGCCGACGGTCCGCCGCTCGCCGAAAAAATCCGGCAGGCCGTGGAATCGCGGACCTTCCAACACGAGCAGATACCCGTGTCAGTCACGGTGAGCGTAGGCATCGCCCCCTACAAGGACGGCGATACGGTCGAGCGCCTGATCGCGCGCGCCGATCGCGCGCTATACGAAGCGAAGCAACGCGGCCGCAACGTCGTTCGCGTCGCCGATCCCCTCTCCCGGCCCCCGGCCTGATACAGGCATACTGATTGCTTATTGCCTGACCGCTGCACCGGCTGCGCGCCTGCGACCGGCTCCCCATCAACCCGCACGGACACGCTCATGACCCTACGCCTCTGTTTCACCTCCGCCACCGTCACTGCCCTTGCAATCGCCGCGACCGGCATCAGCCAAGCGCAGGATACCTACCCCACGCGCCCCATCCGCATGATGGTGCCGTTCTCGCCCGGCGGCGCGTCCGACACGGCCGCGCGCGTGGTCGGCCAGCAGCTGGCGCCGCGGCTGGGCCAGCAGATCGTGATCGAAAACCGTCCGGGCGCCGGGGGCATCATCGGCACCGAGTTGGCGGCGCGGGCGACCCCCGATGGCTACTCGCTGCTGATGGGTTCGAACATCGAAATCGTGATCAATCCCAATCTGTATAAAAAACTGCCGTACAACACGCAGAAGGACTTCGCGCCCGTCTCCCTGGTGGCGGACACGCCGCTGATCCTGGTCGTCAATCCGTCGGTGCCCGCGAAAAGCGTGCAGGAACTGATCGCGCTGGCGAAAGCCAAACCGGGCGTGCTCAACTACGCCTCCAGCGGCAACGGCTCCACGGTGCAACTGGCGAGCGAGATGTTCAAGACCATGGCCGGCGTGAACATCCGTCACATCCCGTTCAACGGCAGCGGCCCGGCGGTCATCCAGACCATCGCGGGCGAGACACAACTCGTTTTCCCCGCGATGCCCGCCGCCCTGCAGCAGGCGCGCAGCGGCAAACTGCGCGCGCTCGCCGTCACCAGCGCAAAGCGCGTGGCCGCCGCGCCCGAACTGCCGACCGTCGCGGAATCCGGCGTGCCCGGCTACGAAATGAGCATCTGGAACGGCCTCCTCGCGCCTGCGGGAACGCCGAAACCCGTGCTCGATCGTCTCCATGTGGAATTGCTCAAGGTGCTGGCGATGCCGGAAGTCAAACAGAGCTTCAACAACATCGGCGCAGAAGTGGTCACCGGCACACCCGCGCAGTTCGCCGCGTTCATCAAGTCCGATCTGGCCAAGTACGCGAAGGTCGTGAAGGACGCCGACGTCAGGATCGACTAGGCGGATGGGAAAACGCACCTCCGCGGCGGCCGTCCGGCCGCTGCTGCCGGTTACCCTCGAACCGGGCGGCATCCACTATGCGCCGGGGATACGCGCGGGGCGCTGGGTGTTCGCGACCGGTCTGAAGGCCACCGCGGGGTTTGCCGGCGGCGTCGCGCCGGAAGTGGCGGCGAGCGCCCTGCCGCATCACGGCGCGCCGCGCTTCCGCCGCGAAGCCAACCGCATATTCCGCAACCTGCAGGATGTGCTGGCCGCCGGCGGCAGCGATCTCGCGAACGTGGTCCGCGTCGACCAGCACTACACGGACGCGACGGCCGTCGAGTTCTATCACGACGCGCGGCGCGCCACGCTGAAGGACCACGTCCCGCCCAGCACGTCCACGCTGACCCCGGGCCTGCTGCTCGCCGGGCAGGCGATCGAAGTGCATGCGTTGGCGGTGGCCCCCTCCCGCGATTTCCGCGCGGTGCACATCCGCCCCGCGCAGCAGAACGAGGTGCACGCGACGTCGGGCTACAGCCTGGCGCTCGCGGCGGGCGATTTCGTGTTCTTCGCCGGGCGCTACGCCGACGCTCCCGCGTCAGGCCCCGGCCTCGCGCCGGAAGTCCGCATGCCGGCGGGCCATCTGTGGAAAGGCCTGCCGATCCGGATGGAAACCGAGTACGTGATCGCGAAGAAACTCGTGCCCACGCTCAAGGCCGCGGGCTGCGCGCTCGCCGATGCCGTCCTGAGTCAGGTCTATCTGCGCGATGCCGACGATTTCGCGCCCTTCATGGAGGTGTGGCGCAAGCACTTCCCGCGGGCCATGCCGGCGACGACGCTCGTGCCCACCGCGACGCCGGGCTTCAATCTGCGCGACGCCCGCATCGAGATCAACACTCTCGCGCTGCGGCCCGGCCGCACGCGCCGACGCACGATCGATGCGGGGGTGATGCCGCCCTTCGCCGGGATCACGCAGGCGGTGCGCGCGGGCGACCTGCTGTTTCTGTCCGGGATGCTGGCCATCGACCGCAACGGCCTGATCGGCGCGGCGCGCACCGATCCGCGACAGCCCCATTTCGGTTCCAGCATCACGGCGCAAATGGATTTCATGCTCGACAACGCGGAGCAGCTCTGCCGCGCGGCGGGCGCGACGCTCGCGAACGTGGTCCGCATCCAGCAGTACCACACCGATCTGCGCGAGTTTCAGGCGGCGTATGAGGTGTGGGCCCGGAAGCTGCCGGGGCAGCACCTGCCGCTCTCGGCGGTCCAGGTGCCCTTCCTGCCCGTGCCGGGCTGCACGGTGATGCTCGGCCTGTGGGTGTACGCCCCTTGACGCGCGGGCTAGCGCCCGTCCCGCCGCACCAGCGACGGGTACACCACCCCGTCGCCGCGCGAGAACATCCACTCCATCTGTTCCTTGGTGATGGTCTCGGCCGTCGTGCCTTTCGCCGCGCACAGCATTTCCACGATGATCTGGCGCTTCACTTCCGCCGCATAGACGTTGACCCGGTGGTAGCACTCCGACACCGTGCGGCCGAGCACGGTGATGCCGTGGCGCTTCATCACGATGCAGTTGGTGTTCTGGATGAAGGTCTTGATCGGGCCGACGTCCTCTTCCACGTTGAGATGCGCCGGCAGGTACACCAGCGGCTTCTGCATCAGGTAGGAAAAGGTCAGCGAATAACTCTTGATCTCCTCGCAGCCGGCGGCGAGCAGCGCGATCGTCTCGTCGTGGTGCAGATGGATCACGCAGTTCACGTCCGGCCGCAGGCGCAGGATCTCGCGATTCATCTGGTGGCCGACGCTGGTGGCGGCCTTGCCGTACAGGACGCGTCCGTACGGAAGGTCGGTGATCACGAGGTCGTCGATCGTCATTTCCTCCAGCGAAACCCCCGCCGGTTTTGCGTAGGCGAGCCCGTCCGGGTGATTGGCGTGCGGTACGCGGATCACCATGCCGCCCAGCGTGCTCTGCACGTAGCCGCGCGCCGACAGCATCTGCGCGTAACGGACGTAGGTCGCACCCACCGCCAGATCGAAACTGACAGCGGGGTCGGGGGCGTATTCGTTGACGAGATAGGGCGGGACGACGTCGTTCATGGCGATTCCTTGACCGGGCATGGCAAGCGGAATGTTACACCGGCAGATTCGCGGTGCCGTGGGTGCCCTATGAGCTATGGCGCGCGGCGCGCCTGCCATGGATAATTTCGGTTTCTTGCCTCACTCACAATAATTTCAGGAGCGTTCATGTCTCTCAGCCGTTGCGTAGGGTGCTTTGTCCTGCTGTCCGCTGTCTCCGCCGGTTTCGCCGCGGAGGGCCAGTACCCGCAACGCCCCATTCGTTTCATCATTCCGCAGTCGCCCGGGGGGGCGTCGGATACCGTGGGACGCCTCGTCGCGGTGCGGCTCGGCGACAACCTCGGGCAGCAGATCGTGGCCGACAACCGGCCCGGCGCCACCGGCAACATCGGCCACGAGATGGTGGCCCACGCCACGCCCGACGGCTACACCATGCTGCTCACCGCACCCAATCTGGTGACGAGCCCCATCCTGTACGCCAAGGTGCCCTTCGACCCGGTCAGGGACTACGCGCCGATCACGCAGATGACGCTGACGCCCAACGTCTGGATCGTCTACCCCGCCTACCCCGCAAAGTCGATGAAGGAACTGATCGAGATCGCCAGGGCGAAGCCCGGCAGCGTCGATTTCTCCTCTTCGGGCACCACCTCGACCCAGCATCTGGCCGGCGAGCTGCTGAACGTCATGGCGGGCATCCAGCTCGTGCACATTCCCTACAAGGGCGGCGGCCCCGCGCTGATCGACCTCATGGGCGGACGCGTGCCGGTGATGTCCTCCACGCTGCCTTCCGCCGTGCCGCACATCAAGTCCGGCAAGGCCCGCGCGCTGGCGGTGACGAGCGTGAAGCGCTCCGGCGCTATCCCGGAAACCCCGACCGTGGCGGAATCCACCGGGCTCACCGGTTACGAAGCGACGACCTGGCAGGGCCTGCTATTCCCGGCCGGCACGCCCAAGCCCGTCGTCGACCGCATGCAAACCGAGGTCGTAAAGGTGCTGGCGGTGCCGGAAGTGGCGACCCGCCTGCGCGATGTGGGCTACGAGCCGGTCGGCAGCACGCCGGCGCAGTTCGCCGCCTACATCAAGGCCGAGATCGCCAAGTGGACGAAGGTGATCAAGGGCGCGGGGATCAAAGCGGAGTGAGCCCCGCTGGCTGGCGTTTCACATGGCAGCGCGACGGCGTGGCGCGACAACCCCTGCGCTATACTAGATTTCATTCCTATAACTACAGCACGAGGAGACCCATGAAACCCCAGCTCGCCGGAAAAGCCCTTGCCGTATCGTTGTTGACCCTGGTCGCCTGCGCCGCGCAGGCGCAGCAGTATCCCGCCAAGCCCGTGCGCGTGGTCGTGCCGTTCGCACCCGGCGGCGGCAGCGACATCACCGCCCGCCAGTTCTCGAACAAGCTTTCCGAGTACCTCGGCCAGCAGTTCGTCGTGGACAACCGCGGCGGCGCGGGCGGGTTGATCGGGATGGAAATGACGGCGCGCGCGCCGGCGGACGGCTACACCATCATGATGATGTCGGGCAGCTTCTCGGCGACGTCCGCCGTGCAACGCCCGGCGTTCGACCCGATCAACAGCATCGTCGCGGTCGCGGAGTTCGGCTACACCCCGTTCGTGCTGGCCGTGCATCCGTCCCTGCCGCCGAAGTCGGTGAAAGAGTTCATCGCGCTCGCGCGTTCGACGAAAGGCGGGCTGAGCTATGCAGGCACCGG
The DNA here is from genome assembly GCA_050741255.1 of Burkholderiales bacterium. Classification (GTDB taxonomy): domain Bacteria; phylum Pseudomonadota; class Gammaproteobacteria; order Burkholderiales; family SG8-41; genus CAZXNF01. The sequence continues at coordinate 10,870 of JBOIEQ010000011.1, read as the reverse complement.
CACCGGCGGCGCGACCCACCTTGCCACGGAGTTGTTCTCGAGCATGGCGAAGATCAAGATGGTCGCCATCCAGTACAAGAGCACCGGCGCCGCGATGTCCGATCTGTTGGGCGGCCAGGTGCCGGTGATCATCGGCAGCCTGCTGCCCGTCACGCCGCATCTGCCCACCGGCAAGCTGCGGGCGCTGGGGGTCACCACCGAGAAACGCTGGCACACCCTGCCCGACGTGCCCGCCATCGCCGAGACGATTCCGGGGTATGACGTGGTCCTCTGGTTCGGGACCATGGCGCCCCGCGGCACGCCGCAGCCCATCATCGATGCGCTCAATGCCGCCATCAACAAGGGCTTGCAGGACACGGCCGTCAAGCAGAGCCTGGAGCGCGACGGCATGATCGCCAGTGGCGGCACGCCGCAGCAGTTCGACCAGCGCATCCGCAAGGATTACGACCGCTGGACGAGGGTCGTGAAGGAAGTCGGGCTCAAGCCCGGGGAATAAAACGCGGCAAGCGGCGGTCTGACCGGTCTGTCCCCCGCGGCGCGCCAACGGCGCGCCGCTGTTTTTTCGGCGATGCGTCTTTGCTGAAACCCGCTCGCGACCCGCTCAGGCCACGGTCGCCGGCACGAACAACGTCTCCGTCTCCGGCATCGCGTCGATCAGCCCCTGCGTGTGCAGGTAGCGCGCCAGCATTTCAACGACGCGGCGGTTGAGCGGCGTCAGGCCGTAGGGCAGCGGGTCGCCGCCAAACAGCTCGAAGGTCCGGCTCCACCGCTCCTTCGTCCACGGCAGCAGCGTTGCGCCGATCTTGCGCTTGTAGGCCGACGCTTTCGCCGCCGCGTAGGCGTCGCACACGGCCTGCGGCAGTGCGGGATTGGCGGCCAGCGCATCCTCGCGCACGACGACGCAGTGGTTGATGGGAAACACGCCCGTGCGCTGGAAATAGTCCCGCTCTGCCTCCTCGGGATCCGGCAGCACCGTCTTCAGCCGCCGCTCTGCCTGCGGCCGCCCGGCGTCGCGCGCGGACAAGCCGAGGAAAGCATCCACCTTGCCCTCCTCCACCAGCGTTTCCAGGTCGCCGTCCACGAATTCCACATTCGCGCGCGCCGGCGGCGGGAAGCGCTGGCTGCGCGGCATGACCCAGGTGATGTTGCGGTGGTCCACGCCGTAATCGTCCTCGATCAGCCCGCGCAGCCAGACAGCGGCGGTCATCGAATAATCCTCGATGCCGACGCGCTTGCCGCGGAACTCGGAAAAACTCGTCAGCGGGCCGTCGCGCCGCGTGTAGACGAAGGCGTGCCGGAACGCGCGGTACGGAAACACCGGCAGCGCGCGCAGCCGGCGGTCGCCGGCGGCGTGCAGGGTGATGAGGTTGGCGAGCGAGAACTCGGTGCTTTCGTACGGCCGCGAGGCCAGCATCGCCATGAAGATGCCGCGGGTCGGCATCGCCTCGTAGCCCAAGGCGATGCCCTGGTAGGTGCCCGCGAAATCGACGACGTGCTCGTAGTCGCCGCCGCGGACGACAAAATCCGGTGCGGTCATTTGAGCGCCTTGTAGCGGATGCGCTTGGGTTTTGCGCCCTCCTCGCCCAGCCGTTTCTTCTTGTCCGCTTCGTATTCCTGGTAGTTGCCCGCGTAGAACACCCACTGCGAGTCACCCTCGCAGGCGAGGATGTGGCTCGCGATGCGGTCGAGGAACCAGCGATCGTGCGAGATCACCAGCACGCTGCCGGCGAACTCGAGCATGGCCTCTTCCAGCGCGCGCAGCGTTTCCACGTCGAGGTCGTTGGAGGGCTCGTCCAGCAGCAGCACGTTGCCGCCGCCGAGCAGGGTGTGCGCGAGGTGCAGCCGGCCGCGTTCGCCGCCCGAAAGGTTGCCGACCTTCTTCTGCTGGTCGGTGCCCTTGAAGTTAAAGCGGCCGATGTAGGCGCGCGAGGGCATTTCGAACTTGCCGACGGTCAGGATGTCGCGTCCTCCGGAGATGGCCTCCCACACCGTCTTGTCGTTCGGCAGGGACTCGCGCGACTGGTCGACGACGGCGACCTTCACCGTCTGGCCGATCACGATCTCCCCGCTGTCCGGCTTTTCCTTGCCGGTGATCATGCGGAAGAGCGTCGATTTGCCGGCGCCGTTCGGGCCGATGATGCCGACAATCGCGCCGGCCGGCACCGCGAAGGACAGCTTGTCGATCAGCAGGCGGTCGCCGTAGGCCTTGCTCACGTTCTTGAACTCGATGACCTGGTCGCCGAGCCGGTCCGCCACCGGGATGAAGATCTCCTGCGTCTCGTTGCGCTTCTGGTACTCGTAGGACGACAGTTCCTCGAAGCGGGCCAGCCGCGCCTTGCTCTTGGCCTGGCGCGCCTTGGCGTTGCTGCGCACCCATTCCAGCTCGGTTTTGAGCGCCTTCTGGCGCGCGGACTCGGTCGACTCCTCCTGCTTCAGGCGCTCCTGCTTCTGCTCCAGCCAGGAACTGTAGTTGCCTTTCCACGGGATGCCGTGGCCACGGTCGAGTTCGAGGATCCACTCGGCGGCGTTGTCGAGGAAGTAGCGGTCATGGGTGACGGCCACCACGGTGCCCGGAAAGCGGGCGAGGAACTGCTCGAGCCACTCCACGCTCTCGGCATCGAGGTGGTTGGTGGGTTCGTCGAGCAGCAGCATGTCGGGTTTGGACAGCAGCAGCCGACAGAGCGCCACGCGGCGCTTCTCGCCGCCGGACAGCTTGTCGATCTTCGCATCCCAGGGCGGCAGCCGCAGCGCGTCGGCGGCGATCTCCAGCTGATGCTCGGTATCCGTGCCACCGGCGGCGATGATCGCTTCGTACTTCGCCTGGTCGGCGGCCAGCTTGTCGAAGTCCGCATCGGCCTCGGCATAGGCGGCGTAGATCTCGTCGAGCTTCTTCTTCGCCTCGTTGATCTCGCCCAGCCCTTCTTCCACCGCCTCGCGCACGGTCTGCGTCGCATCGAGGAGCGGCTCCTGCTGCAGGAACCCGACCTTGATGCCGGGCATGGGGACGGCTTCGCCCTCGATGTCCGTGTCCAGCCCCGACATGATCTTGAGCAGGCTGGATTTGCCCGAGCCGTTCACGCCCAGCACGCCGATCTTGGCGCCGGGGAAGAACGACAGGGAAATGTCCTTGAGGATGACGCGCTTGGGCGGCACGACCTTGCCCACGCGGTTCATGGTGTAGACGTATTGCGCCATGGAGATTTGCCGGAAGTTGGGGCCGGAATGCGGCCGGGAGGATCGGGGAAAACGCGAAAGGGCGCTATTATCGCCGAGTCTGCCCTGCCTTGAAATTCCAGTTCGGGCCCCGCAACAGAATCCGATGGGCCGCCAAGACGCCGAGACGCCAAGAAAAGCCTGCAAGCCACGTGGACCACACTTTCGACACCCCCTTGGCGTCTTGGCGCCTTGGCGGCAATAACGGCTCTCGCTAACCTTGCCCATGGACGACATCGTCAAGCAGGGCATGGCCAAATGGCCCAACGTGCCAAGGTGTAGCGCCGCGGACTCGTTAGCCGCAGGCCCGCTTGCGGGAAGCGGCGCGGACCGCCGGATCCGAGCGACAACGACACCCCATGGATGACATCGTCAGGCAGGGCATGGCCAAATGGCCCAACGTTCCGGCGGTCTACGGATGGCTGGCCCTCGACGCCCGCGGGAACTGGCTGATCAAGGGCGACCGCATCACCAATCCCGTCATTGCCGCTTTCATCGGCCGTAATTACCTGCGGGACGACCGGGGCGGCTGGTATTTCCAGAACGGCCCGCAGCGCGTGTTCGTGTCGCTCGATTACACCCCCTTCGTCGTGCGTCATGAGGCGACCGGCGCCGGGGAGCGGCTCCTGACGCACACGGGACGGCCGGTCGAGGCCCTCACCGGCGCCTGGCTCGATGACCAGGGCCATCTGGTCCTGGCGACCGATGCGGGCCCCGGCGTACTGCACGACCGCGATCTGGAGGGGTTTCTGTCCCATTTCACGGACGGGCACGGACAGCCGCTGGACGATGCGCGGCTGGAGTCGGCCCTGGAAACACTGCAGCAGGGTCAGCCCGCCGATCTCGCACTGCGCTGGCGGGAGGCGCTCGTGCCGCTGCAGCCGGTACGCACCGGGGACGTGCCCGGGCAGTTCGGCTACGTGCGCATTCCCGATCCGCCGCCCGGCGAGGAAGTGTGCACATGAAGCCCCTCGCGGCGTTCCCGGCCGCGGTGCGCAACGCCATCCGCGGCGTGTTCTGCGACATCGATGACACGCTGACCACCGACGGCCGGCTGACGGCCGCCGCCTACGCCGCGCTGGAACGGTTGCAGGCGGCAGGCTTGCTCATCGTGCCGATCACCGGGCGACCGGCCGGCTGGTGCGACCTCATCGCCCGTCAGTGGCCGGTGGACGCGGTCGTCGGCGAGAACGGCGCGTTCTGGTTCCGCTACGACCATGGTGCCCGCCGCATGCGGCGCAGCTTCGTCGACGATGACGCCACGCGGGCCGCGCACCGGCAACGCTTGAAGACCATCGGCGATGCCATCCTGAACGCCGTCCCCGGCGCCGCGCTCTCGGCGGACCAGCACTACCGGGAAACCGACCTCGCCATCGATTTTCGCGAAGACGTGCCGTCGCTGCCCGCCGCCGCCGTCGCCCGCATCGTCGCCCTGATGGAACAACAGGGCCTGACCGCCAAGGTCAGCTCCATCCACGTCAACGGCTGGTTCGGTGCCTACGACAAGCTGGGCATGACGCGGCGGCTCATGCGCGAGGCTTTCGGCGTGGATCTCGACGCGGAGCGTGCGCGCTATGTTTTCGTCGGCGACTCGCCCAACGATGCGCCGATGTTCGGTTTCTTCCCGCAGGCCGTCGGCGTCGCCAACGTGCAGGCCTTTGCCGACCGCCTCGAGACGATGCCCGCGTACGTCACGCAGGCCGACGCCGGCGCCGGGTTCTGCGAGTTGGCGGATTTCCTGTTCAGCGGCCGTTAGTCATACTCCACACCACGCGCACACCAAGGCATCCCGATGATCGATCTCCGCAGCGATACCATCACCAAACCCACCGAAGCCATGCTCGCCGCCATGCAGGAGGCGAGCCTCGGCGACGACTCCCGCGACGGCGATGAAACCGTGCGCCGCCTGGAGGCACGCGCGGCGGAGATGACCGGCAAGCAGGCCGGCGTCTTCGTGCCCAGCGGCACCATGTCCAACCTCGTCGCCATCCTCGCGCATGCCGACCGCGGCGGCGAAGTGATCGGTGAGTCCACGTCGCACATCTTCAATTCGGAACTGGGCGGCGTCGCCAACCTCGCCGGCATGTATCCTCGGTTGCTGCCCGGCAAGCGCGGTGCGCTCGATCCCGACCTGCTCCGCGAGCACATCCGGCCCCGCATCACGGCAAACAAGGCGGGCACCGCGCTGATCGTCCTCGAAACCTCGCACAATGCGGCCGGCGGCGCCGTGTTGCCGCTCGCGAACATGGCGGCCGTCGCTACGCTCGCCAAGGAAAACGGCGTGGCGATCCACGTGGACGGCGCACGGTTTTTCAACGCGGCCATCGCACTGAAGACGCCCGCCGCCGAACTCGCCAGGCATGCCGACAGCGTGGGCTTCTGTGTCTCGAAAGGCCTCTCGGCGCCGGTCGGCTCGGTACTGTGCGGATCGTCCGCATTCATCGAACGCGCGCGCGGCTTCCGCCGCATGGTCGGCGGCAATCTGCGCCAGGCCGGGCCGCTGGCGGCGGCGGGCCTGCTGGGGCTCGATACCATGGTTGACCGTCTCGCCGAAGACCACCGCACGGCACAACGCCTGGCCAAGGGATTGCACGCGCTGGACGCGCGCTTCGTGAACCCGGCCGAAGTGGAAACGAATCTGGTACGGGTGGATGTCTCCAGCGCGAGCCGCCCCGCACTGGAGTGGTCGGCGGCACTCAACACGCGCGGCGTCCGGGTCAATCCCTGCGCAAAGTTCGCGCTGCGCTTCGTGACGCACCGCCATATCGGCGATGCGGACGTGGATCAGGCGCTCAAGGCGATGGCTGAAACCCTGAACGCGTTCAAATGATTTTTTTTCTGAGCCAGGTCACGCCGACCTCCGCGAGTATCACTACCGCCAGCATCGCCACCAGCATCAGCGCCACCCGCTCCCACTGAAACAGGTTCATCGCGGAATCGATCGCCATGCCGATGCCGCCGGCGCCGACCAGCCCCAGCACCGCGGATTCGCGCACGCTGATGTCCCAGCGGAACAGCGCGATCGCCCAGAACGCCGGCTCGACCTGCGGCCAGTAGCCCTTGAGGTAGATCGAGGTCCACGGGGCGCCGGCGGCCTTCAGCGCCTCCACCGGCCCCGGCCGCGCCTCCTCCAGCGCCTCCGCGAACAGCTTGCCGACGAAGCCGATCGAGCGGAAGGCGATGGCCATGGTGCCGGCCAGCGCACCGGGGCCGAAGATGGCGACGAACAGCAGCGCCCACACCAGCGAATTGACCGAGCGCGACGAGACCAGCAGAAACTTGGCCCCGTAGTTGAGCGCGGCATTGCGGGTGATGTTGTTCGCCGCCAGCAGCCCCAGCGGAAGCGCCATGAGAATGGCGAGGATGGTGCCCAGCGTGGCGATGTGCAGCGTTTCGATCAGCGCCTCGTGCACCCCCTTGGGGTAGTAGGCCCAGTCGATCGGCCACATGCGCTTGAAGAGATCCGCCATCTGTTCCGGCGCGTCGTACAGAAACTCCGGAATGATCTGCACCGTGCGCAGACTGACCACGCAGGCGAAGACGAGGCCGAAATACAGCACGAAGCGCGCGAGGCGCTGCGAGGGCGTATAGCGCCGCCACTCGCGATGGATCGCCGCCGTCGCGCTCATGGTCACTGGTAGAGCTTTTTGATCCAGTTCTGCAGCATCTCGGAGAGCATGATCAGCGCGATGATGGCGAGCAGGATGGTCAGCAGGTAGTCGTAGTCGAACTTCTGGAATGCCGCGAACATGGTGCCGCCGATGCCGCCGGCGCCGACGATGCCGACCATGGTCGAATTGCGCAGATTGGAATCGAACTGGTAGGTCGCAAAGCCCACGAAGCGGTTCAGCACCTGGGGCATCACGCCGTAGGTGATGACGTTCATGAAAGGGGCGCCGGTCGCGCGCACAGCCTCGACCTGCTTCATGGAGATTTCCTCGATCGCCTCGGCGAACAGCTTCGCGACGAAACCGATCGAGGCCACCGTCAGCGCGAGGATGCCGGCGAGCGCGCCGAAGCCGACCGCCTTGACGAACAGGATCGCGATGATGACCTGGTGGAAGGACCGGCACAGCACGACGAAGAGCCGGGTGGGCCAGGTCACCCAGGGCGGCATCAGGTTGCGCGCCGCCAGCAGCCCGATCGGCAGCGACAGCAGGATGCCCAGCGCCGAGGCGAGGACGGCGATCTCGACCGTTTCGTACAAGCCCCGCGCCAGCAGCGCCAGCTTGTCCGCGGCGGTGTCGGGCGGGAACATCCGGCTGATGAAACGCGCGCCCTGCTCGAGACCGAGGACGAAGCGGGCCCAGGTGACATCGAGCAGCGAGGCCGCGTAGACGGTGTAGACGGCCAGCGCGATCCACGCCAGCCGCGCCGGCCAGTTCGGCAGGAACGCCGGCGGCCGGGTCTGCAGTGTTGCGCCGGTCATGTCGCTATTCCAGCCAATCCTCGCCGCCGTAGATCTGTTTCAGATGCTCGTCGGTCAGGCCGTCCGGCGGGCCGTCGTAGACCACGTGCCCGCCCGCCATGCCGATCACGTGCGTGGCAAAGCGCTTCGCCAGCGGCACGTTGTGGATATTGAGGATGACCGGAATGCGGCGGCTGTCGGCGAGCGCCGTCAACAGCTCCATGATCTCTACGGAGGTCTTGGGATCGAGGGAGGACGTCGGCTCGTCCGCCAGCAGCAGCGCCGGGTGCTGCATGACGGCGCGCGCGATGCCCACCCGCTGGCGCTGGCCGCCGGACAGCGCGTCCGCGCGCTGGTTGGCGAACGCCGTCAGCCCCACGGTATCGAGCAGTTCCCACGCCGCGTCGATGTCCCCCGGCGGGTACTTGCGCAGCCAGGCCTTGAGCGGCGACACGTAGCCCAGCCGCCCCGAGAGCACGTTCTCCATGACGGACAGGCGCTCGACCAGGTTGTATTCCTGGAACACCATGCCGATGCGGCGGCGGGCTTCGCGCAGGGCCCGGCCGCGCAGCTTGACCATGTCGAGCCCGTGGAACAGCACCTGCCCAGCCGTGGGCTCGACCAGGCGGTTGATGCAGCGGATGAGTGTGGACTTGCCGGTGCCGGACGGCCCGATCACCGCGGTGATGCCGCGGTCCGGGAACGCGATGCTGATTTCACGCAGCACCGGGACGCCGCGCTTGTACTCCTTGCGCAGCCCCCGGACCTCGATGGCTACGGCGACGGTGCCGATCGCCTGCCCGGCTGCCGCCGCCATGGCGGACTACTTCTTGGCCTTGTCTTCGAGCATTTTCTTGCGCGCCGCTTCCTCGCGCGCCGATTCCTTCTCGTAGGCGGCGCGGTTGAACGGCGTGCCCGTCTCATCGGCGATCTTGCGCACCACCGCCCAGTCCTTCTCGTAGGTAATGGGGAAGAAGCGGTCGGCGCCGCCGAAGGTCTTCTGCATGTCCGCGGGGAAGCGGTAGTCGTAGAAGCACTTGGTGAGCACCTTCGCGAACTCGGGCGCGAGATCGTGCGCGTAGGCGAACGACGAGGTCGGGAACAGCGGGCTCTTGTAGATGATGCGGAAGTCATCCAGCTTGATCTCGCCGCGCGAAGCCATGCGGTTGAACACGTCGGAGGCAACGGGCGCGGCGTCGTAGTCGCCCGCTTCCACGCCCTTCACCGACTGGCCATGTCCGCCGGAGAACAGCGGTTTGTAATCCTTGTCCATCGCCAGGCCCTCGGGCGGGAACAGCACCTGCGGCGCCAGATGGCCGGAGTTGGACGACGGCGAGGTATGCGCGACCTTCTTTCCCTTGAGGTCGGCGAGCTTCTGGTACGGGCTCGACTTCTTGACGATCACGATGAGGTTGTAGCCCTGCAGTTCCTTCTCGGTGCCCTTGATCGCGAACGGGATCGCGCCCGCCAGGTTCACGGCGAAACCGGTCGGGCCGGTCGAGAAGCCGCCCACGTGCAGCCGTCCTGCGCGCATCGCCTCGATCTCGGCGGCGTTCGACTGCACCGGGAAATAGACGATCCGCTTGCCCGTGCACTTGCCCAGGTAATCGAGGAAGGGCTTGAACGCCGTTTCATACACGGCGGCGTCCTCCACCGGCGTGTAGGTAAACACGAGGGTGTTCGGATTCTTCCAGCGCTTGGCATCCTTGGGTGTATCGGCGACCAGATCCTTGTTTTCGTCGCAGTACATCGTGTCGAGCTGTCCGCGGTTCTTGCAGTCGTCGGCTTGCGCGAACGCCGCCGCCGAGACAGCCAGCAGCAGCGCGCCCGCGATCGGGGCCAGGGTCTTCGCCTTCATGGGGTTCTCCTCCGCTTGTGCTATGCAGGATTCGGGATGCGGTATGACGCCGCCCGGTGGTCCGGGTTGTTGTGCGCACGCCGCCGAATTCAAAAATGATTGTAGCAAAGGCCCGTGCGCGAACAGCCGTTCAGCGCAGACGCTTCGACGGAAAATCCTCTTCGATGTTGTCGCGGAAATAACTGCCGGGCGATGCCGTACTCATGAGCCGGCGGTGGATCTCCTCCCCGACCCCACGATACTGGACGATGCGGCCGCTCGTGAACTCGATCTCGAGCACACGTTCACGCGCGTCGTAGCCGGCGCTGCGCAGTTCTCCTGAAGCGAGGCGCTTGCGGTCCACGGCACTGGGACTCCGGTCACCCGTGAGCGGCAAAGTATAGCCACGCCCGCGGGAGCCGCCAGCGGCCCGGGAAGCAGCCGGTCGGGATTTCTGGCCTCGGGCCCGGCCTGAGCCTGGCGCAGGCGCTGGTCTGGGGATAATTCCCCAACACATTGATAGGAATGAAATAAAACGAGCCCTTCAGGGCCCGTTGGTGCCTTGCAGCAAACCGCCGCCCTTGCCTCCGGAGGCGGGGTTTTGTATTGTCTCGTTCCCGCCCTAGCGGTTGTGCAGTGCCAGCCCGGTTTTTATGGCCGGCTCGCCATCGGAAAAGGCCACGCGCCCGGAATCACCACCGGAGCCGGCGCAGACGATGACGGGACGGCGGCAGGTTTCGGTGCCGGTTTGCTGACTGCCTTGCGTGCGGGTTTCTTGGCTTTCTTCTTGGCCGCTTTTTTACTCGCGGCCTTTTTTTTGCCTGCGGCTTTCTTTTTTGCCGGGGCCCGTTTGACCGGTTTCTTCTTCCTGAGCGCCGCTTTTTTCCCGCGCTTGGCGGGCTTGCCCGCCTTTTTCTTCGCCGCTTTTTTCCGCTTCGCCATTTCGGGCCTCCTGTGGGGCTTGGTGTCGCTCAGTCCTCGCGCATTCCACGGAAACGGGCGCGGCGGCCGCAACGCCGTGCGTTGCGCGTCGCGCGCAGCCGTCTCCGCACCCTTGAACATACGGGGCGCCGCCCGTTCCCGGACGCCCGCCGCGTAATTATCTAATGCAGGGCGTGCAGCGTCTTGCTCGCCAGATCCCGGTACAGCACCTCGGGATCGAGCTGGATGCCGCCTTCCCAGGTCAACGCGTGGGCCACCGGATCGAAGGATACGCGGTTGAACGCGTCGCCTTCCGTCAGCATCCGGAAATACTTGGTCGCCACCAGCTCACCGAGGTAGACGTGCCCCTCGAGTCCGTCGGCAAACCGCAGCCACAGCGTGTAGTTGTCCTCGGCCCGGCATTCGGTAATGGAGTGCATGTTGCGTCTTTTCCTTGGATACCTTCTCGCGATCAGGCTCAGTCCCAACTG
>JBOIEQ010000010.1:0-51065 GCA_050741255.1 Burkholderiales bacterium | reverse complement strand
AGGAACTGGCTGGTGCGGGGCTGATCGTCGCGCAACCCGTCGGCCGGTCCATCATTTAGGCCGCAGCGCTCGGCACGATGGCGGACCTGCTCGGTTTTCTGACTGATGACTGCTGCGGGGGAGAGCCCTGCGGACTCAGCCCCGTCGCACTGCCCGTACGACGCAGCCGTGCACCCACATAGACCCCTGTGCCGATCATGACCGTACGCAACGTCTTGTTCCTCTGCACCGGCAACTCCGCCCGCAGCATACTGGCCGAGTGCCTGCTGAACGATTTCGGCAAGGATCGTTTTCGCGCCTACAGCGCGGGCAGCCACCCGGCCGGCCGGGTCAACCTGTTCACGCTGGAGCTGCTCGAAAAATCGGGTTACCCGACCGCTGGCCTGCGCAGCAAAAACTGGGACGAATTTGCCGTTCCCGGCGCGCCGGTAATGGACTTTGTGATCACGGTCTGCGATGACGCCGCCGGCGAAGTCTGCCCGGTATGGCCCGGCCAGCCGGTGTCTGCGCATTGGGGTTTCCGCGATCCTGCCGCTGTCACAGGCAGTGACGAGGATAAGCGCGCCGTGTTCTCCCAGGTCTTCCACCAGATCGGGACGCGCGTCCGGCTGTTTCTCGACCTGCCGGTGGAAAAACTGGACCGCATCGCCATCGCGCGCGCGGTCACGGATCTCGGCAAGAGCCGCGCGTGACGCTGGCGCGGACCGTCGCGGCAGAGACACTCGGGACCGGCCTGCTCCTTGCGGTCGTGGTCGGTTCCGGCATCATGGGCGAGCGACTCGCCGGCGGCACCGCGGCCCTTGCCTTGGCCGCGAATGCAGCCGCCACGGGCGCCTGCCTGTTCGTGCTGATCCGCCTGTTCGCACCGGTGTCAGGCGCGCACTTCAATCCGGTGGTGACGCTGATCGCATGGCGCAAAGGCGTGCTGAAGGGCGCGACCGCCGCTGCCTACCTGCTTGCACAAACCCTGGGCGCACTGGCCGGGGTGGCGATAGCACACCTGATGTTCGGACTCGCGGTGTTCGCCCCATCCGTCACGGTGCGCAGCGGCCCCGCGCAGTGGCTGTCCGAGCTGGTCGCGACCTTCGGCTTGGTGCTGACCATCGAGGCGGCGGTCCGCCAGCGGGACGCGTCGCTGGCCCTGCTGGTGGCCGCGTATATTGCGGCGGCCTACTGGTTCACGGCGTCCACTGCATTCGCCAACCCGGCGGTAACGCTGGCGCGTTCGCTGACACCGACCTTCTCCGGCATCCAACCAGTCGACGTCGCGGGCTTCGTGGCGGCACAACTGGTCGGCGGTGCTGCGGCCTTCGCCCTGAGCCAGTGGCTGTTCAGCCCGGCCCGGGAGATTGCCGTCTAGGCCGCGGGCGCCGCCGCTTTTACGGCCGCCGCGATGGCATTCGCGCACTGCCGCACCTTGGCCCGCGCGGCGCCCTCGACCATGACGCGAATCAGCGGCTCCGTGCCGGACGCGCGCAGCAGCACGCGGCCCGCGCCGTTCAGGCTCTTCTCCGCGGCGGCGACGGCCTGCTTCACGCCCGCGTGGTGCGCGAAATCGAAGCGCCGGGCGGTGCGGACATTGATCAGTATCTGCGGCAGCAGCTTCACGGGGCGGGTGGCTTCCGCCAGCGTCAAGCCCGTGGCGCGCAACGCGGCCAGCACCTGCAGCGCGGACACGATGGCATCGCCGGTGGTGTGCCGGTCGAGGCAGACGATGTGGCCGGAGTTCTCGCCGCCGAGCTGCCAGCCCTTCTGCTTGAGCAGCTCCAGCACGTAGCGGTCGCCGACCTTGGCGCGGGCAAAGCCGATGCCGAGTTTTTTCACCGCCAGCTCGAAGCCGAGGTTGGTCATCTGCGTGCCGACCACGCCGCCCTTCAAGGCGCGTTCGGCCTTGCGGTGCGCGGCGATCACATAGAGCAACTGGTCGCCGTCGTAGACCGCGCCGTCTGCGCCCACCATCAGCAGACGATCGGCGTCGCCGTCGAGCGCGATGCCGAGATCGGCGCGGTGCCGGGCAACCGCCGCGACCAACGCCTCCGGATGCGTCGCACCCACGCCCTTGTTGATGTTGAACCCGTCCGGCGCGGCGCCGATGGCCGTCACGTCGGCGCCGAGTTCGTGCAGCACCGGCGGTGCGACCTGATAGCCGGCGCCGTGCGCGCAATCGACCACGATCTTCAGGCCCTTGAGGTCGAGCGCGGCCGGAAACGTACTCTTGCAGAACTCGATGTAGCGGCCGCGGGCATCTTCCATGCGGCGCGCCTTGCCGAGCTTCACGGACGGACTGCAGCGCATGGGCTTGTCGACTTCCGCCTCGATCGCGGTTTCGACCGCGTCCGGCAGCTTGTAGCCGTCGCCCGCGAAAAACTTGATGCCGTTATCGTCGAAGGGATTGTGCGAGGCGCTGATGACGATCCCGGCGGACAGCCGCAGCGCGCGCGTCAGGTACGCCACGGCTGGCGTGGGCATCGGGCCGGACAGCATGACGTCCACGCCGGCCGCCGCGAAGCCCGCTTCCATTGCGGCTTCCAGCATGTAGCCTGAAATGCGGGTGTCCTTGCCGATCAGCACTGCCGGCCGGCCCCTGCCCCGGCCGCGCGCGAGCACCTTGCCGGCCGCATACCCCAGGCGCATCACGAAGTCGGGCGTGATCGGCGCTTCGCCGACCAGGCCGCGCACGCCATCGGTGCCGAAATATTTTCTGGCCATCGCTACCCCTGTTGGGCCGCCAAGGCGCCTAAAACGCCAAGGAAGCCGAATCTATTTTAGTCGCAGACGGCTACCCTTCTGTCCGCTTTTCCTACCTTCGACCGCTGGTTGCTACACGCGAGGCCCTCTTGGCGTCTTGGCGGCTAATCTTCTTGTTTTACAGCAGCCCACACCGCCAGCGCGTCCCGCGTCGCCGCCACGTCGTGGACGCGCACGATGCGTGCGCCGTGCTGCACCGCGATCAGTGCCGCCGCGACGCTGGCGGCCACACGGTCGCCAACCTCGCGCCCGGTGATCCGTCCGAGCATGGACTTGCGCGACAGGCCCGCCAGCACCGCGGCGCCGAGGTCGCGGAAGTGCTCGAGGTGCCGCAGCAGCTCGAGATTGTGCGCCTGCGTCTTGCCGAAACCGAAGCCGGGATCGACCACGATGCGGTCCGGCGCGAGGCCCGCGCTGCGCAAGGCCTCGACCCGCCCGGCAAGAAAGCCGTGCACCTCGGCCACCACGTCGGCGTAGCGCGGATCCTGCTGCATGGTCCCGGGAGAACCCTGCATGTGCATGACGCAGACCGCGGCCCCGGTGTGGACGATGGCGTCGATCGCGCCCGGCGCACGGAAAGCATTGATGTCGTTCACCAGGGCCGCGCCGGCCACGACGGCCTCACGCATCAGCGCGGGCTTTTGCGTGTCCACCGACACCGCGCGACCCTCGCGCACGAGCGCTTCGACCACCGGGAGCACGCGGCGGCGCTCTTCGTCCAGCGCGACCGCGGCCGCACCCGGCCGGGTGGATTCACCCCCGATGTCGAGCAGGTCCGCGCCCTCGTCATGCAAGCGTCGCGCGTGATCGATGGCCTGCTGCGCGGTCGCCAGGCGGCCACCGTCGGAGAAAGAGTCGGTCGTGACGTTGACCACCCCCATCACCAGTGGACGGTCCAGTTGGAACGCGAAGCGGCCGCACTGCAGCCGCTGCGCGGGGTGAGGCGTGAGGGGTGAGGAGTGAGGAGTGGCCAAAGCGCAACCCGGGCAAAGGCTGAGGTGCAAGCAAAAGGGGCGAGGACTTTACCCCTCACCCCTCACGCCTCACCCCTCACCGTAACTACGCTTCGCCCGCCGGCGCCACCGTTGCGGTCGGTTGCGGACCGGGATCTTTCGGCGGCGGCGGCGGTTGCACCGCCACGGGTTTCGGCGGGCGCGGCGGCTTGCCGGCCATGATGTCGTTGATCTGCTCGGCGTCGATGGTCTCCCATTCGAGCAAGGCCTTCGTCATCGCCTCGACCTTGTCGCGGTTCTCCTCCAGCAGCTTGCGGGCCAGCGCGTACTGCTTGTCGATGATGCGCCGGATTTCGGCGTCCACCTGCTGCAGGGTCGCTTCCGACACGTTCTTGTGCGTGGTGATCGAGCGGCCGAGGAACACCTCGCCCTCGTTTTCGCCGTAGACCATGGGGCCCATCGCGTCGGACATGCCCCACTGCGTCACCATCCGGCGCGCCAGTTCCGTCGCGCGCTCGAAATCGTTCGCGGCGCCGGTGGTCATCTGGTGCATGAAGAGCTCTTCCGCGAGGCGGCCGCCGAACAGCACGGCGATCGTGCTGAGCAGGCGCTCGCGATCCTGGCTGTAACGGTCCTCGGTGGGCAACTGCATGGTCAGGCCGAGCGCCCGGCCGCGCGGGATGATCGTCACCTTGTGCACCGGATCGGTCTTCGGCAGCATCTTCGCGACGACGGCGTGGCCGGACTCGTGATAGGCCGTGTTCTTGCGCTCTTCTTCCGGCATGACCAGCGAGCGCCGCTCGGCGCCCATCATGATCTTGTCCTTCGCCATTTCGAAGTCGTCCATGTCCACGAGACGCTTGTTCTTGCGCGCCGCGAACAGCGCGGCCTCGTTCACAAGGTTCGCAAGGTCGGCGCCCGAGAATCCGGGCGTGCCGCGCGCGATGATGTCGGCCTTGACGTCCGGCGCCACCGGCACCTTGCGCATGTGCACGAGCAGAATCTGCTCGCGGCCGCGAATGTCGGGCAGCGGCACCACGACCTGGCGGTCGAAACGGCCCGGGCGCAGCAGCGCCGGATCGAGCACGTCGGGACGGTTGGTTGCCGCGATCACGATCACGCCGGCAGTGGCCTCGAAGCCGTCCATTTCGACGAGCAACTGGTTCAGTGTCTGCTCGCGCTCGTCGTTACCGCCGCCGAGGCCCGCGCCGCGCTGGCGGCCGACCGCGTCGATCTCGTCGATGAACACGATGCAGGGCGCGTGCTTCTTCGCGTTCTCGAACATGTCGCGCACGCGCGCGGCGCCGACGCCGACGAACATCTCGACGAAGTCGGAACCGGATATCGAGAAGAACGGGACTTTGGCCTCGCCCGCGATGGCGCGCGCGAGCAGCGTCTTGCCGGTGCCGGGCGAGCCCACCATCAGCACACCCTTCGGAATCCGGCCACCGAGTTTCTGGAACTTGGACGGATCGCGCAGGAACTCGACGAGTTCGGCAACCTCTTCCTTCGCTTCCTCGCAACCCGCGACATCGGCGAAGGTCACCGTGTTGTTGTTTTCGTCCAGCAATCGCGCCTTGCTCTTGCCGAAGCTGAAGGCGCCGCCGCGTCCGCCGCCCTGCATCTGGCGCATGAAGAAGACCCACACGCCGATCAGGAGCAACATCGGGAACCAGGAGATGAAGATCTGCGTGAGGAAGCTCTGCTCTTCCTCCGGCTTCGCCTCGACCTTCACACCAGCCTTGAGCAGGTCCGACACCAGCCAGATATCCGGCGGCGCGTAGACGTTGAGCTTTTTGCCCTCGACCGTCGTGGCCTTGAGCACGCGGCCCTCGATCGAGACCTTGGCGATCTTGCCGGCCTTGACCTCGTCCAGGAATTGCGAATAGTCGAGCGTGTTCTGCACGGCCTGGCGCTGGTTGAACTGATTGAACACCGTCATCAGCACCAGCGCGATCACCAGCCAGATCGCCACGTTCTTCACCAGATTGTTCAAAGCCGCTCCTTCAGGAAACGCTCGCAACAAGACAAGAAACGAAACCAGGCCATCGCAACCGCGTAAAACGGCAAAATAAATACCATCGAACGAATGAACGGGGAATGGCCTAAGTCCCCGAATCTACAGTCATTCTAACCCTGTTCCCCGGCGTCGCGCAGCGCCACCCGTCCTACACCACCGGCTTCAGGCCCCGGCCCAGCAGATACGTTTCGCGCGACCCGCTGCGCGAAGCTTCCGGCTTGCGGGTCACGACGCGCTGGAACTGCTGCTGCATCGCCCGGAAAAACGCGTCGAAGCCCGCGCCATGGAAGGTTTTGACCAGAAATACCCCTTCAGGTTGCAGGTTCTCCACCGCGAACAAAAGGGCCAGTTCAGCCAGACCGATCATGCGCGCCTGGTCGGCCGACGCAATACCGCTCATATTGGGGGCCATATCGGAGAGCACAAGGTCGGCTTTGCGTCCACCGAGCCGAGCCGCGAGCGCCTGCGCCACGGCATCGTCCTGAAAATCCCCCAGCACGAACTCGACGCCGTGCAGGGGTTCCATTGGGACGAGGTCGATCGCCAACACTTTGCCGCGCGCGCCCACGGCCTGCGCGGCCACCTGCGACCAGCCGCCTGGCGTCGCGCCCAGGTCGACCACCACATGGCCGGGTTTCAGCAACCCGTCGCGGGTGGCGATTTCCTTCAGCTTGTAGGAAGCGCGCGAACGGAACCCCTCGCGCTGCGCTTTCTGCACGTAGGCGTCGTTGACGTGCCGGCGCATCCACTGCTTGCTCTTGCTGGTTCTGGCTTTGCCCATGCGGTCACATCCGTTAGACTCGTCACCCCATGCTCGTCATCACGTCCACGCAACGCCGCGCTCTGCGCGCCCGCGCCCACCCGCTGCACCCGGTCGTGCTGATCGGCGATGCGGGCGTGACGGACGCCGTCACCGCCGAAATCGACCGCGCGCTGACGGCGCATGAACTAATCAAGGTGCGGATGCCCGGAGAAGCCCACGCAGCGCGCGCGGAAGCACTCGGTCACCTGTGCGAGGCCCTGACCGCGGCGCCGGTGCAGCATATCGGCAAGATCCTGGTGCTCTACCGGCCACGCCCGCCGGCAACAGCCGGCCCCAAACCGCGCAAACCACGGCGCAAGAAAACCGTCGCGCGCCGGACCAAAAAGAGTTTCCAGAACCAGTAGTCGCGTGACCCTGCGGAGGGCCTGCCTTCCGCCGTGCGTTATACGTACTTCACGCCCAGGATCGTGTATTCGCGCACGCCGCCGGGGGCATTCACCTCGGCCACGTCGCCTTCGTACTTCCCGATCAAGGCCCGCGCGATCGGCGAACTGATCGAAATCTTGCCCTGCTTGATGTCGGCCTCGTCGTCGCCGACGATCTGGTAGACGACCGTCTCCCCGCTGGCGCCATCCTCGAGGTCGATGGTCGCGCCGAACACGCAACGGCCATCGGTTTCGATCAGCTTGGGGTCGATGATCTGGGCGTTGCCGAGCTTGCCTTCCAGCTCCGCAATGCGGCCCTCGATGAAACTCTGCCGCTCCTTGGCGGCGGCGTACTCCGCGTTCTCCGACAGATCGCCATGCGCGCGCGCCTCCGCGATCGCCTGGATGACGGCGGGACGCTGCACGGCTTTCAGTTCATGCAGTTCGACGCGCATTTTTTCGGCGCCGACAACGGTGAGCGGTACTTTGGCCATGAGGTCTTCCTTTATCTGCCCGTCGCGGTCAGCAGGCGGCGGTGCAGCCCCTGCAGGTCGTAGGCGCGCAGTTCGCGGGCCTGCCGGATGCCGGTGCAGGCGGCACGCGCGCCCGCCACCGTCGTGTAGAGCGTGACGCGGCCCTGGAGGGCGGCGCGGCGGATGGCGTAGGAATCGCGAATCGCCTGCTGCCGCTCTTCCACCGTGTTCAGAATCAGCACGATCTCGCCGTTCTTGATCATGTCGACGATGTGCGGCCGCCCCTCCGCCACCTTGTTGATGGCCATCACCTGCAGGCCGGCCGCCGCGATGGCATTGGCCGTGCCGCGGGTGGCGACGAGCTGGAAGCCGAGCGCGGCCAGTTCCGCGGCGATCGCCACCGTCGCAGCCTTGTCGCCGTCGCGCACGGACAGAAACACCTTGCCGGCCTCGGGCAGGCGATCGCCCGCCGCCAGCTGCGACTTGTAGAAGGCCTCGCCGAACGTCTCGCCGACCCCCATGACCTCGCCGGTGGACTTCATCTCCGGACCGAGGATGGTGTCGGCGCCGGGGAACTTGATGAACGGAAACACCGCTTCCTTCACCGAGTAGTAGGGCGGGATGACCTCGCCGGCGATGCCCTGCTCGTCGAGCGTGCGCCCGACCATGCAGCGTGCGGCGATCTTGGCGAGCGGCAGGCCGGTGGCCTTGGAGACGAACGGCGCGGTGCGGGAGGCGCGCGGGTTGACCTCCAGCACGTAGACGGTATCGACCTCCACGCCGTCCTGCTGATGTTTCTGGATGGCGAACTGGACGTTCATGAGACCCACGACGTTCAGCGCTTTCGCCATCGCCACCGTCTGGCGGCGCAACTCGTCCTGCACCGCCGCCGACAGGCTGAACGGCGGCAGCGAGCACGCGGAGTCGCCCGAGTGCACGCCCGCCTGCTCGATGTGCTCCATGATGCCGCCGATCAGCACGCGCTTGTCCGCCGCCGTGTCCGCGATCGCGTCCACGTCCACCTCGGTCGCGTCGTTCAGGAAGCGGTCGAGCAGCACCGGGCTGTCGTTGGAAACCTTTACCGCCTCGCGCATGTAGCGTTCGAGGTCGGACTGCTGGTAGACGATCTCCATCGCCCGACCGCCCAGCACGTAGGACGGCCGCACCACCAGCGGATAGCCGATCTCCTCGGCCAGCGCCAGCGCCTTCTGCGCGCTGCGGGCCGTGCGGTTGGGCGGCTGCTTCAGCTTCAGCTTGTTCAGGAGCTTCTGAAAGCGTTCGCGGTCCTCGGCAACGTCGATCATGTCGGGACTGGTGCCGATGATCGGGACGCCGTTCGCTTCGAGGTCGCGCGCGAGCTTCAACGGCGTCTGACCGCCGTATTGCACGATCACGCCGAACGGCTTCTCGACGTGCACGATCTCCAGCACGTCCTCCAGCGTCAGCGGCTCGAAGTACAGCCGGTCGGAAGTGTCGTAATCGGTGGACACGGTTTCCGGGTTGCAGTTGACCATGATGGTCTCGAAGCCGTCCTCGCGCAGGGCCAGCGAGGCGTGCACGCAGCAGTAATCGAACTCGATGCCCTGCCCGATGCGGTTCGGCCCGCCCCCCAGCACGATGACCTTCTTCGCGTTGGTCGGGTTCGCCTCACACTCCTCCTCGTAGGTGGAGTAGAGGTAGGCGGTCTGCGTCGCGAACTCGGCCGCGCAGGTGTCCACCCGCTTGAACACCGGCCGGATGCCGAGCGCGTGGCGATGCCCACGCACTGCGTCCGGCTCCGCAACCAGCAGTTTCGCCAGCCGCCGGTCGGAGAAGCCGTCGCGCTTCAGTTGCCGCATTTCCGACTTCTCGAGCGTGTCGAGCTTGCGGCCCTTCAGTCCCAGTTCGGTGAAGATGAGATCCTCAATCTGGGCCAGGAACCAGGGATCGATCTTCGTCAGGTCGAACACCTCGGCGATGGACATCCCGCAACGGAAGGCGTCCGCCACGTACCAGATGCGCTCCGGCCCCGGGTCGCCGAGCTCGTTTTCTATGGTGTCGCGGTCGGTGGTCTTCTCGTCAAACCCGTCGGCCCCCGTCTCCAGTCCGCGCAGCGCCTTCTGCAGGGATTCCTGGAAAGTGCGGCCGATCGCCATCACCTCGCCCACCGATTTCATCTGCGTGGTCAGCCGATCGTTGGCCTGCGGGAATTTCTCGAAGGCGAAGCGCGGAATCTTGGTGACGACATAGTCGATCGTCGGCTCGAACGAGGCCGGCGTCGCCCCCCCGGTAATCTCGTTCCTCAACTCGTCGAGCGTGTAGCCGACGGCGAGCTTGGCCGCGACCTTGGCGATCGGGAAGCCGGTGGCCTTGGAGGCCAGCGCGGACGAGCGCGACACGCGCGGGTTCATCTCGATGATGACCATGCGGCCGTCCTGCGGATTGATGCCGAACTGCACGTTGGAGCCGCCGGTGTCCACCCCGATCTCGCGCAGGCAAGCGATCGAGGCATTGCGCATGATCTGGTATTCCTTGTCGGTCAGCGTCTGCGCAGGCGCCACCGTGATCGAGTCGCCCGTGTGCACGCCCATCGGGTCGAAGTTCTCGATGGAGCAGATGATGATGCAGTTGTCCTCGCGGTCCCGCACCACCTCCATCTCGTACTCTTTCCAGCCGATCACCGATTCCTCGACCAGCACCTCCTTGGTCGGACTGGCGTCGAGCCCGCGCTCGACGATGGCGACGAACTCCTCCTTGTTGTAGGCGATGCCGCCGCCGGTGCCGCCGAGCGTGAACGAGGGCCGGATGATCGTCGGATAGCCGACCATGGCCTGCACCTGGAAGGCTTCTTCCATGCTGTGCGCGATCGCGGAACGCGGGCTGGCGAGCCCGATCCTGGCCATCGCCTGCTTGAATTTTTCGCGATCCTCGGCCTTGTCGATCGCTTCCTTCTTCGCGCCGATCATCTCGACGCCGTATTTTTCCAGCACGCCGTGCTTCGCGAGATCCAGCGCGCAGTTGAGCGCCGTCTGCCCGCCCATGGTCGGCAGCAGCGCGTCGGGCCGCTCGATGGCGATGACCTTCTCCACCATCTGCCAGGTCACCGGCTCGATATAGGTGGCGTCCGCCATGTTCGGATCCGTCATGATCGTCGCCGGATTCGAGTTGACGAGGATCACGCGATAGCCTTCCTCGCGCAGCGCCTTGCAGGCTTGCGCGCCCGAATAATCGAACTCGCAGGCCTGTCCGATGACGATCGGGCCGGCGCCGATGATGAGGATGCTTTTAAGGTCGGTGCGCTTGGGCATGGCGTCAGGCAGCCTGCTTGTGCTGTTCGATCAGTGTCACGAAACGGTCGAACAGGTAGTCGACGTCGTGCGGCCCGGGGCTCGCCTCGGGGTGGCCCTGGAAGCAGAACGCCGGCCGGTCGGTGCGCGCGAAGCCCTGCAGGGTGCCGTCGAACAGCGACACGTGCGTCACCCGCGTGTTCGCCGGTAACGTGGCAGCATCGACCGCGAAGCCGTGGTTCTGGCTGGTGATCATGACCCGCCTGGTATCAAGATCCTGCACCGGATGGTTCGCGCCGTGATGGCCGAACTTCATCTTCATGGTCTTTGCGCCGCTCGCGAGCCCCATCAACTGGTGGCCCAGGCAGATGCCGAAGGTCGGCAGCCCGCGGTCGATCAGCGTGCGGATCGCCGCGATCGCATAATCGCAGGGTTCCGGATCACCTGGGCCGTTGGACAGGAACACGCCGTCGGGCCTGAGTTTGAGCACATCGTCCGCGCTGGCCTGCGCGGGCAGCACGGTGATGCGGCAGCCACGGGTGGCCAGCATGCGCAGGATGTTGCGTTTGACGCCGTAGTCGAAGGCGACGACGTGATGCCTGGGCGCTTCCTGCCGGCCGTAGCCCTTGCCCAGCGTCCACGTCGTTTCGTCCCACTCGTAGGGCTGCTTCGCGCTGACGACCTTGGCGAGGTCCATGCCGGCGAGTCCCGGGAAATCGCGGGCCGCGGCCAGCGCCTTCGCCTCGTCGGCCTTGGTGATCTTCTTCGCTGCGAACAACGCGCCGTCCTGCGCACCCTTCTCGCGCAGCAACCGCGTCAATTTCCGCGTGTCGATGTCGGCGATCGCGACGACGTTCTGCGCCTGCAGGTATTCAGGCAGGTCCTGCGTCTTGCGGAAGTTGCTCGCGGCCAGCGGCAGGTCGCGGATCACCAGCCCGGCGGCGTACACACGGCCGGACTCGACGTCCTCCGGATTCGTGCCGGTGTTGCCGATATGCGGGTAGGTCAGGGTGACGATCTGGCGGGCGTACGACGGGTCGGTCAGGATTTCCTGATAACCGGTGATCGCGGTATTGAAGACCACTTCGCCGACCGCCAGGCCCGGCGCGCCGATGGAAACACCCCGGAACACGGTCCCGTCCCTGAGTACGAGGATGGCGGGCGCGCGCGCGGGCACGATAAGTTCCTGTTTTTCCTGAATTTCGGGGGGTGACGCGGAAAGCGGGACAGGGGGTTCGCACGTCTCCACCCGTCCCGCTTGCGAAGCTGAATTATACCGCGACCCCCGCCGCGGCTCCAAGCGGACGAGGCTGCTAGCGCAGGCCGAGCACGGCGTGCATGTCGAACAGGCCGGATTTCTTGTCCATCAGGAACTTCGCGGCCCCGGACACACGAACGCGCCGTCCTGCTACCGCAGCCCCAAAACATCATGCATATCGAACAGGCCGCGCTCCCGCGTCATCAGGAAACGTGCGGCGCGTAGGGCCCCCTCCGCGTAGGTCGCGCGGCTGCCGGCCTTGACGCTGATTTCCACCCGCTCGCCGATGCCCGCGAACAACACGGTGTGGTCGCCGACGATGTCGCCACCGCGCACCGTGGCAAAACCGATCGCATCCGCCGGACGCTCCCCCGTCACGCCTTCACGCGCGAACACCCCGTTTTTTTTCAGGTCGCGCCCGGTCGCCGCGGCCACCACTTCGCCCATGCGCAGCGCGGTGCCGCTCGGGGCATCCACCTTGTGCCGGTGATGCGCCTCGATGATCTCGATGTCGTAGCCGTCCTGCAGAGCGCGCGCGGCGACGTCGAGGAGCTTGAACACCACGTTGGTGCCCACGCTCATATTCGGCGCGAACACGATGGCGATGTCGCGCGCGCACGCCGTAATCGAGGCCTTGTCCGCATCCTCGAATCCGGTGGTGCCGATCACGGCCTTGACGCCGTGCTTGCGGCAGGCCGCCAGGTGCGCAAGCGTCGCCTCGGGGCGCGTGAAATCGATCAGCACCTGTGCGCCGGCCAGCGCCGCGTCCACATCGGCGCGGATCTTCACGCCGCAGGGGGCGCCAGCCAGTTCTCCGGCGTCCCGCCCGACCAGCGGGCTCTGCGCGTGCTCGAGCGCCGCGTGGAGCGTGAAGCCGTCGCTCTTCAGCACGGCGTCGATCAGCGCGCGGCCCATGCGGCCGCCGCTGCCCGCAATCGCGATCGAAATGCTCGCCATCCGTTGACTCCTCTCAGTCCGGTGCCGCCGGCCGGGCCAGGCCCGGACGAAACGGCGGCATCAGAATATCTTCTCCATCATGCGCCCGAAAAATCCCTTCTCCTCGGGCGGGGGCGCGGGCGGCAGCGCGCGGGGCGCCGCTTTCTCGGCGGCCGCCTCGGCGGTGTACTGGGCGCATTCGACCGGCGGCACCGTCATCGAATCGGCCCCGCGCAGGAGCTTGCGGTCGGCACAGGCCAGGTCGTCACGCTCGCCCTCCAGGCGCAACAGCACATCGTTCTCGAAATACACCGTCAGCTGGCGTTTCTCGGCCCGTTTGCCCGCCTTCTCCAGCACATACACATAGTCCCAGCGGTCGGTGCGGAACGGGTCCACCAGCAGCGGCGAGCCCAGCACGAAGCGCACCTGGGAGCGCGTCATCTCCGGCCGCAGTTTCATGACCATTTCCGGCGTGATGACGTTGCCCTGCTGCACGTCGATGCGGTAGGGCTGGATGCCGGGAGGAATGGGCACCTTGTCGATATACGCGCAGCCGGCCGCGAGCGCGGTGAGAACACCGGCGCAGCCGCGCAGGAGCGCTGCGGCGGGCCGCAGGGGCGAAGAGGGTTGCACTGGCATGCCGGTATTGTCGGGCGGGTTTTTCGGGCGCGTAAAAGCGAATATGATAGCTGACTGTCTTCAGAGGCCCCGCCCGCCCATGAGTTCCTCCCACGACCTCAAGACCATCGGTCTCAAGGCCACCATGCCGCGCCTGCGCATTCTCGAACTGTTCGAGAAGAGCACCGTGCGCCACCTGTCGGCCGAGGACGTCTACAAGGTCCTGCTGAAGGACGGCACCGACACCGGGCTCGCGACCGTCTACCGCGTGCTGACCCAGTTCGAGCAGGCCGGACTGCTGGTGCGCCACCACTTCGAAAGCGGCAAGGCCGTCTACGAGTTGAACCAGGGCGGCCACCACGACCACCTGGTGTGCATGCAGTGCGGGCGGGTCGAGGAGTTCTACGACGCCGACATCGAGAAACGGCAGGAAAAGGTGGCGGCGGATCGCGGCTTCAAGATCCGTGAGCACTCCCTGCACCTGTACGTGGACTGCACGAAGAAGGACTGCCCGAACAAGGCCAAGGCCTGACCTCGCCGCCGAGGCGGCTGGTTTCTAGCTTTTCACGCCCAGCATCTCCGCCGCGTGCCTGCGCGTCGTCTCGGTGATTTTCACGCCGCCGAGCATGCGCGCGATTTCCTCCACCCGCGAGGCCCTGTCCAGTACCGCCACGCGGCTTGAAACCTTGCCGTTGCGGCTGTCCTTCGCCACCTGCCATTGATGGTCGGCGCAGGCCGCGACCTGCGGCAGGTGCGTCACGCACATGACCTGATGGCGGCGACCGAGGTCCTTCAGCATCCGCCCCACGATCTCCGCCACGCGCCCGCCAATGCCGGCGTCCACCTCATCGAAGACGAGGGTCGGCACCTGCGCGACTTCGCTCGTCACCGTCTGAATCGCGAGGCTCACGCGCGCCAATTCCCCGCCGGAGGCGACTTTCGACAACGGCCGCGGCTCGGTGGAGGCGTGCGCGGCGAACAGGAATTCGATCTGCTCCTGCCCGTGCGCGCCCGGCGTCTCGACCGGCTCGAGCGCGACTTCGAAGCGGGCGCCGGCCATCGCGAGCGTCTGCATCGCCTGCGTCACCTGCTCGGAGAGTTTTTTGCCCGTCTTCCTGCGCGCGGCGGTGAGCAACTTCGCCACGGCGTCGTAGGCAGCGCGGGCCGCGACCTCCTTTTCACGCAGCACGCCGAGGTCGGCGCTACCGCCCAGTTCGGCGAGCCGCACCGCCAGCGCCGCCTGCTTGTCCGCGAGTTGCTCCGGCGGCACGCGGTACTTGCGCGCCGCCGACACGACCGCGTCCAGCCGCTGCTCGACCGCTTTCAGCCGCGCAGGATCGAGATCAAGCCGCTCGCGGTAGGCACGCAATTGATAGACCGCTTCATTGACCTGCGCCTCGACTGACGCCATCAGTTCCGCAATGTCCTTCAGCCGTGCGTCGTACTCCAGCGCGTGCTGCAGGCGCGAGGCGATGCGCCCCACTTCGCCGCCGATCGCCCCGTCGCTTTCGGACAGCGCGTCCAGCGCCCCTTGCGCCGCGTCGAGCAGCGTCTGTGCGTGGGCAAGGCGCCCGTGCTCGGCGTTCAGTTGCTCCCACTCCTCGGCTGAAAAACCGAGGGCGGCCAGCTCGCGCGTTTGCCATTCCAGGTCTTCGCGCTCGCGGGCCACGCTTTCCGCGCCGGATTCCAGCGTCTCGCGCAGGCGCTTCGCATCGGCCCACACGCGAAACGCGTCCGCCACCCGCGCGGCCAGCGACCCGGCGCCGGCGTAGCCGTCGAGCAGCGCGCGGCGCGCGGGCGCGCGCAGCAGCGACTGGTGGGAATGCTGGCCGTGGATGTCGATCAGGAACTCGCCCGCTTCCTTCAACTGCTGCAGCGTGCAGGCCGTGCCGTTGACGAAGGCGCGCGAGCGGCCGGTCGCGTCCACCACCCGGCGCAAGAGGCAGGCGCCGTCGTCGCCGGCCAGGTCCTGCGCCGCGAGCCACTGCGCCAGCGGGGATTTCGCGACGACGTCGAATTCGGCGGCCACCTCCGCGCGCTCGGCGCCCGTGCGCACCACGCCGCTATCGGCGCGCCCGCCCAGCGCGAGCGCCAGCGCGTCGACCAGGATGGATTTGCCTGCCCCGGTCTCGCCGGTGAGCGCGGTGAAACCGGATTCGAAGGCAAGTTCGACGCGATCGACGATGGCAAAATCGCGGACCGTGAGGTGGCGCAGCATTTCGCGGTTTAGCTGATCTGCCCGTTGTCGCGACGCGCCGCCTGGAACGAGCCGCTCCAGCCGAGCTTCTCGCGCAGCATCGCGTAATAGCTGTGGCCAACGGGATGCAGCAGGCGGATCGTGTGGTCGTAGCGCCTGACGCGCACGCAATCGCCGTCGCGCAAGTCGTAATGCGCATGGCTGTCGAAATGCGCGCGCGCGTCCGCCACCTCGGTCATCACGATCTCGATCACGCTGCCGCTCGGCACCACCAGCGGGCGGTTGGACAGCGTGTGTGGGCAGACCGGCACCAGCGCGATCGCCGACAGCGACGGATGCACGATCGGGCCGCCCGCCGACAGGGCGTAGGCGGTGGACCCCGTGGGCGTGGCGAGGATGAGGCCGTCGGCCCGCATGTTCGCGATGAACTGGCCGTCGATGCGGATTTCGAACTCGATCATGTTGCCGCGCTGGCCCTTGCCGATGACCACGTCGTTGAACGCAAGTACTGCCTCGCCGGCGACGCCGGCCGCCACGATCTGCGCTTCCAGCAGCATGCGTTCCTCGGTGACGAAGCTGCCGTCGAGGATCGCGCCGATGGTGTCGAACATCGTGTCCGTCGAGATGTCCGTCAGGAAGCCGAGCCGCCCCTGGTTCACGCCGACCAGCGCCACGTCGTGAGGCGCGAAGGTGCGCGCGATGTTGAGCATGGTGCCGTCGCCCCCGAGCACCACCGCGAGGTCGGCCTCGCGCCCGATGTCCTCCAGGTTGAACACCGGGTAAGGGCTTCCCGTGATGTGCTCGCCGGCGAGACGGTCGACGATGACGCGCACGCCGCGCGCGGACAGGAAGGCGCCGAGCCGCAGCAGGGGGGCTGCGATCTCCGGGCTGTTGTATTTGCCGATCAGGCCGACGGTGGCGAATGCGGAAGGCATGCCCGGATTAAACCATAGAGCCTTTGACCCCATGAAACACGCGCCAAGCGGACGGTCGCGCGCGGGGATTTGTGTAGAATCAAAGTCATGAATGATGCAGGCCAATCCGGACTCAACGACCGCGCGCAGGTCCTGCTGAAAGCGCTGGTCGAGCGCTACATTGCCGACGGCCAACCCGTCGGCTCGCGTGCGCTGTCGAAGCTCTTCGACCTGTCGCCGGCCAGCATCCGCAACGTGATGGCAGACCTGGAGGATGGCGGCTACATCGCCAGCCCGCACACCTCCGCCGGCCGCATCCCGACCCAGCGCGGCTACCGGCTGTTCGTCGACACGCTGCTCACGATCAAGCCGCTCGAGCAGGGCGAGATCCAGCACCTGGAAGGCCAGTTGCAGGCGGACAATCGCCAGCGCCTGATCGCCTCCGCGTCGCAGATGCTGGCGGACCTCTCGCACTTCGCCGGCATCGTGATGACGCCGCGCCGCGGCACCGTGTTCCGCCACATCGAGTTCCTGCCCCTCGGCGAGAAGCGCATCCTGTTGATCCTCGTGACACCCGACGGCGACGTGCAGAACCGCATCCTGCAAACGGAGCGGGCCTTCACACCCTCGGAACTGATCGAGGCCTCCAACGTGCTCAACCAGAACTACGCCGGCCTCGAACTGGAAGAGGTACGCCGCCGCATCCGCGACGAACTCCAGCGCCTGCACAAGGACATTACGCGCCTCATGAGTGCCGCGCTGGACGCCGGCAGCCAGGGCGCGCAGGGCGCGGACGATGTCGTGATCGCCGGCGAAAGCCAGTTGCTCGACGTGCAGGACCTGTCCTCCAACATGGCCATGCTGCGCCAGCTCTTCAATCTGTTCGACCGCAAGACGGCGCTCGCCCAGATCCTCGACTCCGGCAACCGCGCGCAGGGCGTGCAGATCTACATCGGCGGCGAAGCCGGCCTGACGCCGCTCGACGAATGCAGCGTCATCACCGCGCCGTACGAAGTGGACGGCAAGGTGGTCGGCACACTGGGCGTGATCGGCCCCACCCGCATGGCGTACGAACGCGTGATCCCGATCGTGGACATCACGGCGAAACTGCTGTCGTCCGCCTTGTCGCAGCACTGAGTCCCAGACGGTGCAGCATGACGGCTGAGGGGCGGGGGCCGGGCAATCGCCCCTCACGCCTCACCCCTCACGCCTCACCGGTCTCGTAGCGACGCATGCATTTCGCACCCGAACCGCCGCACGCCCACGGCACGCCCGCCAGCACCGGCGTCCTGCTGATCAATCTCGGTTCGCCCGACGCGCCCACGCCCAAGGCCGTGCGGCGCTACCTGCGCGAATTCCTGTGGGACCCCTACGTGGTGGAAATCCCGCGGCCGCTGTGGTGGCTGATCCTCCATCTGTTCGTGCTGCCGATGCGCCCCGCCGCATCCGCCAAACGCTACGCGCAGGTCTGGACGGCCGCCGGCTCGCCGCTGGTGGCCATCACCGCGCGCCAGGCCACGCTGTTGCGCGGCTATCTCGGCGAGCGGGTACGCGCACCCGTCATCGTCGAACACGCGATGCGCTACGGCGAACCCTCGATCGGGGGCGCGATCGCCCGCCTGCGCGCGCAGGGCTGCGACCGCATCCTCGCCGTGCCCCTCTATCCCCAGTACGCGGCCAGCACGACGGCGTCGGCCTGCGACGCGGTGTTCCGGGCCCTGGCGCCGCTCCGCAACCAGCCGGCCGTGCGCACCGTCCGCCACTTCCACGAGCATCCCGGCTACCTTGCCGCGCTCGCGCAGAACGTCAACGACTACTGGGTGAAACACGGCCGGCCCGACACGCTGTTGATGAGCTTCCACGGCCTGCCACGGGCGACGCTCGACCGCGGCGATCCCTACCATTGCGAATGCCAGAAGACCGCTCGCCTGCTCGCCGACGCGCTGGGGCTCGACGCGGGCCGCTGGAAGCTCGTCTTCCAGTCGCGCTTCGGCCGCGCGGCCTGGCTGCAGCCTTATGTGGCGGAGACGCTCACTGCACTCGGCCGCTCGAAGACCCGGCGGGTCGACGTCGTGTGCCCCGGCTTCGTTTCCGACTGCCTCGAGACACTCGAGGAGATCGCGCTGGAAGGCAAAACAACCTTCCTCAATGCCGGCGGCGGCGAGTTCCACTACATCCCGTGCCTGAACGAGCGCGATGACTGGATCCACGCGCTGACCGACCTGGTGGCGAAAAACCTGCTGGGCTGGGCCGGGGGGGAGCCGCCTGCCGCCGAGCTGACCCGCTCGCGTGAACGGGCGCTGGCGCTCGGCGCCAAGGCCTGACCGGCCGTCACGCAGCACCAGGCTGCGGGGTGATCCGGCCCGGTCTTTGATTAAATAAGCCTTTTTCACACCTTTCGGGGGTTGAAATCCCCCGCTCCGCCCCCACCAGCTAAGGGGTTAAGAAAAGCGGAGACCCCATGTCCGAAGCAGAACAACCCGGCGCGGCCGACGCCGCCGCCCCTGAACCGGCCACGCCGGAAGCGCTGTTGCAGAAAGCCGAAGCAGCTGCCGCCGAGCACAAGGATGCCTGGCTGCGCGCCAAGGCCGAGGGCGACAACATCCGCAAGCGGGCGCAGGCCGATGTCACCGCCGCGCACAAGTACGCCATCGAACGCTTCGCGACCGAACTGCTGACGGTCAAGGACAGCCTGGAAGCAGCGGTGACGGCGTCCGCGACCGCGCCCGAGGCGATGAAGAACGGTATCGAACTGACGCTGAAACAGCTCGCGACCGCCTTCGAACGCTTCCAGATCGTGGAAATCAATCCCGACGGCCAGAAATTCAACCCGCACGAGCACCAGGCCATGACCGCGCTCGAAGCCGACGCGGAGCCAAACACAGTGCTGCAGGTACTGCAAAAGGGCTATCGCCTCCACGATCGCGTCATCCGCCCCGCGCTGGTGACCGTCGCCAAGGCCAAATCGGTTGAAAACTCCCCGAATTAGCCCCATTTGCCCGCTATCGGATCATTTCTTCAAGGATTAACGAGGACATCATGGCAAAAATCATCGGCATCGATCTGGGCACCACGAACTCCTGCGTGGCCGTGATGGAAAACGGTCAGGCGAAGGTCATCGAAAACTCCGAGGGCGCGCGCACCACGCCCTCCATCGTCGCCTACGCGGAAGACGGCGAAGTGCTGGTCGGCGCGTCCGCCAAGCGGCAGGCCGTCACCAACCCGAAGAACACCCTGTACGCGGTGAAACGGCTCATCGGACGCCGCTTCAAGGACGCCGAAGTGCAGAAGGCGCTGTCGCATTCGCCCTTCCCCATCGTGGACGCCCCCAACGGCGACGCCTGGGTGGAAGCGCGCGGCAAGAAAATGGCGCCGCCGGAAGTCTCCGCGCAGGTGCTGGGCAAAATGAAGAAAACGGCCGAGGACTATCTCGGCGAGCCGGTCACGGAAGCCGTGATCACGGTGCCCGCGTACTTCAACGACTCGCAGCGCCAGGCGACCAAGGACGCCGGCCGCATCGCGGGCCTCGAAGTGAAGCGCATCATCAACGAGCCGACCGCGGCCGCGCTGGCGTTCGGCCTCGACAAGCAGAAGGGCGACCGCAAGATCGCGGTGTATGACCTGGGCGGCGGCACCTTCGACGTCTCGATCATCGAAATCGCGGAAGTCGACGGCGAGCACCAGTTCGAAGTGCTGTCCACCAACGGCGACACCTTCCTCGGCGGCGAAGACTTCGACCAGCGCGTCATCGATTACCTGTGCGACGAATTCAAGAAGGAACAGGGCATCGACCTGCGCAAGGACATGCTCGCCCTGCAGCGGCTGAAGGACGCCGCCGAGAAGGCGAAGATCGAACTCTCGTCGAGCGCGCAGACCGAGGTCAACCTGCCCTACATCACGGCGGACGCCGCCGGCCCGAAACACCTCGCGGTGAAGATCACGCGCGCCAAGTTCGAGTCGCTGGTCGAGGATCTCATCGAACGCACGATCAAGCCCTGCGAGATCGCGGTCAAGGACGCGGGCGTGAAGCTTGCCGAGATCAACGACGTGATTCTCGTCGGCGGCCAGTCGCGCATGCCGAAGGTGCAGGAGCGCGTGAAGGAGTTCTTCGGCAAGGAGCCGCGCAAGGACGTGAACCCGGACGAAGCGGTGGCCGTCGGCGCCGCCATCCAGGCCGGCGTGCTGAAAGGCGACGTGAAGGACGTGCTGCTGCTCGACGTGACGCCGCTGTCGCTCGGCATCGAGACGCTGGGCGGCGTGCTGACCAAACTGATCCAGAAGAACACCACGATCCCGACCAAGGCCGGCCAGACCTTCTCGACGGCGGACGACAACCAGTCGGCGGTGACGATCCACGTGCTGCAGGGCGAACGCGAGATGGCGCGCGACAACAAGTCGCTCGGTCAATTCAACCTGACCGACATCCCGCCGTCCCCGCGCGGCATGCCGCAGATCGAGGTCACCTTCGACATCGACGCCAACGGCATCCTGCACGTGTCGGCCAAGGACAAGGCGACCGGCAAGGAGAACAAGATCAAGATCCAGGCGAGCTCGGGCCTCTCGGAAGACGAGATCCAGCGCATGGTGAAGGACGCCGAGGAGCACGCCGAGGACGACAAGAAGGCGCGCGAACTGGTCGACGCCCGCAACCAGGCCGACGCCATGGTGCACAGCGTGAAGAAGTCGCTGGCGGAATACGGCGACAAGATCGGCGCCGACGACAAGGCGAAGATCGAGGCCGCCCTGAAGGACGCCGAAGAGGCCTTGAAGGGCGACGACAAGGCCGCGATCGAGGCGAAGACACAGGCGCTGGCGGAAGCCTCCGCCAAGCTCGCCGAGCAGATGATGCAGGCCGAACAGGCGAAGCAGACGGCCGGCGGCGAAGCCACGGCGGAAGCCGGCGCGGGCAAGAAGGACGACGGCAACGTGGTGGATGCGGAATTCGAGGAAGTGAAAGACAAGAAAGGTTAAAGCCGCACCCTTCGGGGCGCTTTAACTCGCCGGGTTGAGCGGACACACCAGCCGCTCAACCCGGCGTTGTTGTACACGGGGAACAGACGGCACATGGCAAAACGCGACTATTACGAAGCGCTCGGCGTCAACCGGGACGCTCCGGACGAAGAGCTGAAAAAGGCGTACCGCAAGCTCGCCATGAAGTGGCATCCGGACCGCAATCCGGACAATCCCAAGGCCGAGGATCACTTCAAGGAGGCGAAGGAAGCCTACGAGGTCCTGTCGGACCCGCAGAAACGCGCAGCCTACGACCAGTACGGGCACGCCGGCGTCGACCCTTCCGCGGCCGGCGGCGCCGGCTTCGGCAATTTCGCCGACGCCTTCGGCGACATCTTCGGCGACATCTTCGGCGGCGGGCGCGGGCGCTCCAACGTCTACCGCGGCGCCGACCTGCGCTACAACCTCGTCATCGAGCTGGAAGACGCGGCCCGCGGCACCGACACCCGCATCCGCATTCCCACACTCGCCGAGTGCGAGCCCTGCAAGGGCACGGGCGCCAAGCCCGGCACCCAGCCCAAGACCTGCCCCACCTGCAACGGCCAGGGCCAGGTACGCATGCAGCAGGGGTTCTTCTCGCTGCAGCAGACCTGCCCGCGCTGCCACGGCACCGGCAAGATCATTCCCGAACCCTGCGACGCCTGCAGCGGCGCGGGACGGAT
The DNA here is from genome assembly GCA_050741255.1 of Burkholderiales bacterium. GTDB lineage: Bacteria > Pseudomonadota > Gammaproteobacteria > Burkholderiales > SG8-41 > CAZXNF01. Next base: position 28,822 of record JBOIEQ010000010.1, on the reverse strand, counting down.
CAAGGAACACAAGACGCTCGCCGTGAAAATCCCGGCGGGCGTGGACGAAGGCGACCGCATCCGCCTCTCCGGCGAGGGCGAGGCCGGCGCCAACGGCGGCCCGCCGGGCGATCTCTACGTCGTCATCCAGATCAAGCCGCACACGGTCTTCCAGCGCGACCACAACGACCTGCACTGCGAAATGCCGGTGTCCTTCGCCACCGCGGCACTGGGCGGCGAAATCGAGATTCCGACGCTCGAGGGCTCGGCCAAGATCAAGATCCCGGCCGAAACCCAGAGCGGCAAGGTGTTCCGCCTGCGCGGCAAGGGCATCAAGGGCGTGCGCTCGGCCAGCCACGGCGACCTGCATTGTCACGTCGTGGTCGAAACCCCGGTCAACCTGACCGCCCGCCAGAAGGAACTGCTCGCCGAATTCGACACGATCAGCCGCAAGGACGAGGAACGCCACAGCCCGCGCGCCAAGTCCTGGATGGACAAAGTCCGCGACTTCTTTGATTCGTGAGGGCGGACTTTGCAGCGGAGGCTAACCTGCCTGCGCCCGCAGGCAAGTTAATCGCAGCGCGCGGCCGGAACTACAAGGTTCGCGACTTCTTCGATTCGTGACGGCGAACTTTGCAGCGGAGGCTGACGTGTTTGCGCAAGCGAACACGCTGAGCGTCCAGCGCGCCCGCCGTAACATCTTCTTACGCCTTCAAGGCGAACCCGCGGTGGCCGGACCGGGTCTATTGCGGCAGGGGCAAGAGCGGACTTGATCTGCCTCAAGGCGCTCGCGGCAGACGCCGCGATAATGCCTGCACCCTCCCCGGAGACTGTCATGCAATGGCGCAACTCGACCGGCCGCTTCGGCGCCCTCGCCCAGGCGTTTCACTGGGGCATGTTCGCCCTGCTGACCGCCGTCTGCCTCGCGATCGAACTCAAGGGGATCTACCCGCGCGGCTCGGCGGGACGTGCGGCCATGACGCACTGGCACGAACTGCTGGGACTGTCCGCCGCGCTCGCGGTCTTTGCGCGCTTGTTCTGGCGCGCATTCGACGCGCCGCCGCCGGACCTCCCCGGCACGCCGGCCTGGCAGCGCCGCGCCGCCACGCTCACCAAGCTTGCGCTCTATATCCTGCTCGTGGCGCTTCCTGTGACGGGGCTCGTCGCGGCGATCGGCCGGGGCAACGCAGTGCTGTTCCTCGGCATCGACTTCAATGCGCTGATCGGACCGCTCGGCAAGGACACCGGCAAAGCCGTGAAGGAGGTGCACGAGTTCATGGCCACGGCGGCGTACTGGCTGGTCGGCCTGCATGCGGCAGCCGCGCTGTGGCATCACTTCATCCGGCATGACCCCACGCTGCGGCGCATGCTGCCCGGGGGCTAACGCATCGTCGCGAGGCTGGCCGGCAGCGGCGGGGCGCCGGCGTGTTTCTCCCGCTGCGCGCGAACCAGTTCCTCCCACAGCGTCTCCGGCTGCGTGGTGAAGATGCGCGCGGCGTCCGCCGGCACCAGCCACCAACTGCCGCGCGCAACCTCCGCCTGCAACTGGCCTGGCGCCCAGCCGGCATAGCCCGCATAGACCCGCAGCGTTGCACCGGGCAGGCGTCCCGCCATCAGCTCCTTCAACGCTTCCGGACTGGTGGTCAGGTAAACGTCATCGAGCACGGGAAAACTGGCGGGCGGTGCGGCCGGTGCCTGCACCAGCATGTACAGGTGCGCGCGCTCCACCGGACCACCGGCGTACAGCGCATCGGCTTCGGGCGGAAGGTTCGCGGCATCGGGCAGGAATTCGGAGAGTTTGCGTCCCAGCGGCCGGTTCAAGATCACACCGGTCGCCGCACCGCGGCCGCCAGCGGGCAGCGTCACCAGCACGACCGTCTGCGCGAAATTGGGATCCGTCAGTTCGGGCTTGGCGACCAGGAACACGCCGTTGGGCAACTCGGGCGTAACGTCCTGCGCGAAGGTGGCGCCACCCAGCAACGCGGCCAGGACACCGAGGCCGCGGCACCAGCGGCGCACGACAGTAATCCGGCCCGTCAGGAACCGCAGGCGTAAGGATCCACCGCGGGGTCGGCCGCGCGATCGGTCGCGGGAGGCGCAGCCGCCGTGCTGCCGCCGTCGAACCTCACCCCGCGCCGCACCGCCGTCATTTCAGCGAGGATGGAGATCGCGATTTCCGCCGGCGTCTTGCTGCCGATCCTGAGGCCCACCGGCCCGTGCAGCCGGGCGATCTCTTCGGCGGAAAGATCGAACTCCGCCAGCCGCAGGCGGCGATTGTCGTTGTTCTTCTTCGAGCCGAGCGCGCCGACATAGAACGCCGGCGATTTGAGCGCCTCGGTCAGCGCCGCGTCGTCCAGCTTGGGATCGTGCGTCACGGCGACCACGGCAAGGTGCGGGTCGGGATTCATTTCCAGCACCACGTCGTCAGGATAGCCGCGGACCAGCGTCGCGCCCGCCACCGCCCACTCGTCGGCGTACTCCTCGCGCGGATCGCAGACGGTGACCTGATAATCGAGCGCTTGCGCCATTTCCGCGAGGTAGCGCGAGGTCTGGCCGGCGCCGATGATCAGCAGGCGCCAGCGCGGGCCGTGGATCGACTTGAGATGCTTGCCGTCGAAGGCGAGCTGGTCCGACCAGCGCCCGGATTCCAGCCGCACCTGACCCGTGTCCATGTCGAGAAAGCGTGCGACCAGTTCGTGGCGGTCGATGACCGCGAGCAGTTCCGGCACCTGCGAGGCCGCGGTCAGCGGCTCCAGCACAAGCTGCAGCGTGCCGCCGCACGGCAGGCCGAAACGCGCCGCCTGGTCGGCCGTCACCCCGTAGGTCACGACCTCCGGCTTTCCGCCGGCCAGGCCGTGGGCCCGCACCTTCTCGATGAGATCGTCCTCGACGCAGCCGCCGGACACCGAGCCCAGCACGTGGCCATCGTCGCGGATCGCCGCCAGCGCGCCGACCGGACGCGGTGCCGAGCCCCAGGTCCTGACGACGGTCACCAAGGTGGCGCGGCGGCCCGCGGCGAGCCACCCCGCGGCGCCTTTCAGTACTTCGGTATCGACGCTGTCCATGGACGAATGTTACTCCGGGTACGTGCCGGTTGCGCGCGGGGAGCCGCATCCGCTAGCATCGACCCACCTCCCCGCCCCCGGACCGGAACAGACAACGCCATGTACGCCTTCGAATACCGCAAACCCGGCACGCTGAAAGACGCCACCGCCCTGCTCCGCAAGACGGAGGACGCGCGCGCAATCGCCGGCGGCCAGAGCCTGCTGCCCGCGATGCGCCTGCGGCTCTCGCGCAGCGGCACGCTGGTCGATCTCGGCGCGCTCGCGGAACTGCGCGGCATCACGGTCGTCGGTACCGACGTCGTCATCGGCGCGATGACGCGCCATGCGGAAGTGGCTGCTTCCAAGGACGTCAACCTGCTGCTGCCGGTGCTGGCCAAAGTCGCCGCCGGCATCGGCGACCAGCAGGTTCGCAACCTCGGCACGCTGGGCGGTTCGCTCGCCAACAACGATCCGGCCGCCGACTACCCGGCGGCGGCGCTCGGCCTGGGTGCGACCATCGAGACCAACAAGCGCTCCATCTCCGCCGACAAATTCTTCACCGGCATGTATGAAACGGCGCTGAAGCCGGGCGAACTGATCGTGAAGGTCGCCTTCCCGATGGTCAAGCGCGCGGCCTACATGAAGTTCCGCAACCCGGCGTCCGGCTACGCACTGGTCGGCGTATTTGTCTCCGAGGTCGCCGGCCACGTGCGCGTCGCCGTCACCGGCGCCACCGGTTGCGCATTCCGCGTCAAGGCCATGGAAAAAGCACTCGCGACGAAGTTCGCCCCCGAGTCGGTCGCGCGCATCAAGGTTCCGGCCGAGGAACTGAACACCGACCTGCATGCCACCGCCGAGTACCGCTCGCACCTCATCACCGTGATGGCGCAGCGGGCGGTGGAAGCGGCTCTGAAGGGGCGGTGAGGGGAGAGGGGTAAGGAGTGAGGGGGGAAATCGAACCCCACGTGATCCACGGTGTGATCGAATGTTTTACCCTCACCCCTTTCCCCTCACCCCTCACCGATCCAATGGAATTCACCGGCACCCAGCTTATTCCCCAGCCGCAGGACCGCACCTGGGCGGCAATCACCGACCCCGAGGTGCTGAAACTCTGCATTCCCGGCTGTGACAGCATGACCAGGGTGTCGGACGACCAGTACGACCTTGTGATGACCGCGAAAGTCGGCCCGGTGAGTGCCAAGTTCAAGGGCAAGATCACGCTCGCCGACGTGAACCCGCCCGACGCCTACCGGCTCGTGTTCGAGGGCCAAGGCGGCGTCGCCGGTTTCGCCAAGGGCGAAGCGCAGGTGGGGCTGGCGCCCGAAGGCAGCGGCACGCGCCTCTCCTATTCCGCGCAGGCCACGATCGGCGGCAAGCTCGCGCAGGTCGGCCAGCGGCTGGTCGACGGCGTCGCCAAGAAAACCGCCGAAGCCTTTTTCGAACGCTTCAACGCCCACCTGTCCGGAGGCTGATCCCCCGCGGGAACGCCACCCTCAGTCGATGGTGGCGCCGGCGGCCTTGATCACGGCCGCCCATTTGGTCAGGTCGGACTGCATCATCTTCGAGAACTCCTGCGGCGTCGTGCCGGTCAGGATCACCCCCGTCGGTTCGAACTGGTTCCGGAAATCGTCCTGGGCCAGTACGCGCTTCGTTTCCTGGTACAGCCGGTCGACGATCTTCGGATCGGTCTTCGCGGGCGCCAGCAACCCGTACCAGAGGTCGGTCTCGAAGCCCGCCAGGCCGGGCGTCTCGGCGACGGTCGGTACGTCCGGCAACGACGACGACCGCTTGCTGCTCGTCAGCGCGAGCGCCCGCACCCGGCCCTGCTTGATCAGCGGAACGGACGTCAGCACGCTCGCAAAACCGAACTGCACCTCCCCGCCGACCAGCGCGATCATCGCCGGGCCGTTGCCCTTGTAGGGAATGTGCACGATGTCGATCCTGGTGACGGATTTCAGCATCTCGCCCGAGAGGTGCGCGCCGCCCCCCGCGCCCGACGACGAATAGGTCATCCCGGGTTTTGTTTTGGCCAGCGCGACCAGTTCGCTGACGTTCTTCGCGGGCACCGAGGGATGCGTGATCAGCACGAACGGCAGCGCCGCGACGTGGCTGACCGGCGCCAGATCCCTCATCGGGTCGTACGGCACCTTCATCATGTGGGGGTTGATCACGACGGGCGCGTTGGTCGTGAACAGTATCGTGTAGCCGTCCGGCGCCGCCTTGCTGACGATGTCGACGCCGATGGTGCCGTTGCCGCCGCCGCGATTGTCGACGATCACCGTCTGGCCCATGGACTGGTTGTACTTGTTGCTCATCGCGCGGGCGATGACGTCGAGGCCGCCGCCCGCCGCAAAGGGCACCACCATCCTGACCGGCCTGGCCGGATACGCATCCGCGGCATCCGCGGCAATACCTGTGGCAAGCATGGCCGCGCCCGCGCACAGCCGCACCGCGGCATGGTGAAAGTGGTTCATTTTTTTCCTCCTGGCATTGCGGTCTGTTGGCCGCCTGACGGAACCATAACCCCGATACCGGTGGAAACTCAAACAACCAGCAGGCATTGCAGTATGCCTATTGATGATAGTGGACATCCGGCGGCAGCGATTTCGGCTCGCGCGCGCCCGGTGCGCTACACTTCCATACACCGCAGCGGCAAATATCCCGTGGCACAAGCCGCCAAAAAACGACGACGGCCCAAGGAAGACGACATGCTCACCATCTGGGGTAGAACAAACTCGATCAACGTGCAGAAAGTACTGTGGGCCTGCGCCGAGATGAAGGTGCCCTACGACCGCATCGACGCCGGCATGCAGTACGGCGTCAACAACACGCCGGAATTCAAGCGCATGAACCCGAACGGGCTGGTGCCGGTGGTCCGGGACGGCGCGCTGGTGCTGTGGGAATCGCACGCCATCGTGCGCTACCTCGCGCGCCAGCACGGCATGGACACGCTGCTCCCCGCCGATCCGCAGGCCGCGGCCGACGCCGACCGCTGGATGGACTGGGTCGCCACCGCGGTCTGGCCGCCGACGCGCACCGTGTTCTGGGGCCTGGTCCGCACGCCGCCGGAAAAACGCAACATGGCGGAAATCGATGCCGCCGTCCTCAAGCTCGGTGAGATCCTCGCGATGCTCGATGCGCACCTCGCCGACCGGCCGTGGGTCACCGGTGACGCCTTCTCGATGGGCGACATACCGATCGGCTGCATCGTGCAGCGCTGGTTCAACGTACCTGCGAAACGCCCGCCGCTGCCGCACGTCGAGGCGTTCTACCAGCGCCTGCAGGCGCGCCCCGCCTTCAAGCAGATCGTGGACGGTCCGCTGTCCTGAAGGGACTCAGCCACCGCTCCAGAACATCCCCACCATCGCCCCGGTGGCGCAGGTCGAGAGCGTGCCGGACGCCAGCGTGCGCAACCCCAGCGCCACGATCTCGTCGCGGCGCTCCGGCGCCATCGCCGTCAGCCCGCCGAGCAGGATGCCGAGGCTGCCGAAATTCGCAAAGCCGCACAGCGCGTAGGTCATCACGAGGCGGCTGCGCGGCGATAAAGCCTCCGGCGGGAGTTGCGCGAGATCGATATAGGCGATGAACTCATTCAGTACGGTCTTGGTGCCGAGCAACTGGCCGGCGACCGCGGCTTCGTTCCACGGCACGCCGACGAGCCAGGCGATCGGTGCCAGCACGAACCCGAACAGCCGCTGCAGCGTCACCGGCGTCCCGCCGATCTCTGGCACCAGCGCGAGCCCCAGATTGACGAGGGTCACCAGCGCGACCAGCACCAGCAGCAGCGCGACGATGTTGAGCAGCAGCGCCAGGCCGTCGAGCGTGCCGCGCGTGATCGCGTCCATGCTGCTCGTGGCGGACGACGGCACCGTCAGCCGACCCGAGGTGGGCGCGCCTTCCGGCGGCACCATCAGCGCCGCGACGACCAGCGCGGCCGGCGCGGACAGGATAGACGCCGCCAGGATGTGCCCCATCGCGGCCGGGATCACGGGTCCCAGCACCGAGGCATAGAGCACCATGACCGTGCCGGCGATGCCGGCCATGCCGCCGGTCATCACCATGAACAGTTCGCCGCGGCTCATCGCGCGCAGGTACGGCTTCACGAACAGCGGCGCCTCCACCATGCCGACGAATACATTCGCCGCCGCCGACAGGCCGACGGCACCGCCGACGCCGAGCACCCGCTCCAGCAGCGCCGACAGCGCGCGCACGATCGCCGGCAGCACGCGCCAGTAGAACAACAACGAGGTCAGCGCGCTGACCACCAGCACGACCGGCAGCGCGCGGAAGGCGAGCGTAAAGCTCGCGGCGGGATTGGTCTCGGCAAACGGCGCGGGGCCGCCGCCCAGGAAACCGAAGACGAACGCGGTGCCGGCCTGGGTCGCGCGCTCCAGCGCGAGCAGCGCGTCGTTCAGCGCGAGGAAGGCGCCCTGCACCGGCGGCAGCTTGAGCAGGAGCAGCGTCAGCACCAGCTGGAGGGCCACGCCGCCCGCGACCAGCCGCCACGGCACGGCGCGCCGGCGCTCGCTGATCAGCCAGGCCAGCGCGAGCAGCAGCAGGTAACCGAGGGCGCTTTGCAGGGCGGGCGTCACAGCGATATCACTTTCAAAAGCGAAAAGATCCGTGAACCATCCTAGCACGCGACCCCGCGTGCCAGAATGCGGCCGTCATGGCCAAGTCCGCCGCAACGCTCGCCGACACTCTGGCGCCGGATCTCGACATCGTCTCGATCGGCCTCAACCCATCCCTCTATTCCGTCGAACACGGGTTCTACTTTGCCCGGCCGCAGAACCGTTTCTGGCCGGCGTTCAATGCCTCGGGACTGACGCCCGCGCCGCTCGTGCCTGGCCGGGCGGCGATGCAGATCCTGCGCGACACCTGGCGCATCGGCTTCACGGACGTGGTGAAACGGCCCAGCCGCGGCGCGCACGACCTCAAGACCGCGGATTTCGCGGAATGGGCACCACTGCTGAAGGGGAAACTGCTGCGCCAGCCGCCGCGCATCGCCTGGTTCCACGGCAAGCTGGCGTGGGAACATTACCTGCGGCACGCGGAGGGCGTGCGGCGGAAAACGATGTTCGGGTTGCAGCCTGAACAGATCGGTACGGCACAGGTGTTCGTGACGCCCAACCCGAGCCCGGCGAATGCGGCGTTCTCGCTGGCCGTGCTGACGGACTGGTACCGGAAACTCGCCGCGCTGCGCGACGAAACACGCGATCAAAAACGGGGGCGCTAGTCGCGCCGCCAGGTCGTGCCCCTGGCGCTGTCCTCGAGGATGACGCCTGCCGCCTTCAGTTCGTCGCGGATGCGGTCCGCCTCGCCGAAGTTTTTTGCTTTCTTGGCGGCAATGCGCGCCACGATCGCCGCCTCGATGCGCTCCGGCGTCCAGTCACCCTGCGCCGGACCCGCCTTGAGAAACGTCTCCGGATCCCGCTGCAGCAGGCCGAGCAGCCCCGCCAGAGACTTGAGCAGCGCCGCGGTCTGCGGCGCGCGGGTCTTGTTCAGCTCGTTCGCGAGATCGAACAGCACGGCCACCGCTTCCGGCGTGTTGAAATCGTCTTCCATCGCGGCCTTGAACACTGCCGCCTGCGGCTGGTTCCAGTCCACAGTGCCCGCCGGCGCTGCGACGCCGTTCAGCGCCGTGTAGAGGCGCGTGAGGCCCGCCTTGGCATCGTCGAGGTGCTGGTCGGAATAGTTGAGCGGACTGCGGTAGTGGGCGCGCGCAATGAAGAAACGCACCACCTCGGGATCGTACTTGGCGAGGATCTCGCGCACGGTGAAAAAGTTGCCGAGCGACTTCGACATCTTCTCGTCGTCCACCCGCACGAAGCCGTTGTGCATCCAGGCGTTGACGAAGGTGCCGCCGTTCGCGCCCTCGGACTGCGCGATCTCGTTTTCGTGGTGGGGAAATTGCAGGTCCTGGCCGCCGCCGTGGATGTCGAAGTGCTTGCCGAGCAGCGCGGAGGACATCGCCGAGCACTCGATGTGCCAGCCGGGACGCCCCGCGCCCCACGGGCTCGCCCACTCCGGCTCGCCCGGCTTGGCGCGCTTCCACAGCACGAAGTCCAGCGGATCGCGCTTGGCCTGCGTGATTTCCACCCGCTCGCCGGCGCGCAGGTCTTCCAGCGTCTTGCCGGAGAGCTTGCCGTAGCCGGGAAAATCCCGCACCGAGTAATTCACGTCGCCGTCGGGCGCCGTGTAGGCCAGGCCCTTCTTTTCCAGCGTGGCGATGATGTCGAGCATCTGCGCGACGTATTCGGTGGCGCGCGGCTCATGGTCGGGCGGGATGATGCCCAGCGCGTCGGAGTCCTCGTGCATCGCATCGATGAAGCGCTGCGTCAGCGCCGCCATGGTCTCGCCGTTTTCGGCGGCGCGCTTGATGATCTTGTCGTCGATGTCGGTGATGTTCCGCACGTAGGTCACGGCGTAGCCCATGGCCCGCAGCCAGCGCACGACGATGTCGAATACCACCATCACCCGGGCATGGCCGAGGTGGCAATAGTCGTAGACGGTCATGCCGCAGACGTAGAGCCGGACCTGGCCCGGCACCAGCGGTTTGAAGGGCTCTTTGCGCCGGGTCAGCGTGTTGTGTAGGGTCAGCATGGCGGGGCCGGCGGGCGGCGGCGGAATCGTGGTTGGTCAAAAATGCCTGAAAAGCGGCCCCGGCGGGCATGGGGCAGGCTGTTCCAAAACGGGCGGGGAAGTTGGTAGAATTGCGTTATTGAAGTAACGCCTTTAACACCTTGATAAGCCTTAAATTTTCGCGAAAATTATAACACAATGAATGCGCGCTCCATGGCCGTCGCCGTCGTCGCTCTCCGCAAGCTCTGCATCGCGCTCACGCTGGGCGTGCTGGCGATGGCGCCCGCTGCCGCGCAAAGCGACGATTACAGCGAAGCGTCGCGCCTGTTCAAGCAAGGCAGCTACCCTGCGGCACTCGACAAGGCGGATGCGGCCATCAAGGCCAATCCGCGCGATGCACGCGCCCGTTTCCTCAAGGGCCTCATCCTCACCGAGCAGAACAAGCAGGTGGACGCCATCAAGGTGTTCCAGTCGCTCGCCGAGGACTACCCCGAGTTGCCGGAGCCGTACAACAACCTCGCCGTGCTGTACGCCTCGCAGGGCCAGTACGACAAGGCGCGCGCGGCGCTCGAGATGGCGATCCGCACGCACCCCAGCTACGCCACCGCGCACGAGAACCTCGGCGACATCTACGCCAAGATGGCTTCGCAGGCCTACGACAAGGCGCTCGCGCTCGACAAGGCCAATGCTTCCGCGCAGACCAAGCTGAACCTGATCAAGGATCTGTTCTCGACCTCGGCGCCGCGCGGCAAGCCGGTGCCGGCCAAGGAGGCCAAGGCCGATCCGAAGACTACCGCACCGCTCGTCGTCGCCACGGCGCCCGCCGCCCCGCCGCCTGCGCCCAAGGCCGTGGACAAGGCCCCGGAGAAACCTGCCGTCGCCGCGAAGCCTGAACCCAAGGCCGAGCCGAAAGCGGACGCCGGCAAATCCGCAGACACTTCGGCGGCATCGGCGGAGGCGCTGCGCGTAGTCAACCAATGGGCGAAGGCCTGGGCCGGCAACGACGTGAATGGCTACCTCGCGGCCTACGCGCCGGACTTCAAGGTGCCGGCCGGCGAATCGCGCGCCGACTGGGAGAACACCCGCCGCGTGCGCATCGCCAAGCCACGCAAGATCGAGGTCGCGGTCGAAGCGCCCAAGGTCACGCAGACCGCCGACAATCGCGTCGCGGTCACTTTCCGCCAGAACTACCGCTCGGGCGGCACCAAGATGGTCAGCACCAAGACACTGGTGCTGGTCAAGAACAGTGGCCGCTGGCTGATCCAGGAAGAGCGCATTGGCTCTTAGGAAGTTGCGCCTGCTGACCCGCTTGGGCGCCGCGGCGAGCGCCGCCGGGATCGCCGCTTTCGTACTGCTTGCGCCGCCCGCCGTGCCGCAGGCGGTCCCCAATCCCCTGGGGGGCCGCGCGGCGCCCATGCTGGCCGATACCGCGCCGGAAGCGCTGCTCGTCGCCACCCTGAACGCCATCGCCCGCAACCAGCTCGACATCGCCACCGCCGAAATCGACCGCGTCATCGCGCGCTATCCCAACTTCCGGCTGGCCCACCTGATCAAGGGCGACCTGTTGATGGCCCGCGCGCGGCCGATCTCCAACATCGGCGCGGCCCAGAACGTGCCGGCCGACCGCGTCGCGGACCTGCGCGAGGAAGCGCGCGCCCGCCTCGCCCGCTACGCCCAGGAGCGCCCGGCCGACCGCGTGCCACGCTACCTGCTGCAGATGGCGCCTGAACAGAAATACGCGATGGTGGTGGATACCGGGCGCTCGACGCTGTTCGTCTTCCAAAACGTGAACGGTGAGCCCAAGCTGGTCTCCGACTACTACGTGACCAGCGGCAAGAATGGCTCCGACAAAACGCGTTCCGGCGACAAGCGCACGCCGCTCGGCGTCTATCACGTCACCGGCAGCCTCCCGCGCGAGCGCCTGGACGTCCTCTACGGCAAGCAGGCGGAGCTCTACGGCGTGGGCGCGCTGCCCATCAACTACCCGAACGAATGGGACAAGCGCGAAGGCCGCGAGGGTAACGGCATCTGGCTGCACGGCGTGCCCTACGACACCTACAGCCGGCCGCCACGGGCGAGCGACGGCTGCGTTGCGCTCACCAATCAGGACTTCGAGGCGATCGCCAAGCAGGTGCAGGTCGGTTCCACCCCGGTCATCATCTCCAGTGGCATCGAGTGGGTGGCCTCCGACGCGATGCGCAAGACGCGCGCCGACTTCATCGGCCGTTTCGAGCAGTGGCGGCAGGACTGGGAAAGCCTCGACAGCGGGCGTTACCTCGCCCACTACGCCCCCGGCTTCTCGGCCGGAAAGCAGAATCTCGAACAGTGGTCGCAACAGAAGCGCACGGTCAACGCCGCCAAGACATGGATCAAGGTCAAGGCGACGGGCGTCAGCGCGTTCCTCTACCCCGGCCGCGAGGACCTCGCCGTCGTCACCTTCGAACAGGACTACGCGAGCAGCAATCTCGAAAACAGGATGCGCAAGCGCCAGTACTGGCTGAATGAAGGCGGTATCTGGAAGATCATCTACGAGGGTGCGGCCTAGAGGCAGGATTCAGGAATCGGGAATCAGGATTCAATTTTCCCGGGGTAGTCGCTTTGGTGGTTCTCCTTCCGTCATTTCCATAGGATATGCGCATGAAATCGAAGCTGTTTGTATTGCTTTTCGGGTTTGCCGTGAGCGCCGCGGCACTGGCGCAGGACCCGCAGGTCGAACTCAAGACCAGCGCGGGCACGATCGTGGTGGAGCTGTATCCGGCCAAGGCGCCGAAATCGGTCGCCAACTTCCTGCAATACGTGAAAGAGGGGCACTACAACGGCACCATCTTTCACCGCGTCATCCCCGGCTTCATGGTGCAGGCCGGCGGCTTCACCCCCGACATGGGGCAGAAACCGACGCGGGCGCCGATCCCCATCGAATCCAACAACGGCCTGAAGAACGACACCGGCTGGCTCGCGATGGCGCGCACCAACGATCCGAACTCCGCCACCGCGCAGTTCTTCATCAACACGACCAACAACGGCATGCTGAACTACCCGGGGCAGGACGGGCACGGCTACGCGGTGTTCGGCAAGGTCGTCAAAGGCATGGAGGTCGTGAACAAGATTTCCGGCACGCCGACCGGCCGGCGCGGCCCGCACGGCGATGTGCCGCAGACGCCCATCCTGATCGAGCAGGCCACGCTCGTCGCGGCCAAGCCCGCCGCGAAGAAGGAATGACATGATCAAGCTGCACACCAACCACGGCGTCATCGGCCTCGAACTCGATGAAGCGAAAGCGCCGAAAACAGCCGCCAACTTCCTCGAGTACGTCAAAAGCGGCCACTACACGAACACCGTGTTCCATCGCGTGATCGACGGCTTCATGATCCAGGGCGGCGGCTTCGCGCCCGGCATGGACCAGAAGCCGACGCGGGCGCCGATCGAGAACGAGGCGAAAAACGGGCTCAAGAACGCGAAGTACAGCGTGGCGATGGCACGCACCAACGATCCGCACTCCGCTTCCGCGCAATTCTTCATCAACCTTAACGACAACGACTTCCTCGACCACACGGCGCCCAACGGCCAGGGCTGGGGCTACTGCGTGTTCGGCCGCGTGGTCGAAGGCGAAGACGTCGTGGAGAAGATCAGGAAGGTCAAGACCGGCAAAAAGGGCTTCCACGCCGACGTGCCGCTGGAAGACGTCGTGATCGAAAAGGCCGAAGTCGCTTGAAACCCAAGGATGAAGGCGGAAGGATGAAGGCGGAAGTCTGGCCCCCCTCGCGCTCCCGGGCTTACTTCCTTCATCCTTCATCCTTCATCCTTCGCCGCTAGGCGTCGCCCATGGCGACGCTCTTCGTCTCCGACGTCCATCTTTCCGGTGCCCGTCCGGATCTCGTCGCGCTGTTCCTCGGTTTTCTCGCCCGCGAAGCCCGCGTCGCCGACGCGCTCTACATTCTCGGTGACCTGTTCGACCTGTGGGTCGGCGATGATGATCCCGATCCGCTGAACCGCCAGGTGATCGCCGGCTTGTCCGCGCTGACCGGCGCCGGCGTGCCGGTGTTCGTCATGCACGGCAACCGGGACTTCACGCTCGGCGCGCGCTTCGCGCGCGAATCCGGAGCGCGTCTGCTGCCCGATCCTTCCGTGATCGACCTCTACGGCACGCCGACCCTGCTCATGCACGGTGACACGCTGTGCACCGACGACCTCCAATACCAGCGCGCCCGGGCGCGCTACCGGCAGCCGTGGGTGCTGGCGCTGAGCCTCGCCCTGCCCCGCGCCGTGCGCGTGGCGATCGGCCGCCGCCTGCGCGCGAAGAGCGAGCGCGCCAAGCAGACGCTCGCCCCGGAAATCATGGACGTTAATGCGGGCGCCGTGGAGGCTGCGTTTCGTGCACGGAGTTGCACGCGGTTGATCCACGGCCATACCCACCGGCCTGCGCGCCACGAACACCAGCTTGCCGGGCAATCGTGCGAACGCTGGGTGCTCGCGGACTGGTATCGGTCCGGGAGTTATCTGCGATGCGATGCCGCAGGTTGCAAGGCGGTGGCCCTACCCTAGCCAGCATTGAGGAGCCATGCCGCGCGGAATCCGGTAAAAACGCCCGCCAAGTTGTCATATTCACCGTCCGTCCGATGCCGTACACTGCGGCTCTGGCAGCGGAACGGATTGCCGCCCCAACCTCCCCAGGCAATCCCGTCATGTCGTCCGCACTCGAGCCTGCCCGCAAGCCGTTTCCCCTGTTCCTGATCAAACCCTCGCATTACGACGATGACGGCTACGTCATCCAGTGGGCGCGTTCGTCCATACCCGCCAACACGCTGGCCGCACTGAACGGCCTGGCGCTGGATTGCGCCGAACGGCGCGTGCTCGGCGACGACGTCGATATCCAGATCACCGTCTGGGACGAAACCAATATCCGGATCCGCCCGGAGGCCATCATCCGGCAGATCCACGCCGCGGACGGACGCGGCCTCGTCTGCCTGGTCGGCGTGCAGACCAACCAGTATCCGCGCGCCGTCGACATCGCGCGTCCATTGCGGGCCGCCGGCATCAGCGTCGCCATCGGCGGCTTTCACGTCAGCGGCTGCCTCGCCATGTTGCCCACCGTGCCCGCGGAACTGCAGGCGGCGATGGATCTCGGCATCACGCTGTTCGCCGGCGAAGCGGAGGGCCGGCTCGCAGACCTGCTGCAGGCGGCCTCGCGTGGTGAACTGAAACCATTGTACAACTTCATGAGTGACCTCCCGTCTCTCGAAGGCACGCCAACGCCATACCTGCCGGCCGGGGTGGTACGGCGAACCAGCGGCGCCCGTACCAGCTTCGACGCGGGGCGCGGCTGTCCTTTCGCGTGCAGCTTCTGCACCATCATCAACGTCCAGGGCCGCAAGTCGCGGTCGCGCAGCGCCGATGACGTCGAACAGCTCGTGCGCGCGAATCTCGCCCAGGGCGTGCACAACTTCTTCATTACCGACGACAACCTCGCGCGCAACCAGAGCTGGGAGCCGATGTTCGACCGCCTCATCAAAATGCGCGAGGAAGAAGGCCTGAGAATCCACATCGTGGCCCAGGTCGACACCATGGCGCACAAGATCCGCGGTTTCATCGAGAAGGCAGGGCGCGCGGGCGTCAACCGCGTGTTCATCGGGCTGGAAAACATCAATCCTGAATCCCTGAAAGACGCCAGCAAGGGCCAGAACCACATCACCCAGTACCGCGAGATGCTGCAGGCCTGGCACAGTGTCGGCACCCTGACCTACGCCGGCTACATCCTCGGCTTCCCCGGCGATACGCCGGCCTCGATCGAACGCGACATCCGCATCATCCAGCAGGAGTTGCCGATCGACCTGCTGGAGTTCTTCATCCTGACGCCGTTGCCGGGCTCGGCGGACCACAAGAAGCTGCATCTGGCCGGCGTCGCCATGGATGCCGACCCGAACCACTACGACCTCACGCATGTGACCACACGGCATGCCGTGATGACGGATGCGGAACTGCTCGGGATCTACCAACGCGCCTGGGATCTGTATTACTCGCCGGACCATGTGGAACGCGTACTGCAACGCTGCAGGGTGTGGGGCTACAGCCCGCGCAACATGATGATGAAGCTGCTGGCGTTCCATGCGGTGCCGAAACTCGAGGGCATGCACCCGCTGGAGGGCGGGCTGTTCCGGCGCAAGCGGCGCCGTGACCGCCGCTCCGGCCTGCCGCGCGAAAGTGTGTTTTCCTTTTACCCGCGGTATGCCTGGGAAATCATTTCCAAGCATGCGCGCTTTGCCGGCATGTACTGGGAGTACTGGCGCATCCTGCGGCGCGTCGAGCGCGACACGCAACCGTACACGGATGTGGCCACGACGTCCGCGCAGGCCGGCGACCTGGACAACCTCGAAATGTTCAAGGCCACGGACGCCGCGAAGTCGGAGGCGGAAAAGCACCGCCGCCGCGCGGCGCGGCGGGCCGCTGCGCTCGAAGGCAGTGCGGCGGCCTGACGCCGGGACGCACGGCCCCGGCGGCCAGGCCTAGGCTTGGGCCAGGCCCCGCGCCAGATCGTCCCGGATATCGTCCACCGCTTCCAGCCCGACCGCCACCCGCAGCAGTCCGTCGCCGATGCCGGCGGCCGCGCGCGCCTCCGGCGTGATGCGGCCATGGGTCGTGGTCGCGGGATGGGTGATCGTGCTCTTGGTGTCGCCCAGGTTGGCCGTGATCGACAGCAGGCGCGTGCTGTCCACCACGGTCCAGGCCGCGCCCTTGCCACCCTTGACGTCGAAGGACACGATGCCGCCGCCGGTCCTCTGCTGCCGCATCGCCAGCGCGTGCTGCGGATGCGAGGCGAGCCCCGGGTAATACACGCGCGCGACCTTCGGCTGCCGCTCCAGCCATTGCGCGAGGGCAAGCGCCGCGGCCGAATGCGCCTCCATGCGAATGCGCAGCGTCTCCAGCCCTTTCAGGAACACCCAGGCGTTGAACGCGCTCATGGTCGGTCCCGCGGTCCGCAGGAAACCGAACACCGGCGCGATCAATTCCTCACGGCCCAGCACGGCGCCGCCCAGCACGCGCCCCTGCCCGTCCAGGTACTTGGTCGCCGAATGGATGATGAGGTCGGCACCCAGCTCCAGCGGCTTCTGCAGCGCGGGCGTGCAGAAGCAGTTGTCCACGGCGAGCACCGCGCCCGCCTTGCGCGCGACCGCCGCCAATGCCGCGATGTCCGAGACCTCGGTCAGCGGATTGGACGGCGTCTCCACGAACAGGAGCCGTGTCTTCGGCGTCACCGCCTGTTCCCAGGCGGACACGTCGGTTGCGGAGACGAAACTCGTCTCAATCCCGAATTTCTTCAGGATGGTGCCGAAGAGCTGCACCGTGGACCCGAACACACTGTGCGACACAATCACGTGATCGCCCGCCTTCAGCAGCGCCATCGCCATGGCGAGGATGGCCGACATGCCGGAAGCCGTGCCGACGCAACGCTCGGCACCCTCCATGAGCGCCAGGCGGTCCTCGAACATTTTCAGCGTGGGATTGGTGAAGCGCGAGTAGATCGGGCCCTTCTCGCGCTCGGCGAAGCGCTCGGCCGCCTGCGCGGCGCTCTTGAACACGAAGCTCGAGGTCAGGAACAGCGCCTCGGAGTGCTCGCCGAACTGGCTGCGCTCGATCCCGCCGCGCACCGCCAGGGTGTCCAGCTGCAGTGGTTTGTCGCTCATATGACGTCCGGAAAAAGAAAAACCCGGTCAGCTTGTGGCTAAACCGGGTTTCCCTCGCTTTAGCCGCATTTTTTTGTCGCGGAACCGTGAAAAAACCAAGGTTCCGTGGCGCCCGCAAGCTGATCCTCAAATCGGCGCAAACGGAGATTACCGGCTCCGGCCCGGGCTTGTCAAAACCTAGAGCCTGTTATGGACCTAAACGTGCGCGGCGTTGAGCCAGAAGGGCTCGGCTGCTAGGCGCGAGGAGGCCGAGTAGCCCCTCTACGCAACGACGAGCAACGACGCAGACGGGCCCTTCTGGCTCAACCCGGAGGGAACGCGGGATTCGGGGTCCATTGCGTTGTCGCCTCACGCTTACAGTGGCTGGCACTGCGGCGCGATCGGCTCCTAGCACTGAAACCCGACTCCCGCGTTCGCCGCATACGTTTAGGTCCATAACAGGCTCTAGTCGACAATCTCCAGATTGAGGTCGAGCTGGGTGGCCGCCTCGTGCTCGTCGGCGGCTGCGGCGTTGCGGCGGCTGGCCTCCACGCCTTCGAGGTACTCGGTCGTGATGTCGCCGGTGATGTAGCGCCCGCTGAAGCAGGAGTCCTCGAAACTGGTCACCGCCGGGTTGACGCTGCTCACGTCGGCCGTCAGCGCGGCCAGGTCCTGGTAGATCAGTTCGTCCGCGCCGATCTCGCGCGCGATCTCGGCGTCCGTGCGACCGGTGGCGATCAGCTCGTCGCGCGTCGGCATGTCGATGCCGTAGACGTTGGGGTAGCGCACCGGAGGGGCGGCGGAGGCGAAGAACACGCGCCGCGCGCCGGATTCGCGTGCCATCTGCACGATCTCGCGGGAGGTGTTGCCGCGCACGACCGAGTCATCGACCAGCAGCACGTTCTTGCCCTTGAACTCCATGCCGATCGCGTTCAGCTTCTGCCGCACCGACTTCCGGCGCGTGCCCTGCCCCGGCATGATGAAGGTGCGGCCGATGTAGCGGTTCTTGATGAAACCCTCGCGGTAGCCGATGTTCAGCCGGTTCGCGAGCTGCATCGCCGACGGGCGGCTGGAATCGGGGATCGGGATCACCACGTCGATGTCGAGGTGACGGTATTCGCGCTTGATCTTCTCGGCAAGGCTCTCGCCCATGCGCAGCCGCGCCTCGTACACCGAGATGCCGTCGATCACCGAATCGGGCCGCGCCAGGTACACGTACTCGAACAGGCAGGGATTGAGCGTCGGGTTCTGCGCGCACTGCTGGCTGAAGAAATTGCCTTCGTCGTCGATGAAGATCGCCTCGCCCGGGGCGACGTCGCGCACCACCCGGTAGCCCAGCGAATCGAGCGCCACACTTTCGGAGGCCACCAGGTACTCGGGCCCGCGCTCCGTGTCCATGACCCCGAACACCAGCGGCCGGATGCCGTACGGATCACGGAACGCGAGCAGGCCGTAGCCCGCGATCATCGCCACGATCGCGTAGGCGCCGCGGCAGCGCCGGTGCACGCCGGACACCGCCTTGAAGATGGTCGCCGGGTCGAGCTTGTAGTTGGTGGCCGCTTCCTGCAGTTCGTGCGCGAGCACGTTCAGCAGCACTTCCGAATCCGAGTTGGTGTTGACGTGGCGCAGGTCCTGGCGGAACAGGTCGCGCTTCAGTTCATCCGTGTTCGTGAGGTTGCCGTTGTGTCCCAGCACCAGGCCGAACGGTGAATTCACGTAGAAGGGCTGCGCCTCGGCCGCCGACGACGCGGAACCCGCGGTCGGGTAGCGGCAGTGCGCGATGCCGGTAAAGCCCGGCAGCTCGCGCATGTTGCGGGTGCGGAACACGTCGCGCACCATGCCGCCGCCCTTGTGCATGTGGAACGCAGGGCCCTGCGCGGTGACGATGCCCGCGGCGTCCTGCCCGCGGTGCTGCAGGACCAGCAGACCGTCGTAGAGGATCTGGTTGACGGGACTGGTGGCGACGACGCCGAGGATGCCGCACATGGTCCGGTCCGCCTATCGATACTTGATGCGTTCGCGCAATTCGGCCGGCAGATAGCCGGCCACCACCAGCGCCGCGGACTCGAAGGGCGGCGCCAGCATGGCGTGCTTCCAGAACGGTTCGCGCGGGAACACGGTCAACCCCCCGATCAGCACCACGGTAAGCACGATGATAAGCCCGCGCGCGGCGCCGAAGACGGCCCCCAGCAGGCGGTCGATGACGTCAAGGCCGGCTTTCTTGATCAGCATGGCGAGCAGCATGGCAATGATGCCGCCGACGATGAGAAAGGCCAGAAACAGCAGCAACATCGCCGCCAGCAAACGTAACGTGGGGTCGGCACCGCCCATCGGCAAGTGCTGGGCCACCTCGGCTGCCAGCAGCGGCGCACCGATGAAGGCCGTCACCCAGACCACCAGCGACAGCAGCTCGCGCAGGAAACCGCGCCAGACGCTCAAGGCAATGGACAGCGCCATCACGAGCAGAACGCCGTAATCGAAGGCCGTCATTCACGCGGCGGAGGATTCATTTGGTGGTGACGTTGCCGGCCATGCCGGCGGCCTTCAGCTTGTCGCGGGCGGCTTCGGCCGCGGCGCGGGTCGCGAACGGCCCCGCCCGCACCCGCATGACCGGGCCGGAGGCAGTCGGCACACTTTCGGTGTAGGCCGCGTAGCCGGCGGCGGCGATCTGCTCTTTCATGACCTGGGCCTTGGCCGTGTCGGACAGCGCGGCGACCTGCACCACGAACTGGCCGGCCGGCGCCGCTGCGGGAGGGGCGGGTTTAACTTCCGCCTTGGCCGGCGCGGCTGCTTTGGCAGGCGGCTTGGTTTCCGCCTTGGGCTTCGCGGGTTCCGCCGGGGCGGGCTTGGCGGCCGGCGGCGGGGTTTCCGCGGCCTTGGGCGCCGCCGCGGTCGTTGCGGGCGACTTGGGCGAGAGTATGCCGGCCTCCGACTTGGCCAGGTCCTTGTCCGCGGGCTGCGGCTCGGCGCGCACGGGCGCCTTGGTCTCCGGCGCCACCGGAACAATCTTGGAGACGAACTGGCCCTGGTTCTGGGACGGGATCTGGATGACCACGTCCTGGGTTACCGGCTTGGGCTCCTTGTCGAGCACCATCGGCAGGAAGATGACCGCGAGCAGGACGAGGGCGATGGCCCCGACGAGGCGGCGCCGTGCGCGCTTTCGCAGGTCGATTTCTTCCGCGCTGACTGCTTTCGCCATCCAGACTCCGCGGATCGGTTACCGCGTAACCACCGGCCGGCCTTGCGCGTGCAGGAGTTGCACGACTGCGGCGACCGTCAGGAACGATCCGAAGGCTGCGATTCTATCATCCGGCCCCGCCGCGCTGGTGGCCGCGCGCCAGGCGGCCGCGACATCCGCGCAGACGGTAACGACGGGGGCCGGTGCATGGCGTTCGATCAGCGCGGCGGTGTCGGTGGCGCTGCGACCGCGCGGGCCGGCGATCCCGCCCACGAACCAGCGGTCGATCTCCGGCGCGAGGGCGCGGATCACTTCACCCGCGTCCTTGTCGGCGAGGATGCCGAACACGGCATGGGTGCGTTTGAACCCCTGCATGCGCGCGAGATTCGCGGCCAGGGCGCGCGCGGCTTGCGGGTTGTGCGCGACATCGAGAATAAGGGCGGGACGCCCTGGCAGCACCTGAAAACGCGCCGGCGCCGCGGCGGTCAGCAGCCCCGCGCGCACGTCCTGCAGGGCGACGGGCAGGCGCGCGCGCAGGGCGTCCAGCAGCGCGATCGCGCACGCCGCGTTGCCGAGCTGGGCGTCCCCGCGCAACACCGGCGGCGGCAGCCCGTGCCGGGCGCCGCCGGGACCCGCGTAGCGCCATTGGCCGTCCATCGCCACCGCGTCGAAATCGCGCCCCAGCACCAGCAGGTCCGCGCCGATTGCGCGCGCATGTTCGGTCAGCCCCGGCGGCGGATCGCGGTCGCCGCAGATGGCCGGGCGCCCGCTGCGGTAGATATGCGCCTTCTCCCAGCCGATCTGCTCGCGCGTGTCGCCCAGCCAGTCCTGGTGGTCGAGATCGACCGTGGTCACGATCGCCCCATCGGCATCGAAAGCGTTGACGGCGTCGAGGCGGCCACCGAGCCCCACTTCCAAGATCGCCACCTCGACGCCGGCATCGATGAAGGCGGCCATCGCCGCGAGCGTGCCGAACTCGAAATAGGTCAGCGAGGTGTCCTGCCGCGCCCGCTCCACGTGTTCGAAAGCCTGCACCAGCATGGCATCGGTGGCGCTCGCGCTGTCGATGCGCACGCGTTCGTTATAGGCCAGCAGATGCGGCGAGGTGTAGCAGCCGACGCGGTAACCCGCCGCGCGCAGCATCGCCTCCAGCAGCGCGCAGGTCGAACCTTTGCCGTTGGTGCCGCCGACGGTGATGACCGGAAACACCGGCTGCAGGCCCATCCGGTCGCGCACCACCGCCACGCGTTCGAGCCCCAGCGCAATGGCCTGCGGGTGCAGACGTTCGAGGTGGGCGAGCCAGTCCTGCAGGGATTCGGGATTCGGGATTCGGGATTCGGGAAACGCGCTCATGGCGGGTCGCCGATAGCGCGCACTGGCTGCGGCCGGTAAATCAAGAACCTTGGCTCAGGCCGCGGCGGGCAGCTTGAGCAGCAGGGTGAGCAAGCTGGCGATCCGGTCGCGCATCTCGCGACGGTCGACGATCATGTCGATCGCGCCATGTTCCAGCAGGAACTCCGAACGCTGGAAACCTTCCGGCAGGGTTTCGCGCACGGTCTGCTCGATGACGCGCGGGCCGGCGAAGCCGATCAGCGCGCCCGGCTCGGCGACCACCACGTCGCCGATCATCGCGAAGCTCGCGGACACGCCGCCCATGGTCGGATCCGTCAGCACCGAAATGAACGGCAACTGCGCTTCCGCCAACTCCGTCAGCGCCGCGCAAGTCTTGGCCATCTGCATCAGCGACGACAGCCCTTCCTGCATGCGCGCGCCGCCGCTGGCGGTGAAGCAGATGAAGGGCAGCCGCTGTTCGAGGCAGACCTGCACGCCGCGCACGAAACGCTCGCCCACCACCGAGCCCATTGAGCCGCCGAGAAAGCGGAACTCGAATGCCGCGGCCACCAGCGGCACGCTCTTCACCGCGCCCTGCATGACCACCAGCGCGTCCTCCTCCTCCACCTCCCGGCGCGCCTCTTCCAGGCGTTCGGTATAGCGGCGGCTGTCCTTGAACTTGAGGCTGTCCACTGGCAGCACCTCGGCGCCGATCTCGAAACGCCCTTCGGGATCGAGAAACCAGTCGAGGCGGTCGCGCGCGCCGGTGCGATTGTGAAAGCCGCACTTCGGACACACGCTGAGGTTCTTTTCGAGGTCGGTGCGATAGAGCACCGCTTCGCACGATTCGCACTTGACCCACAGGCCCTCCGGCACCGCTTTCCGCGGCGCACCGGCATCACGCTTGATGCGCGGGGGCAGCAGTTTCTGGATCCAGCTCATCTCGAAAGTCCCTCCCGGATCGACGCTCGGACGCTAGCGCGCATCCGGCGGCGCATCCATGGCGCCACGGATACCCGCCAGCAGGGCCCCGATATTATCCACCACCTGCTCGCGCGGGCTGGTTTCGATTTCCTGTACCAGCCGGCTGCCGATCACGACCGCATCGGCCACGGCGGCCACCGCCCGCGCGGTGGCCCCGTCGCGGATGCCGAAGCCGACGCCCACCGGAATCTTCGCGTGGCGGCCGATGCGTTTGACGGCAGCAGCCACTTCCCCGACGTCGATGTTGCTCGCCCCGGTCACGCCGCGCAGCGACACGTAGTACAGGTAGCCGCGCCCGAGGCGCGCCACCTCCTGCATGCGGGTCTCGGTGGTCGTCGGCGACAGCAGGAAGATGGTGTCGAGACCGCGCGCATCCAGCACGGCCACCAGCGGCTGCGCCTCCTCCGGCGGGTAATCGACCACCAGCACGCCATCCACGCCGGCGGCGCGGGCACGGTCGGCGAAGCTCTCCAAACCCATTGCCTCCACCGGATTCGCGTAGCCCATCAGCACGACGGGCGTTGTTGTGTCGGTCTTGCGAAACTCGGCGACGAAGCCCAGTACGTCCTTCAGACCGACGCCGTGCGCGAGGGCGCGCTCGCTCGCGCGCTGGATGATCGGTCCGTCCGCCATGGGATCGGAAAACGGCACGCCCAGTTCGATGATGTCAGCGCCCGCCTTGGCCAGCGCGTGCATCAGCGGCACCGCGAGCGCGGGCTCCGGATCGCCGGCGGTGACGAAGGGGATGAGGGCCTTGCGGCCCTGCTGGCGGAGCCGGTCGAAGGTGGCGGTGATGCGGGACATGGTTGATGCGGTGAGGAGTGAGGGGGAGGAGTGAGGGGAGAAGCGTGAAGACCGCCGCACATGGGCATTACTGATTATCCCCTCACCCCTCTCTCCTCACCCCTCACTGAAAATTGAGGCCGGACTTCTCGGCCACCGTGTGCATGTCCTTGTCGCCGCGGCCCGACAGGTTGACGAGCAGCACCTGGTCTTTCGGCAGGCGCGGCGCGATCTTGGCGGCGTAGGCGAGCGCATGGCTCGACTCCAGCGCCGGGATAATGCCCTCGAGACGGCACAGGTCGTGGAAAGCCTTGAGCGCCTCGTCGTCCGTGATGGAGACATACTCCGCGCGCCCGCTGTCCTTCAGCCAGGCATGCTCGGGGCCGACGCCGGGGTAGTCGAGGCCCGCCGAAATGGAATGGGTCTCGATGATCTGCCCGTCGTCGTTCTGCATCAGATAGGTGCGGTTGCCGTGCAGCACGCCCGGCTTGCCGGCACACAGCGTGGCGGCGTGCTTGCCGGTCTCGAGCCCGTGGCCCGCGGCCTCGACGCCAATCAGGCGTACTTTTTCGTGGCCGATGTACGGAAAAAAAATGCCCATCGCATTGGAACCGCCCCCCACGCAGGCGAGTACGGCGTCAGGCTGGCGGCCGATCAGCTCGGGCATCTGCACCTTGCACTCTTCGCCGATGACGGATTGGAAGTCGCGCACCATCATGGGATACGGGTGCGGCCCCGCCACGGTGCCGATGATGTAGAAGGTGTTGCCGACGTTGGTCACCCAGTCGCGCATCGCCTCGTTCAGCGCGTCCTTCAGTGTCTTCGACCCCGACTCCACCGGCACGACGGTCGCACCCAGCAACTTCATGCGGTAGACGTTCTGGGCCTGGCGCTTGACGTCCTCGGAGCCCATGTAGACCGTGCATTCCATGCCGAAGCGCGCGGCCATCGTCGCCGTAGCCACGCCGTGCTGGCCCGCGCCGGTCTCCGCGATCACGCGCGGCTTGCCCATGCGCTTCGCGAGCAGCGCCTGGCCCATGGTGTTGTTCACCTTGTGCGCGCCGGTGTGGTTCAGATCTTCACGCTTGAGGTAGACCTGCGCGCCGCCGAAATGCTGCGACCAGCGTTTGGCGTGATAGATCGGACTGGGCCGGCCGACGTAATGCTTCAGTTCGTAGGCGAACTCCGCCTTGAATTCGGGATCGTCCTTGTAGCGGGCGTAGGCGGCTTTCAGCTCGTCCAGCGCCTGCATCAGCGTCTCCGCGACGAACACGCCCCCGTACGGACCGAAGTGGCCACGGGCATCGGGAAGATCGTAGGGTTTCATGGGGAGGCGGAGGCCAGAGCGGCGTGAATGAAGGTTGTGATTTTTGCGTGATCCTTGATGCCGGGCGCGCTTTCGACACCGCTCGACACGTCGACCGCCGCCGGCCGCACCTGTCGCACCGCGTCGGCGACGTTGCCGGGGGTCAGCCCCCCCGACAGCACCACCGGCAACGCCAGTCCCTGCGGAATCACACCCCAGTTGAAGGTCCTGCCGGTACCACCGTGCAGCCCTTCCACCCAGGCGTCGAGCAACAACCCGCGGGCGCCCGGAACGGCTCCATAGGCAGCGGCGGATTCTAGCAAATCGGCCGGCTGCACCTTCGGCCCGACGCGGACGGCCTTGAGAAAAGGCCGCGCGAACTGCGCGCAGAACGCCGGCGTTTCATCGCCATGGAACTGCAGCAGGTCGAGCGGCACCTGGCGCAGCGTGGACAAAACCGCTTCCGGATCGGCATTGACGAACAGCCCCACCACCGACACGAAGGGCGGCAGTGCGCGGATCGCCGCGGCGGCCCGCGCCGGGGTCACCGCCCGCGGACTTGGCGCGTAAAAGACGAAGCCGATGGCGTCCGCTCCCGCCTGCACCGCTGCCAAGGCATCTTCCGGGCGCGTGATGCCGCAGATCTTGATCCGTACGGGCGCGGTCATGGCGCGCCGCTCTCCACCGCTTGCGCCTGCAGGCCGGCTTCCCATTGCGCGAGGGCCCGCGTGCGGTCGTCGGGCAGCGCCCATTGCGGTTCGTAGGTGACCTGCGTGAGGTACAGGCCCGCCGCGTCGAAGGTCGGCGCGCAGCGCCCCCGGTCGCGGCCGGCCAGTACTTCGGCGAGCCACGCCGGCGGGTGCCGGCCCTTGCCGACGTAAACAAGACTGCCCACCAGGTTGCGGATCATGTGGTGCAGGAAGGCGTTCGCGCGGAACTCGAAGCTGACCAGCGCGTCGCTGCGCGCGATCGTCACCGCGCGCAGCTCGCGCACCGGCGTGGTGGCCTGGCATTCCGCCGAGCGGAACGCGCTGAAATCATGGCGCCCGACCAGCGCTGCGGCGGCGGCGCGCATGGCGTCCACATCGAGCGACTGATGGAACCAGCCCACGCGCCCGGCCGCCAGCGCGGGTCGGGTCGGGTGGTTGAGCAACAGGTAGCGGTAGGCACGTTCCCGCGCGCCGTAACGGGCATGGAACGCCGCCGCGACCTCGCGCGACCACAACACCGCCATGCCCTGCGGCAGCAGCGCGTTGACACCGCGTACCCAGGCGCTCTCGGGGCGCGCCGATCCGGTGTCGAAATGCACGACCTGCGCGCACGCATGCACGCCGGCGTCGGTGCGCCCGGCGCAGGTGGTCGCCACGGGATGCCCGGCGATCTCGGCCAGCGCTCGTTCGAGCGCGTCCTGCAGCGCGCAGCCCGAGGGCTGCGTCTGCCAGCCGCAGAAGCGGCTGCCGTCGTATTCGATGCCGAGCGCGATGCGCATCATTCCCGGTTCCGGAAAGACAACTGCCGCCAGGCGTTGGCCTGGCGGCAGCAGTGTAACGAGTTGCTGGAGGCTGGGTTACGCCAACGAATCGAGTAGCTGCTTCGCTTCGGCCTGTTGCGCGGCGTCGCCTTCCTTCATGACTTCCTGCAGAATTTCGCGCGCGCCATCCTTGTCACCCATTTCCTGATACGCCTTGGCCAGGTCGAACTTGGTCTGTACGTCGTACCAATGCGCGTCTTTCGTGCCGTCGCCGGCGGCGGCCGCGGCTGCGCCGGGGCTGTCCATGCTCAGGCTCAGGCCGCCCAGGTCGAGGTCCGGCACCGTTTCGGTCGCCCCCGGCGGCGGGGAAATCTGCGTCGACTCGCCGAGATCGAGCTTGAAGTCTGGCGCCAGCGGCGCGTTGGTTTCGGTGGGCGGCTTTGCCCCGATGTCCACGTCCAGCGTCAGTTCGCTGGCTTTCTGCGCGTTCTCCGGCGTCAGGATCAGCGTGCCGTCGCGGGTGGCTTCGCCTTCCGACGAGTTTGCGGCCGGCAAATGGTCGAGTGAAAAGTCGATCACGTTCGGACCGCTCGACACATTCGCGACGTCACCCATTTCCGCCGTCAGGTTCGTGTGCGTGACATTGGGGTTGCCTTCGGCCGGCAGGCTGTCGATCGTGATGTCGGGGTGCTTGGTGTTGAGGCCCAGGCCGTGGGCGACGTCGATCGTGAAATCGGGCAGCGGGTTGGACACCTCCGCCGGCGTCGGCGGTGGCGGCTTGGGCGCGGCGGCGCGCGAGGGCGGCGGCACGATCATCGTCTTGGTCGGGTCCAGCACGTCGGCGGCCCCGCGATCGCCCGTATCGAGCAGCACGTCGGTTTCCGAGACGCTCTTGTTGTCGAGGTCCAGATCGAAATCGAGATCGCCACCGCTGCCTGCGGCGAGCGGTGCGGCCGCATGCGTGTCCTTGCCCGCGGCGTACAGGGCGTTGGTCGGGTCCAGCGCGTAACCGAGCGAGGCGGCGCGCAACCAGTTGTCGCCGCTGCCGCCGGTGCCCTGCTGCAGGCCCTGGGCGATCTTCTCGAAGCCGGCCTTGTCCTTGCGCACCGAATAGATCTCGAGCAGCTTCAACTGCGCGTCCTGACGGCCGGGTTCCTTCTCCAGCGCTTCCTTCAGCCGCTCCTCGGCCTGCGCATCGCGGCCGATCTTCATGAACATGTCGGCTTCGTCGATGTAGACGTCGGCCTCGCTCATGGCCATCGGCTCCGACGACTGGGCGGGCATGATGACGGTGGACTGCATCGACAGCGGCGAGGCGGCACCGGCCGCGGACGCGCCGAGCTTGGGCGCGATCTTGCGGTCGTCGTCGCCGCCGGCGCGGCGGCGCCGTTTCAGCGCCATGAAACCGCCGCCGAGCAGCGCCAGCAGTGCGGCAGCCCCACCCGCGAGATACAGCGGCTCTTCCAGCACCTGATCGACCAGGTTGGGCGGCGGCGGGGGCGGCGGCGGCGGTGCGGGCTTGGGTTTCGGCTTGGGCGCGGGCTCTGCCTTGGCCGTGTCGGGCGCCCCTTTCGGCGCGTCGGGAGCGGTCTTGGGCGGCTCCAGCGGCACCGGCTTGGCCTCGGGTGCAGGTTGTTTGCCGTCCGCTACGGGCGGGGCGGGCGGGACAGGCGCGACCGCCTTCGCATCCGGTGGCGGGGCCGCCTTGGTATCCGGGACGGGGGGTGGCGTGACAGCCGCCTTGGTGTCGGCGGGGGCCGGCTTGGCCGGCTCGGGCGGCACAGCCTTCGCCTCGGGCTTGGGCGGTTCGGCTTTCGTGACGGCGAGCGGCGGCGCGGCTTTCGCGGCGTCCGGCTTAGCCGCCGGCGGCACCGGCTGCCCCTTCAACTGCAGCAGCTTCTGCATGTCGCCAATGTTTTTCTCGAGCTGCGCGATGCGGTCGTTGGCTTCAGCCAGCGCCTTTTCCTTCGCGGTCGTTTCTTCCTCGAGCATGCGCAGCCGTTCCCGGCTGGACATCGGCTTGGCGGGCTTGCCGGCGGCGGCGGGCGCTTCGCCCTTGGACAGGCGCACCACGTCCTTCGGGGGCTCCTTGGCCGCTTTATCCGGAGTGGCCGCGGTGATCTTGCCCGCGGCGGGCTTGGTGTCGCCGGGCGTGGCGTCCGCGGGTGCTTCGGCGAGCTTCTTGCGGTAGGCGTTCCAGTCAGCCGTCTGCACGCGCACTTCCTTCAGCGCCTCGGGCTGCGGCATGGCCGTCGCTGTCGCCGCGTCCGGCACCTTGAGAATCTTCCCGGTCTTCAGGCGGTTCATGTTGCCCTGGAAGGCGTCGGGATTGCTGCGGTAGAGCGCCGTCAGCATCTGCTCGAGCGTGGCGCCTTCCGGCTTGGTGGCGCCGGCGATCTTGAACAGCGTGTCGCCCTTCTGCACGGCGTATTCGCCCGCGCCGGCGGAGGCCCCTGCGGGCGATGGCGCGGCGGGCGCGGGAGCCTTGGCGGCCGCCTTCGGCGC